>NZ_JBKEIV010000045.1:0-109897 GCF_046693725.1 Anaeromassilibacillus sp. SJQ-1 | reverse complement strand
TTGAGTTAGCTCTACTCAATGGAGATACAGATGTATTGCAGTTGCTGCAGATCTGGTATCCGCATATCCCTCATAACGTCAATGCTGCAGTTGATGCATCTCTTCAATTTTATCGTTTGGGACGGCCTGCATTGACGGAGGAGAGCGGTCACGATCCCATTATCCGCAGACAAGAGCGCGCATACGATTTTGATCAGGATGCAGACATCCTGCTCTCGTCGTTTTGGCAGGCGTATGGGATTGATCTCACATCCATATATCTCCATTGGTGGACATTCCGGCGGCTGATGTTTGGCCTGCCAGAGGATAGCGGATTTATGCGCCGCGTCCATTATCGGACAGCAGACCTTAAAGGACTACCCAAAAATCAGAAAAAATACTATGAGCGGATGCGCAAGCTGTATGCTCTTAAGCGCGGCAGTGCAGAGGATCGTATCTCTCTGGAGGAGCGCAACCGCCGGATGCGCAGCTATGTCTCCCGGAGGTTTGAGGAGGTGCAGCATCAGCTTGGACAAGGTTAGATGCCCATACTGTGGATATGTAATGCCCTTGCAGGTAAGCAGAGATGCATCCTGCAAGGGTGTATTTGTGCGCTGCAAAGGACGCAACTGCAAACGAATATTTGAGATCAAAATTAGTGATAAGACCAAGTAGAGCCTGAGCTGCCGATGGTCTCCCAGGAGGTGGGATCATGGCAGCAGATGGCTCTGTAATCATCCAGATCGACGGCGACAGCAGCGGATTTGAGGGCGAGCTAAAAGATGTCAACGGCCAGATCAGCAGTTTTGGGAGTGCTACCACCGCAGCGCTTAAAGGGTCCGCTGTTGCAATTGCTGGAGTCAGCACGGCACTTGTCGGTGCTACAGGTTATGCCGTAGATTTTGCCAACGATGCACAGAAAGCCATTAATAGCTTTGAGGCTGCGACGGGTATCGCAGAGGCGTCTGCAAATGGATTTGCAGACGCTATGATGCAGATATACAACAACAACTTTGGCGATAGCCTGGAGGATATATCTGCAGCGATGGCCACCGTAGCGCAGATATCCGGAGAGATTGACCCGGACAACATTGGAGGTCTTACCCAAAATGCCCTGATGCTCCAGGACGCGTTTGGATTTGACATCCAAGAACAGATACGTGCTGTGAGCATGATGATGGATCAATTTGGCGTATCTGGCACAGAGGCATTTAGTTTGATTGCTCAAGGCGCACAAGGCGGACTGGACAAAAATGGGGATCTCCTCGATAGCATCAATGAGTACTCCGTGCATTTTGCGCAGCTCGGCCTGGATGCTGAGGACATGTTTAACAGCTTTGCCAATGGTGCCGCGGCTGGTACATTTTCCGTTGACAAGCTTGGAGATGCAGTCAAAGAGTTTGGCATACGGGTAAAAGACGGGAGCGACACTACGATGGAGGCATTTGCCTCCATCGGCCTTGACGCCAACGAGACGGCAGCGGCATTTGCCGCTGGAGGCGAGCGTGCATCACAAGCATTTGCGGATGTTACCGACGCCCTATTTGCGATGGATGACCCTCTGGCACAAAATACCGCAGGTGTCGCCTTGTTTGGCACAATGTGGGAGGATTTAGGTGCTGACGGCGTCAAAGCCTTAGCTGATCTCAACGGCGGGATCAGTACTACAACCGATGCGCTTGGAGCAATCAATGCGGTCAAATATGACGACTTTGACTCTGCGATTGCAGGACTCGGACGGGTACTGCAGACCAATTTTGTTTTGCCGATCGGTGATCAAGCTCTGCCCATATTCTCCGATTTTGTCAACGAGGTATCCGCAGGGGCTGCCTCTGCCAACGGTGATGTCTCTGAGATGGCGGAGGCATTTGGAGAGGCGCTCTCCGGATTGAGCGATGGAGTTGCAACAATCCTACCGCAAATAGCGGATGTTGCGAGCGAGATCGTTATGGGATTGGTTGACGGACTCGCTGCATGTTTGCCTCAGATCAGTACAGCTGCTGTGGGCATGATCACCACGCTGTTGCAGGGATTGATTGAGGCGTTACCATTACTCTTAGAGGGCGCCATTGAGATCATCATGGCTCTGGCCAATGGGATCAGTCAGGCCCTCCCTCAACTGGTGCCTAAAATTATCGAGGTTGTTGTTGCCATTGTCCAGACATTGATCGACAATATACCTCTACTGGTTGATGCGGCCATCCAGTTAATCCAAGGACTTGTGCAGGGACTGCTGGATGGATTACCCATCTTAATTGCTGCTATCCCCAATATTGTGACCAACCTGGTCGATGTATTGCTTGCATCGATTCCTCGGCTAATCGATGCGGGGATACAGCTGCTTACGGCATTGGTAGACGCACTCCCAGATATTATTGCGGCCATTGTGGAGGCAATCCCAGAGATCATAGACGGGATTCTCACAGCATTGCTTGATAATATCGATCTCATCGTGCAGGCCGGGATCGACCTGTTGACCGCTCTGGTCGAGGATCTCCCGATGATTATCCAGACGATCGTCGACGCATTGCCGGACTTAATTGACGGGATTATCACGGCGCTGATGGATAATCTGCCAGCGATTATTGATGCGGGCGTTACGCTATTTTTGGCTTTGATAGATGCACTCCCACAGATCATTACAACGCTTGCAGAGTCTATGCCCAGGATCATTGAGGGGATCGTTACTGCATTAACGTCTAATATTGACAAGATCATCGAGGCAGGTATTACCCTATTTGTGGCACTCGTCCAGGATTTGCCAGCCATTATTGCGGGGATTATCAAGGCAGTCCCACAGATCGTCCAGGCGCTTGTAGATGCGTTTTTGGGTCTGATGTCCAAGATCCAGGATGTCGGACAAAATATCGTCGAGGGCATCTGGCAGGGCATCACAGGAGCAGGCGAGTGGATCAAGGGCAAGGTCACTGAGTTTGCCAACAGCATCCTCGGCGGCATCAAGGGAGCCTTGGACATCCACTCCCCGTCTCGCGTGATGCGTGACCAGGTTGGTAAGATGATTTCTATGGGCATCGCCCTCGGTATCAAGGACAAGACCAAGGATGTTACAGGAGCGATTACCTCCGTATCCAATGCAGCGATTAAGGCAGCTAAAGCGAGTGCCGACTCTTACACGGAGATTGGGGAGTCTTACATAGATAATTTGACCTATGCCATCGACACAGGTGTAGATGCGTCTGTGGCTGCGATGGAGCAATGGGTCGAGGCAAATGTGGAGGCATATAACCATAAGGTTGACTCAACGACAGAGTCCATGGTTGCCGCCAAAGAGCGTCAAATGGACAAGGTCGGTAAAACCCAAAAAGAGGCCATCCAAAGGGAGATCGACGCTATCGAGGAGAGCGCCGACGCTCAAAAAAAGCATATGAGGATGCAGGCAAAGAGGTCACTGACGCATATAAGGATGCCTTGACGGACGGCTACGATGAGGCATTGCAGATCACCAAGGACCGGATTACAGAGATCACCGATGAGTTCCAAGGCGCGAACGATGATATCCTTGCGCAGCAAGAGGACATGCAATCCAAACTGGCTGGCTTTGGAGACCTATTTGTGATTGATGATGAGACTGGTGACCTATCCCTTGTCAATTTGGACGCGCATATTGAGGCCCTGCGTGCATACGACAAGGCTCTGTCACAGCTCCAGATGCGCAAGTTGCCGGATGGATTTATTGATCAGGTAACGGCTCTCGGAGTCGAGGAGGCCACCAAATTTGCGCAGGCGCTGGTTAATTTGCCTGCGGAAGAATTTGGCAGCTACATGGCTGCTTGGCAAAAGCAGCAGGATTTGGCCAAAGGGATTGCCGATCAATTTTATAAGAGTCAGCTCGATACGCTCAACAAAAGCTTTACGGCCAAGCTAGATGCGGCTTTGGCCTCGGTCCCATCAACGCTGAGCAGTATTGGACAAAACAGCATCCAAGGGATGATTGATGGCATGTACTCCAAGTCTGGAGCCCTGTCTACCGCTGCCGCCGATATTGTGCGTCAAGCCATCAATGCCATGAGAGATGAGGCGGACATCCACTCCCCATCCGGCAAAACACGGGATCTGGTTGGCGAGCCTCTCGCACAGGGCGTAGGTGTTGGGTTTGACCGGGCATTGCCAGATGTCCTCGCTCAAATGCGCGGCGCGGTAACCAGCGAGGTCGGGAGTTTGTCCGCTGTGGCCACTGACCGAACAAATGCACATGCAGCCCAATACGCTCCAGCGGCCACGCAATCCACCTACTATCATGAGTACATAGAGACGACGCCTACGATCAATCTTAAGGGCGATATGGCGGCTCTTGCCCGGCACATGTATCCGTACATCGAGGTCGAGCGCAAACGACGAGGCGATAAGATGGTCAAGGGAGGCACAACAACATGATCGAGATCAACGGCCAAAAGTATCCCGGTGCAGAGATAACCGACCTTAAGCGCGGAGAGATACGTGAGTATAAGTATGATCTGATTGCGGAGAGCGGCCGGAAACGCAGTGAGCTGCGTGCCCGGTATCGCACGTATACAGTCACTTTGGGCAGCCTTGACCAGGCCGCTTATGACTCGCTGCGCGAGGCATTGGCTACATCGGACGAGTATGTGTCCATTACTTTGCCGGACGGTCAAGATGATGTTACGCTGGACGCCCGTGTAGAGATCGGTAACGACTCTCTAATGTTTTTAGAGCTGGATGGCACACGGCGCTGGGATGGCCTTACGCTCAATATCACCGGAGTAGAGCCTTTGGAGGATGGCCAATGAGTACCAGATGCGAGATCTCTTTTAGGCTGATGGATGTTACAGCGGTTGACGACGCCACCCTATCCGCCACAAATTACAAGCCTTGGTCCGATCTCTATCAGATCCATGATGAGACCCAGACGCTGGATCCATGGGCAACGTTAGAGGGGGATGGTATCCCGCTTGATGGGAGCCGGTTACTTTTTCCGGATGATCCTGTCCAAGAGTTTATGGGAGTTTGGTCAAACACACTCTCTGGATCAGATGGAGTGTTTGCAGTCCCTCCCACATTGACAATCACATTTACGGAGCCTCACACCTCTGTAGGACTTACCTTGGTATTTAGCGAGTCAACCGGAGACTGGATCCATGATATGCATATCGTTTGGTATGGACAGAGCGGCAATGTGATACACGAGGAGGATTTTGCTCCGGTTTCCGCCAACGCCTCTTATGGTCCGCTGGTGGAGGGATATTATAAGATTGTCATCACATTTTTGGCAACCAACAAGCCATACCATTATCTCAAATTATCCGGGCTACGGTACGGCGTGCTTAAGGTATTTGGAGGCAACGATCTTATCAGCGCCAATGTGATAGAGGAGGTTGATTTACTCTCCGACGAGTTGCGCATCAACATGCTCTATTATCAGTTTTACTCGCCGTCCGGAGAGTTTGACATACTTGATCCCAGCGGTGCATATCGTGCTTTCCAGTTGAGGCAGGATATGGCTGTTACAGAGTGGATTGATGGTGATCCCATGGACATGGGGACCTATTATCTGCAAGAGGCTGCAACTGACGGCAATGTCACAGATGTCACCTGTACCGATCTATTAGGCGTGATTGATGGCACAGAGTACATGGGAGGTTTGTGGCTGGACGGCATTACGGTCGGGGACTTGGTGTCCGATATTATGGCATCTGCCGGAGTCTCGGATCTGTATGAGCTAGATGCGGATATCGCCAGGATCACCCTCAAAGGGTATCTCCCCATCTGTACGCATCGGGCGGCGCTGCAGCAAGTAGCGTTTGCTGCAGGTGCTTTGGTGTCATGTGCGCGCAGTAATATGATCCGTATTTTTAAGCCATCGACTGATGTGTCGGATACGATCAGCCCGGACGACAAAGTGGTGGGACATAGCCTCACGCAACGGGAGCTGGTGACTGGGGTAGAGGTATATGTACATCATTACAGCCTCTCTGATGAGAGCAGCGAGCTGTTTGTAGAGGAGTGCCAAGTGGGTGATCGTCTGGTCAAGTTTTCATCCCCTGCTGCTGAGCTCTCTTGTACAGGAGCAATCATCGCTGATAAGAGCGTCAATTGGGCACGTCTTACGGTCTCTGAGGCTGGCACAGTTACGCTCACTGGCAAAAGGATCTTGCTTCCTTGGCGGAAATTTATGTCAATGACGCATTCGGCACAGCGCACCGTGCGCATGCTTCGACCGCTGGCGTTGCCGACTATCTGCCGGCTGTCTGCGGCTATCTGATTCAGAAGGAAATCACCATCATGGGCGGCGCGCTCACCGAGCCGAAGCGCCCGTTTGTCGCTATTCTGGGCGGCGCGAAGGTTTCCGATAAGATCGGCGTAATCACCAACCTGCTGGACAAGGTGGACACCCTCATCATCGGTGGCGGCATGGCCTACACCTTCATGAATGCTCTGGGTTATTCCATCGGCACTTCCATCTGTGAGAGCGACAAGGTCGAACTCGCGAAGGATACGATGGCGAAGGCCAAGGAAAAGGGCGTCAAGTTCCTGATTCCGGTGGACAATATTGTCGGCTTGGAATATAAACCCGACACCGAGCACAAGCTTGTCGATTCCGATCGCATTCCGGACGGCTGGATGGGCCTGGACATTGGCCCCAAGACACGCGAGCTGTTCACAGAGGCTGTCAAGGGAGCTGGCACGGTGGTATGGAATGGCCCGATGGGTGTTTCCGAATGGGAAGCTTTTGCTGAGGGCACAATCGCTGTTGCAAGAGCCGTTGCAGAGAGTGGCGCGATTTCCATCATTGGTGGCGGCGATTCTGCTGCTGCAGTCGAGAAGCTCGGCTTCGCGGATAAGATGACCCATATCTCCACAGGCGGCGGCGCTTCCCTCGAGTTCCTGGAGGGCAAGGTTCTCCCGGGCATTGCCTGCTTGAACGATAAGGACTAATTTGAGCATCCGCGCCTTCGGCGGGGATTCCCGCCTGCCCGGGACGCTATGTTCCGGCTGTGCGGCCCCCTCCGGAGGTTTCTTTTTTGACTATCATATAAAAGGAGATAGACATCCATGAACAAAGCACTGAGAAAAGCCGTCATCGCCGGCAACTGGAAGATGAACAAGACCCCTGCTGAGGCAAAAGAGCTGATCGAAGCTATCAAACCTCTGGTCGCTGATGCAGGTTGCGATGTGGTCGTTTGCGTTCCGTATGTGGATCTTGCCGCCGCTTTGGAGGCAACCGCTGGCACCAACATCGGTGTAGGCGCAGAAAACTGCCACTGGGAAGCTTCCGGCGCTTATACGGGAGAAATTTCTGCAAATATGTTGACCGCAATGGGTGTGAAATATGTCATCATCGGTCACAGCGAGCGCCGTACTTATTTTGGCGAGACGGATGTCACCGTTAATAAGCGCGTACGCGCCGCTTTGGACAATGGTTTGACCGTGATTCTCTGTGTCGGCGAGTACTTGGAACAGCGCGAGCAGGGCATCACTGCAGAGTTGGTTGCAATGCAGACCAAAATCGCTCTGCAAGGTGTGAGCAAGGACGAGCTCTCCCGCGTGATTATTGCATATGAACCGGTCTGGGCAATCGGAACCGGCAAAACTGCAACCGCAGAACAGGCCAACGAGGTCTGCGCGATCATCCGTGAAACCGTGAAGGGCCTCTACGACGAGGCAGCTGCAAACGGCATGACCATTCAGTACGGTGGGTCCATGAACGCCAAGAATGCAGCCGAGCTTTTGGCACAGCCCGATGTGGACGGCGGCCTGATCGGCGGCGCTTCCCTGAAACCCGCAGATTTCGCGGAGATTGTCAAGGCTGCTACCTTGGGCTAATTCCCTTGCAGTTTTGAAAAGAGTAGGAGATCGAATAACTCATGAGTAAAAAACCTCTGATTTTAATGATTTTGGATGGCTTTGGTATTGCTGGCGATTACGGCAACGCAATCAAAGCAGCCAATAAGCCTAATCTGGACCGTATCTTTGGCAGCAATCCGATTACACAGATCGGAGCATCCGGAATGGACGTCGGCCTGCCGGATGGACAGATGGGGAACTCCGAAGTCGGGCACACCAACATTGGCGCCGGCCGTATTGTTTATCAGGAGCTGACCCGCATCACCAAGTCCATTCAAGATGGCAATTTCTTTGAAAATTCCGCTTTTATTTCTGCGGTGGACAATGCCATTGCGAAAAAGACCGCTCTGCATTTGATTGGGTTGTTGTCCGACGGCGGTGTGCACAGCCACAATTCCCATTTGTATGCATTGGTGGAACTCGCTAAGCGCCGTGGCCTGAAAAAGGTCTATATCCATGCTCTGCTTGACGGCCGCGATGTGCCGCCTTCCTCTGGTAAGGATTATGTGGCCGATTGTGCCGCAAAGCTCAAAGAGATCGGTGTCGGTGAGATTGCCACTGTGATGGGCCGTTACTACGCAATGGACCGCGACAACCGTTGGGAACGTGTTGAAAAAGCCTATGCCGCGATGGTATATGGAGAGGGCATCCAGTGCCCCGATCCGGTTCAGGCGGTGGAGGATTCCTATAAGGAAAATGTCACCGATGAGTTTGTAGTACCAACTGTTTGTGCACAGGGCGCAGAAATTGGTGCAGAAGATTCCATTATCTTCTTCAATTTCCGTCCGGATCGCGCGAGAGAGATTACCCGTACGTTTGTCGATCCGGAGTTTACAGGCTTTGAACGCAAAAAGGGCTTCTTCCCGGTTAAGTATGTCTGCATGACGCAGTACGATGCAACCATGCCAAACGTTCTTGTGGCCTTTAAGCCGCAGAGTTTGACGAATACTTTCGGCGAATACATCTCCGACAAGGGTTTGACACAGCTGCGTATTGCAGAGACAGAGAAATATGCCCATGTGACCTTTTTCTTCAATGGGGGCGTTGAAAAGCAATACCCGAATGAAGATCGCGTATTGGTCAACTCTCCGAAGGTGGCCACATATGATTTACAGCCAGAAATGAGCGCTTATGAGGTCACTGATAAACTGATTGAGCGCATCGAATCCGGCAAATATGATGTGATTATTTTGAATTATGCAAACTGCGATATGGTCGGCCATACCGGCGTTTTTGACGCCGCTAAGGCCGCTGTCGAGGCAGTCGATACCTGTGTGGGCCGCGTCCTTGACGCGATTGCAAAAATGAACGGTGTGGCGCTGATTACAGCGGACCATGGCAATGCGGACAAGATGTACGAGGAAGATGGCTCCCCGTTCACTGCGCATACTACCAACCCTGTTCCGTTCTGCGTAGTCGGCTATCCCTGCAAGAAGCTGCGCCAAGGCGGGCGCCTTGCCGACATTGCTCCCACTATGCTGCAGATTCTGGGTTTACCCCAGCCTGCGGAGATGGACGGCCGTTCTCTTATCGAGGAATAAACACGGCTGTTCCCGTTTATAGCGTTAGAGGGAACGGGAGGAAACAGGCTCCCGTTCCAAACTTGCGGAGAAGCAAGCATGCCGGGTGTTTTCTGGCATTGAATCTCCGCAATATATTCAATAATCCGTCCTCCAAATGAAAAAAGGCGTTTCCCAGCAGGGAAACGCCTTTTTCTATATATGTATGGATCTCGGACGAATTATTTCATCTCGGTCTTCCATAGGCCGTGCAGATTGCAATATGCGTAGACAGCAATCAGCTCATCGTCCTGCAAGGCAAACGACACCGACGGCTTCTCGCCCGGCTTAATGACCTTGCGCTGTCCACCATGCGCGGTCTCCAGATATACCCAAGCGATGTAATGCTCTTCTGTAGACGGATGCTCTACGCTTCCTACATGGACATTTACAATATTTCCATCCACTTCAACAACCGGCAGGTGCTTCTCTGTTGCGCCCTCTGTGGTATTGGGAACCAATTCGCTCATCTTCTCCCCACAGCAAACCAGCGGCACACCAGCATTGTTAATCAATCCTACGATATTCCCACAATGCTTACAAATATAAAATTTTACTCTCTGGCTCATCTGTTTAACCTCCATTCAAGTTTTGGATTTCTTCCATTGTAATAAAAATTTCTCGCGGGATGCATGTTTCCTACATATTTATTATACCCTATGAAACGGGGGTTGTATAGGCGGGTTTCCATATTTTTCATGGGATTTTTTTAAATTCTTTAAAGTCGAATGATTGGCGTTTCATGCGATTGCGGAGGTTCTTTTCTATTCCGGCAAGATTCCCTCCCGTACATCCCAGTCCATAACAGGAAACTTACGATTCTATGACATTTCTGTATCCACATTGCATTGCCCCTGAAAAGATGCTAGAATAAATGAAAAAACCGGAAGGAGTGACGGAATGAGACGGTTTGCGGCAATTATCTTATGTGTGGTCCTGCTGCTCTCTCTGGCAGCATGCGAGGACAGCGAACCCAGCAATGCGAACAAGTCCTTCCAATATCACTTGGCTTCGGAACCAAAGACGCTCGACCCTCAAATCGCGGAAGATGAATCCGGCATTATATTGATTCAGGCACTCTTCGAAGGGTTGACTCGCCTGGATGCAGATGGCAATGCAGTTCCCGGTGTAGCAGAAAAATGGTCATCCAACACAGATTTTACTCAATTTACGTTTTATCTACGGGAGGATGCTGTTTGGAACGATGACGACAACACCCCTGTAACCGCGGATGATTTTGTTTATGCGTTTCAGCGTGCACTCGATCCTGCAACCAATTCATCCACATGTAGCCCTATGTTCTGTATCCAAAATGCACGCGCCATCCGGTCCGGCGAACTGCCGGTGGAGCAGCTGGGCGTTTCCGCGGTAGATGCCCGTACCCTCTCTGTGCAATTGGAATACTCGTGCGAGGATTTTCCCGTTCGAGCAGCATCGGCAGTATTTATGCCGTGCCATGAGGAATTCTTCCTTACAACCGGTGGACGCTATGGTTTGGAGCGTTCCACGATGTTGTGCAACGGACCATTTGCGATCGACGGCGCTTATGGCTGGGAGCACGGTTCCTATATCAACCTGCGCCGTTCTTCCAGTTACTCTGGCGACAGCAAACCTTTGCCCTCCGATATTAAATTTAGTATCGGAAACAAGAAGGTGGATGTTTCTGATCCTGTGGCCGCCCTTACGAATGGCACTGTAGATGCAATCGCCATGCCTTCAGAACTTGTGGAAGAGGCTGAAGATGCGGGCTGCACAGTGGTCGGCTTCGAAGATACAACCTGGGGATTGTGCTTCAATACACAAAATGAAGTTATGTGTAATCTCAATATCCGTAAGGCCTTTACACAAGCCTTTACCCGTGAAAAGGTACTCACACATCTCCCTAAAGGAACAACCGTTGCGGATTATATCATTCCGCCGGAAACCAAACTATTCGGCCGGGATTATCGCCAACAGGTGGGAAATGAAACGTTCTATCCCCAACAAGATTCAACAGTAGCCCAGCTTTTGCTGGCCGGCCTACAGGAGTTAGGCTTAGAAGCACTGCCGAGTGTGACCATCCTCTGTTCGGATGACCCGGAAGTCAAGCTGATGGCCAATGAGATGCTGACGGAATGGAATGATTTATTCGACAACTATTTCAACATGGAACCTCTCAGCGATAAAGAGCTGGCTTCCCGCATCGCAGCGGGAAGTTATCAGATTGCAATCTGTTCCATTACTCCGGAATCCTCCGGCCCTCTGGCTGTCCTCGATCTCTTCCGCAGCGACAATCCAAACAACCCGGCTGGCCTGCACTCTACAGGTTACGATGAAAATCTATCCAAGGCGGAAAATCAAAGTGGAGCGGAAGCGGCCGCCACCTGTGCAGCGATGGAGCGCTATCTCAACGAACAGTGCATCTTTTATCCTCTTTTCTATGAGAACCACTATTTTGCTTCTGCTCCTGGGGTGACCGGTATTGTTTATCACCCCTATGGCGGCGGTGTTGACTTCATCCATGCAGGAAAGGAAAGTTAAAGTGTGTTCGAGATCAGTAGAGTCTACTATTTGTAGACGGTAGTGATTTTAGATCTCTACTAAATTAAGCGAAAGTATCATGGTTGTTAGCTGAATTTTCCTATACAGGCAAGTAAGACAGACTATCAAGACCATTATGACATGTATTTGCCTATATCTGATAGGCAAATACGGCTAACTAATATGATAATGGAGATACCCTACCTATAAGTTGTTGATAGTTGTTCGTTTATATAGCCATCACAAATAAGCAAAAAACCGTTATAGCAAAGATAACCGGAATCAAATCACAACCACAGAACGATCGACGAGTCCTATCGCCTATGGAGTCGTAAATCGCTGTAAGGGGCCCGTCATGATCAGATGGCTATTGTAACGTCCTATTGCTCATATCGTACAAAAGCATCCTTTCTTGCGGTTTCCTTTGAATGGTTTTCTCTATAGATATATTTAGGTAGCTGGCCTGTATAAAACCTACCTTTTAAGAACAGGGCATCCAATTCCAAAAGAAATGCATTGCAATTTTTGATTCGGCTTTATACGCTCATTTTGTGTTCAACGGCATTGGCACAATTGTTTCACATATCAATTGTGCCCCTTTATCTGAGGGACCTCCTGCGGTTTTCATTTCGGTTCCAATGCTTTCCTTTATTGTGTCTTTCTAAAAGCGGCCTTTCCGGATCGATAAACCCACAAGAAGTTGCTCTGCATAAGCTCTTTTTGCTTTTTCCTTGAGTAAACGTTCAAAATAAAACATAAGTACATGGGAAGGAGGATTCCATCCATGATAACCTCCTGTATAGCATTTTATCCTTGCCTAGACCTATCCGCAACCGAAGCATTTTATACGCAAGTGATCGGTCTGCGCACCGTGTTTGCCTCCGATACAGTGCGAATCTTTTACGCCAATGGCGGATCCTTCGGTTTTGTCGCCTATGGGGACGGTGAAATTCCCCACCGCCATCTCTGTTTATCGCTCAATTGTACAAACCGGGCCGATGTAGACGCCGAGTACCGCCGTATCTTAGCGCTCGGTGTTCAGCCACAGAGTATCCCTGCCCAGCACCCCAGCCAGCCGGTCTATTCCTTCTTTTTGGAGGACCCAAATGGTTATACTGTGGAATTTCAAAAGATCGAAGGGATTTCCCTTCCTTGACACTCCCCTAGTCTAAAGCCGGGGATTCTCGGCTCAACGACCGTTTCCTTCAAATAGAACAGATGAACCAAAAAATGTGTGGCTTATACCCCCGAAGCTAAAGCAAGGGGTATTACGCCACTATGTGGTAAATGCGGATCATTTTTATACGCAAACGGAATGGCCCAACATTCCATTGTACATAGGGGCTTCTCGATATTAGGAAAAATACCCTCAAAAATTTCTATCCAAACAGCTGGGAGGCTACATGAAGACAATTGTCGTTTACGCATCAAAGTATGGTTCTACAGAGACCTATGCGCGCTGGATTGCAGAGGCGTTACATGCAGATCTTTATGCAGTCAAAGCGCTTTCTTCCAAAACACTGTCTCGCTATGACTGTATTCTCTACGGAGGTGGACTTTATGCAGGCGGTGTAAAGGGACTTTCCACTTTTTTAAAGAAGTATGCCTCTATTCTTCCGAAAACCTTCATCCTTTTTACCTGTGGGATTGCCGATCCTAACGACCCTGCCAATGTTCAGCACATCCGCAATTCATTAAAAAAGATTTTTCCGCCCGATTTAGAGGCAAAAACCGCCTTTTTTCATTTGCGCGGCAGACTGAATTATCGAAAATTGAGCGTTATACATCGCGCGATGATGGCTATGCTTCAACATATGCTTGCAAAAAAGGACCCGGCCACCCTGCGCGTAGAGGATCAACAGCTTTTGGACACCTACGGAAACGATGTAAATTTCATCGACCGCAGCACCATTCAACCGATCCTTTCTTTTGTTCAGGATGGTATAAATGCTAAATGATTTCTGTGATATAGAATCTTCTCATTGTCTACGAAACGGTCATAGAAGCTTTAGTAGTAGAGAAATGCCAACCTGTACGAAGCGAAAAAACGGAATCGCTGTATGAGAATCTTTGGCATGGCAAGTTCCATTGTATGATACAAACAAGGAGTAAGCGGTTCTCAAGGACGATGAATTTCGATCAATCAACATGGAGCGCCCTATATACTGAAAATGGCGACCATGTGGTTCTTCTATGAACAAGTGGTTTCTGGTAAAAGGCTTAAAGCGCTCAATTTCCTTTCGATTCTACCGCTTATATTTCCGAACACAGCAAGGATTGACAAGTCCCTTTCAATAGAATACAATAAAAGTGAAAAATCCCAAAGGAAGAATGAAGATGCACATTTATTTGACAGATCAACCACGTAGGCGAATCAACTCTGTACAATCAAAGCCGATGAAACATTGTACAGAGTCCAGCATATAACACGCTTTTAGATTTCATCGGAAAATAAGGTAACCCCGACAGGATTTCGCAGAAAAACAAGGGTTGCTTTGTTTTCTTGTACTCTTTAGCGAATCTTGGGCTTTCAGGCTATGGACAATGTTTTGTCCATAGCCTTTTGTCATTTATCGCCAAATGTGGCTGAAAGGCAGAAGGTCGATACCTTGCGTATCGCTTTCTGCCTTTTTTATTATCACTGGAAAGGATTTTGATAAACCATGGGTTTACTAGAAATAAAAGGATTAACACACTCTTTTGGAGAGAATCTCTTATATCAGGATTCTAGCCTATCCCTAAATAAAGGCGAGCATATCGGAATTGTCGGTCAAAACGGCAGCGGCAAAAGCACCTTAATAAAGATTCTGACAGAACAGATCATTCCCGACAAGGGGCAAGTGATCTGGCAGCCTCACGTATCTGTAGGTTATCTTGACCAATACGCAGACATCGACCGCCATTTGACCATACGAACATTTTTAAAGTCGGCATTTTCAAACCTTTATGCGGTCGAACGTAAAATGATGCAGATATACGAATCGTTCGAGAATGGTCATTCCGACATGCAACTCTTGAACCAAGCTGCAGAGTATCAGGAACAGCTTGAAAACAGTGTGTTTTATCAGATTGATACACAGATCGAACAGGTTGCAAGTGGTTTAGGGCTTCTGACAATTGGTCTCGACCGGCCAATCGATAAAATCAGTGGAGGGCAACGGGCAAAGGTTATTCTGGCAAAACTTTTGCTTGAAAAACCAGACGTCCTACTGCTTGACGAACCTACCAACTTTTTGGACAAAGAGCATGTGGAGTGGCTTTCTACTTTGTTATCCAATTTAGAAACTGCCTTTTTCGTTGTATCGCACGACTATAATTTTCTGGACAAAGTTGCAAATAGAATCTGCGATATCGACCATAAGCGTTTCGTCAAATACTATGGGACCTATTCCGAGTTTTTCCGAAAGAAAGCGCTTATAAGAGAGGATTACATCCGTCAGTATTCTGCTCAGCAAAAGGAGATTCAAAAGACCGAGGAATTTATCCGCAAAAATATCGCTGGCAGAAAAGCAAAAATGGCAAGAGGCCGGCAAAAACAGCTCGATCGATTGGAGCGGTTGGAGGATTGCCGCCTGAAAGAAATCAAACCATTCTTTCGTTTCTCTGAACTCCCTTTGACAAATACAGAACATCTACTGGTAAAACAATTATCCGTCGGTTATCATTTTCCTGTTTTATCCAAGGTCGATTTTCGCATCGGCGGGGGGCAAAAAGTCGTTCTGACTGGATTTAATGGTATCGGAAAATCCACCTTGCTGAAAACTCTAACCGGCCAAATTCCCGCAATGGGAGGAACCTATAAATTTTCTGAACAAGTCACAACCGGCTACTTTGAGCAGGATCTTATATGGCGCGATGGGGATGAGACTCCACTACAAATCGTTTCAGAAGCTTACCCTCAAATGGCAACAAAAGAGGTCCGCAAACATTTGGCCTGCTGTGGTATCTCCAGTAAACATGCAATGCAGGCGATCCGTACGCTCAGCGGCGGTGAACAGGCAAAAGTAAAAATATGTTTACTCACCCTAAAGCCGTGTAATTTTTTAATACTGGACGAACCTACGAATCATTTGGATATACAGGCAAAAGAATCGCTAAAAAAGGCGCTTTGTGAATTTTCAGGGACAGTGTTGCTGGTATCACATGAGGAAGCCTTTTACAGAGATTGGGTGCAAAAGATCATCTCTATCGGGACATAACTTCTCATAGAATTTTAAAATGCTTCTATAAGCAACACGCAAAATACTATTACATAGTAAAATTGTAATCTCATTCTCCGGCACAAGCCGTACTTTTCAAAAACATTGCGAGTGTTTCTCCTAAAAAATCGATCTTCCATACGAAAAAGAACGTTACAGCCTCTTGGAATTCTCCCATATGAAGATTTCACAAACCCTGTAAGGACCTCATGCCAATATACCTTTTTCAAAAATGGCACGAAATCTTCTTCAACTTGCCCCACAACCTGCAAAGGGGCATTTCATGCGCCAACAGAAGCACTCTGGGGTAAGTAGATCGTTGTCCATTTCCCTCTTCGTTCTCGATCGAAAGCTCACTTATCCCCCTCCTGCCGCCGAGAGATTCCCCTTTTGCGACAGCTTATCATAGAAAATGGAGGGAGCGGTATCTGGGCCGCTCCCTCCATTCTATCATGGTTTCAATCGGAAAAATTGTTTGATGTTTTGCATACCAATAAAAATTTTATCACTCTTTTAGTCGATTACAGTATGGAGCAAGTGCCATGCCATCTATAAAGACAATTATTCTTCATGAGAACTTATATGCGGTTTCTGTGCTAGGAAGAAGAGCCTTGGAAAACGAAACAAAATCTCCCCGTTTTTTTGTTTGGGATAGCATTCTTCCAGCCGGGCCAAAATTTCCAATTCCAACTGTTCAGCCTCACGGGCGGGCAAAACCTGTAGGTATGGCCGCAACCCGGTTCCACGATACCATTCCAAAATGGAACGGTGTGAGGGCATGCGGTGATAATATACAGTCTCCCACAGGGTATATTGGTCTGTCCAACCGGCCAGTATAGCCGCATACTCCTCCGGTTGCAGCTGGAAAAAGACGCGCGTCTCCGGGAAAAAGGATTTCCATCGTGGGCTGGATATACATTCCTGTATAATCTGATGAATCGGCTCTCGGTTGTTCATCGGAACCTGTACTGCCAATATTCCACCAGGATTTAACCTGTCCATAAACCGCCCCAACAAGGCTGGATGATCGGGAATCCACTGAATACAGGCATTGGAAAAAATCACATCGAATGAGGGTCCCAAGCCTTCCAAGTCCTGGGATGCATCCCACTGTATAAATTGCAATGCAGGGTGCTGCTCTTTTGCCACCTCAATCATCTCCAAAGAACGATCAATCCCTAAAACACGTGCGCCGGGAAGCCGTTCCGCGAGCACTTTTGTACTATTTCCTGGACCGCATCCCACATCCAAAACCCGATCCACGGCTTTTTGTGGGATTCGGTTGGCTAAATCGATGGCAGGCTGGGTGCGTTCTTTTTCAAACTGTAAATACTGCTCTGGATTCCAATACATCATGATCCTCCCTTAAAAACAAACATGTCCACTTGGCCGAAGATTTCTCTGATAATATTCCCATTTTGTTCCCAAATCTTCTACCTTCTTATGAAACAAAAACGGACGGGAAAGGCCTTCCCGTCCGCTCCAATTTGTATAAAATCGTTCTACATTACATTCCGTAGATTTCTTCCGCGCTCAGGATGGTGATTTGATGCTCCTTGAGCACTGCAACTGCGCGTTCACTGTCATCTACACGGAGAATGACAAACGCTTTACCGTGCTCACGGCTGATAAAGGCATACATATATTCCACGCCAATTTTATTGTCCGCCAATACGCGCAGCGCCTTGGCAAACTCGCCTGGCTGGTCGTCGATTCCCATCGCAATGACACTGGTGAGGGAAGCCGTCAGACCTGCTGCCTTTAGAGCCTCCACTGCCTCTTTCGGCTTATCAACGATCAAGCGCAAAATGCCGAAATCGCTGGTATCCGCAATGGAAACGGCGCGAATATCCACCTTTGCTGCGGCAAGCGCCTCTGTGATCTCCGCAAGGCGGCCGGACTTATTTTCCACAAAAATTGAAATCTGCTGGATCTGCATACCGATTCCTCCTTTATAATTTGGTCCGATTGTCGATCACACGCTTGGCTTTTCCTTCTGTACGCGGGATCGATTTGGGTTCAAGCAAGCGGACCTTCGCTGCGATGTTCAGGGTAGATTGCAGGGCGTTGGCAATCTTGTGTTCGACGCCTTCCAAACTGCGAACCGTATCTCCAAACATGTCGGGAGTCATCTCGACCTGTACCTCCATGGTATCCAGGTTGTTGATCCGGTCCACAACAATCTGATAGCTGGGCGCCATTCCCAGCTCCAAGAGTACGCTCTCCACCTGGGATGGGAATACATTGATTCCACGGATAATCAGCATGTCGTCCGTACGGCCGCGCGGCTTGCCCATCCGAACCAGCGTACGTCCGCAGGCGCACACCTCGTGGTTCAACGTACAGATGTCCCTTGTCCGATAACGGATCAGCGGCAGTGCTTCCTTGCCGATGCAGGTGAACACAAGCTCGCCGTACTCTCCATCGGGCAATTGCGCCCCCGTCTCCGGATCGATGATCTCTGGATAGAACATGTCTTCATTCACATGCATCCCCGCCTGCATTTGGCATTCACAGGACACGCCGGGACCGGCAATCTCAGAAAGGCCATAAATGTCATATGCGCGGATCGCAAGCAAGCGCTCGATCTCGCGGCGCATCTCTTCCGTCCAGGGTTCTGCCCCAAAAATACCCGCACGAAGCTTAAGCGTTTTGGGGTCAATCCCCATATCGCGTACGGTCTCGCCGATATACATGGCATATGAGGGCGTACAGCACAAAATATCCGAACCATAGTCCTGCATAATTTGAACCTGGCGCTTTGTATTGCCCGTCGAAACAGGAATGGCGGTCGCTCCCAATTTTTCCGCTCCATAATGCAGGCCCATGCCGCCGGTAAACAGACCGTATCCATAGGAGACATGAACATAGTCTGAACGCGTTCCTCCCACCGCAACAATGCTGCGGGCTGCACTACGCGCCCATACATCAATGTCGTGTTTCGTATAACCTACGACAGTCTGTTTGCCCGTTGTTCCGGACGACGCATGAATACGAACCAACTGCTCCTTTGGCACGGCAAACATACCAAAGGGATAATGATCGCGCAGATCGTCCTTGTAGGTAAACGGAAGCTTTTTGACATCCTCAATCGATTGGATGTCCCCCGGCAGCAGCCCGATTTCATCGAAGCGCTTCTTGTACAACGGCACATGGTTATAGGCATGCTCAACCATTTTCACCAATTTTTTGGACTGGATGTAATGCATGACTTCCCGCGAAGCACACTCGATCTCCGGCTCGAAGTAATTCCCCTGCATTTGTCTATCCCCTTTCCATTGCAACTCATTTCATTGCTCTTCCTTTTTGTGTAAATCCATAGCAATATCTACACATTTATCCTGAGCCAATCAGTTCCCCAATATGTTTATTCTGTCCCGAGGACAACACCATTTCTTGCGTTTATATGTCCGCGTTATACCCCAACTCGAACGCCTTGAGGTTCATATCGATGAATTTAGGCGGGACGGTCTCCTGAATTGTGTCAATCCAGACCTCCTTGGGCAGATCCAGCTTTTTCGCCATGGCCCCGATCAAAACCACATTGACCGCCTTGGCCGATCCCGCCTGCTCCGCCATTCCCAGCGCGTCCAGAGCAACCATCTTGACGCCTTGCTCCTGCACCTTTCCCAAAATATCCTTGGGATATTCGGCCACACCTGTGACGACGGGCATTGGGTCCATCTGCTGGGTATTCACAATCACAGTACCATCGGGCTTCAGCCACGGCAAATAACGCGCTGCCTCCAGGGCTTCGAAAGCAAGCAGGACATCCGCTTCGCCCTGTGCGATAATCGGTGAATACACCTTGTCGCCATAGCGCACGTAAGTCACTACAGACCCACCGCGCTGGCTCATTCCGTGTACCTCCGAAACTTTTACGTCAACTCCTTGACTCAACATGGCGCTGCCCAAAACACGGCTCGCCAAGAGCGTTCCCTGTCCGCCCACACCGACAATCATGACACTTTTTACGTTGCTCATGCCTGTACCTCCTGTTCTGTGATCGCACTCTTCGGGCACAGAGTGGTACATACGCCGCACCCCACACATTGCGTGCGGTCAATTGCAGCTTTGCCGCCGTGCACACTGATAGCCGGACAGCCAATGCCCAAGCACGCCTTACACCCGATACACTTTTCGGTATCCACAACCAGCGACGGCTTGTGCTTTACGTATTTCAACAACGCACATGGACGGCGGCTGATAATGACAGAGGGCTCCTCTACTGCAAGCTCCTCTTTGAGAACCGCCTGCACCTCTTTGAGATCGTACGGGTCGCAGACGCGCACCCGGTTGATGCCGACAGCCTTACAGAGCGCTTCCAGATCCACCGCTGTAGTGGGGTCCCCTTTAATATTATATCCCGTAGTTGGATTCTGCTGATGGCCCGTCATGCCGGTGATCGAGTTGTCAAGGATGATGACCACCGAATTGCTCTTGTTGTAAGCAATATCGATCAATCCTGTAATTCCAGAGTGAATAAAGGTGGAATCGCCGATCACCGCCACGCTCTTCTGCTCGGCCTCTTTTCCGCGCGCCTTGTTGTAACCGTGCAGAGCGGAAACAGAAGCACCCATGCACACACAGGTATCAATCGCGCTCAGCGGAGCCGACGCTCCAAGGGTATAGCAGCCAATGTCGCCACTGACATAGACCTTTGCCTTTTTCAAGGCATAGAACAAGCCCCTGTGCGGACATCCACAGCACATAACCGGAGGACGTCCCGGCGTCTCCACATCGACCTTCTTGCTCTCCGGAACCTTGCCCAACATACATTTGCGGATGACGTTCTGAGAGAACTCATCACAGCGCGGGAACACATCTTTCCCGTGCACTTCGATTCCATTTTTTTTACAGAATGACTCGATGACATCGTCGAGCTCTTCGATCACATAGAGCTTCTTGACTTTTGCAGCCAGCTCTCGGATCTTCTTCAGAGGCAGTGGGTGCACCATGCCCAACTTCAAATAGGACACCGTGTCTCCCAGCGCTTCTTTCGCATACTGGTACACTGCGCCAGAGGCGATCACACCAATCTCCGCATGATTGTCCTCCAACACATTGATGTCCGCCTCATCCGCCCATGCGGCTAGCTCCTGCATGCGCTCCTCTACTTTATAATGTTTCGGTTTTGCAAAAGCAGGCAGCATGACATTTTTGGCAGGGTTCTTCTCGTAGGGCTTGAGTTCATGCTCTTCGCGTTCATGTAACTCCACCGGGCTGCGGCTGTGTGCGACGCGCGTCGTCAACCGCAGAATCACCGGCGTATCAAACTGCTCCGAAAGTTCATAAGCCAGCTTTGTAAAATCCCGGCATTCCGCAGAATCGGCGGGTTCCAACATCGGCAGTTTGGCTGCAATCGCATAATTGCGGGAATCCTGCTCATTCTGGGAGGAATGCAGGCCGGGATCGTCCGCTACACCGAACACCATGCCGCCGTTCACACCGATATAGCTCATGGTAAAGAGCGGATCTGCGGCGACATTCAGGCCGACGTGCTTCTGCGCACAAAAGGATCTCGCCCCGGCAAAACTTGCGCCCGCTGCCACCTCTGCCGCAACCTTTTCATTTGACGCCCACTCGCAGTAAATTTCATCGTATGTAGCCGCTGTCTCGGTAATCTCCGTACTGGGGGTGCCAGGATAGCTGGACACCACCCGCACACCGGCTTCATACAGGCCGCGCGCGACCGCTTCATTTCCCAACAATAACTTTTTCATTGTACCTCTCCTATATATCAGACCTATCCGCCACGTCGGCGGACGAATTCCCAGTGATAGGGGTTATTCCTCCGGTTCATTGCGCAGGTCGAGAATGCGCTTTGCCTTGCCCTGGAAACGCTCCAAACTCTTGGGTTCCGCTAAGGTAACCTTGGTTTCCAGTCCAAGGACACTCTTTAAGCGGTCGTGAATCTTATGCTGCACTGCTTCCAATTCGCCGTAGCTCTGTAACAATTCGCCGTTGTTGAGTTCGACTTTGACTTCCAGAGTGTCCAAGAAATTCTTTTTGCGCACGATTAATTGATAATGCGGGCCTACATGCTCCATTCCCACCAAAACACTTTCGATCTGGGAAGGGAACACATTGACGCCCTTGATAATCAACATATCGTCTGTGCGCCCCATCACCTTATCCATACGCGCATGTGTGCGCCCACATGCGCACGGCTCGTAATTGATACGGGTGATGTCCTTGGTACGGTAACGCAGAACTGGCATTCCCTCGCGCGAAAGGGTGGTCACCACCAATTCGCCCACCTCGCCCGGCGCTTTATGTTCCAAGGTATCCTGATCGATAATCTCCGGCAGGAAGTGATCCTCTGCGAAATGCAATCCACAGCGCAGTTCGCACTCGCCAGATACGCCCGGACCTCCCAACTCTGTCATCCCGTAGTTGTCAGTCACAAACATATGTAAATTCTTTTCAATTTGCGTACGCATCTCTTCTGTGCAGCCTTCAGAGCCCAACAAGCCAATGCGAAGCTTGTAAGCGCTGGACGGATATGGGGACTCCTTCACCATTTCGCCCAGATAGAGCGCATAAGAAGGAGTTGCTACCAACCCTGTAACGCCAAAATCACGGAACATCATCAGCTGTTTCTGTGTATTTCCAGAAGAGGCCGGAATGACCGTTGCACCCAACCTTTCCAAGCCATAGTGCAGGCCAAGCGCCCCGGTAAACAGCCCATACCCAAACGAAATCTGGATAATATCCTCATTCGTCACACCGGATGCCGCACCGATACGGGCAATCAACTCTGCCCAAGTGTCAATATCCTTCTGGGTATACACGCCGACTGTAGGCTTTCCTGTGGTCCCTGACGACGCATGAATACGCACGACATCTTTCATCGGGCACGCCATCATGCCAAAGGGGTAATTATCGCGGATATCGTCCTTTGTTGTAAAGGGGATATACTGAATATCCGAAAGGGTTTTTATCTTATCGCCGGTCACCCCGGCTGCCTGTAAGCGCTCATGATAGAACGGAATATTGTTGTAGCAGTAATCCACCATTTTCTTCAGCTTTTGCAGCTGTAGCGCCTCAATGTCTGCACGGCGCATAGTTTCCACGTCTTTTTGATAGAACATGGATCGGGTACACCTCCACACCACAGCCGCTCCAGAAAACGGTCAGGAAAATACAATCCTGCTTGTTTCAGGCGATGCTGTAAAATTTACCGCACCAAAGTCCAGCTCTGGTGCGGTTGTCTTTTTGTTATTTTAACTCTTTTTGTGTCGAATTGCAACCTGCTTTTTGTGGAAGCCATACGGATTCGAGCAATCTGTGCAGTTTCTTTAACGCTTTTTGGTGATATAGTACAAAAGCACATCCATATGCCGGTAAAGAATCCAATTTTTTATTTTTCTTTCGGCGCCAAGGGTAGACAAACCGTAAACGTCGTCCCCTTTCCGGGCTCACTCTCCACACCGATTTCTCCACCATACAGCGCTACCAGATGCTTGACAATCGAAAGTCCCAGCCCCGTTCCTCCAATCTCACGAGAACGGCTGGTATCCACACGATAAAATCGTTCAAATAAACGTGGGAAATGCTCCTTCGCAATCCCAATCCCCGTATCCTTGACTCGCACCACGGCGGTCTGCCGCTGCCGCTGTGCCGTGATAAACACGCTTCCATCCTTTACATTGTATTTGACAGCATTGTCAATCAGGTTGCCAAAGAGCTGTTGTAGACGCGTTGGCGTACAGGCGACAAAGAGCTCCGAATCGGCGTCAATATGCATGCGAATGTGGTTCTCCTGCCCCAACGATTTTGCCCTCTCTACACAATGTTCCAATGCCTCCTTGACATTGCACGGGCGCATAGATGGATCTTCTTTGGCGTTTTCAATCTGTG
The DNA here is from genome assembly GCF_046693725.1 of Anaeromassilibacillus sp. SJQ-1. Taxonomy (NCBI): domain Bacteria; kingdom Bacillati; phylum Bacillota; class Clostridia; order Eubacteriales; family Acutalibacteraceae; genus Anaeromassilibacillus; species Anaeromassilibacillus sp. SJQ-1. Next base: position 85,953 of record NZ_JBKEIV010000045.1, on the reverse strand, counting down.
AGAGAACCAAAAGGTCATCGATCAGGTGGGTCAGACGTTCGGTTTCAATGTCCAATACATCGTAAAAATACCGGCGCGTTTCCTCATCGCGGTCTGCGCTTTTGAGAAGCTCGATACTCCCGCGAATGGAGGTCAACGGTGTTTTTAATTCATGGGTCACATTGGAGACAAACTCACTGCGCAGCTGTTCCAGCCGACGGATACGCGTCACATCGGAAACCACTGCCAGCGCCGCTCCGGTGGGTTGGGCCTCCATTGGGGCAGCATAGACCGTATATCGTTTCTCCTCAGGCAAATTGGTCAGCTCGTCGTTGACCGGCTCTCCAGCCTGCATCGCATCTCTCAACAGTGCGGAAATCTTGGTTAGCACCAGACTTCCCTCCAAATGATCGCCAGCCTGCATGGAGGGGCAGTGCAGCAAGCTGCGCGCACTCTGGTTGAGAAAAAGCACATTGCCCCCCTCATCCACAGCTAGGACCCCGTCATTCATTCCCTGTAAAACGCCCTCCAACTGTTCCTGTTTGGTGCGGAGCAGGCTCACCGCGTGTTCTGTGCTGTCTGCCATCTGGTTGAACGCCTGTGCCAGTTCAGCAAATTCGTCGCTGAATGTTCCCTCAACCCGGCTGGAGTATTCCCCTGCGGCCAAACGACGCGCAGCAAGGCTCATCCGCCGGACCGGCTCTCCAATCCACGATACAAACAAGCCGGATGCCACACAGACCATGACAATCCCAAACAGCATGCCGAGTGCTGCATCCAGCCACATCTGCCGGATGGTATCCTGTAACGCTCCCATCGGCAATGCGGCCCGCAGGTAATACTGTCCCACACGGCGCGCTTCATAATAATAGGGGATTCCCATGCTGGCGCTGCTGCGCGTATCGTAGCCGACCCCCTTCTCTCGTGCTTCCACAATTTCCGGACGGTTGGCATGATTTTCGGTGATCTCCTTATCCTCGCTATCGCCCAACACATGGCCCTCTTCGTCCAGTATGGTGATCCGAATGGGCTGGCCAGCCGCCTTCAGCGCCTCTCCCAGCTCATAGGACACCTTTCCCGGATTTTCCAAAGCCTCCGACTGTGTGGACAGCACCGCCAAGGCCGTGTCCAACTGCTTGGTAAACTCCTTTTCATATTGTCCCTGCACCAGAAGTGTTGCCGTCAAAAAGGCGGCACAAAACCCCACTATAATGATAGCGATGTTGCACAACATCATCCGCTTCCTCATTCGGCTGCCCCTCTCTTGTATTTTTCCAGGAACGTGTAAAAAAAGCGGCATACCCGCAAGGGCATGCCCTGTACAACTTACTCTGTAAACCGGTATCCCACACCGCGGACGGTCTGAATCAATGCCGGATGATCGGGATCGTCCTCCACCTTCTGACGCAAGTATCGCACGTGTACATCCACTGTCCTTGTATCGCCAAAATACTCGACGCCCCAAACTTTATCAAGCAGACTGTCGCGTGTGAGCACTTTTCCACGGTTTTTCATCAACATCACAAGCAGATCAAATTCTTTGGCCGTCAGTTCTATTTTGGTATCATTTTTCGTAACCATGTGGCGTGCAATGTCGACCTGTAGGGAACCCGCCTCCAACCGCTGCTCCGGCTCCTGCGCCCGCTCGGTACGGCGCAACACAGCACGTACACGCGCACAGAGCTCCTTGATTCCAAAAGGCTTCACAATGTAGTCATCCGCTCCCAGTTCCAACCCTAGAACCTTGTCAATCTCTTCGCCGCGTGCCGTCAACATCAGGATGGGAATGTCCCGTGTATCCGCGCTGGCACGCAGCGTCCGGCACACTGCCAGACCGTCCGGCGGCGGCATCATCCAATCCAGGATCACGGCATCCGGCTTGCGCGCCTTAATACCAGCAAGAAGTGTCTCGCCATCTGCGAATTCAGCCGACTCAAATCCGCTGTCCTTCAGGCCAAACGCCACCAGACGGCGAATATTGGGTTCGTCGTCTGCAATATATACCAAAGGCATAAATGCCCCTCTCTTTCTCGCACTCTTTCCTCACGGTAATTCTATGTACAGACGGACAGGAGCGCCCGCCGCCCGTCAATCTTTAAAAGACTTTCGTGTTAAGATCCGGATGTTCGCCGGTCTCCATATAGATGACCCACTCCGCAATATTGGTCGCATGATCCGCCATACGCTCCACATATTTTGTGATAAAGATCAGATCGACATCACACATGACATTCTGCGGGTTTTCCGTAATGATTCCACAGACTTCCAAGACAATCTTGGAAAACATCGCATCCACGTTGTCATCCGCCTGGCAGACCTTCCGTGCCGCCTCAACGTCGCGGCTCAGGAACACATCCAAAGCGCCGCGGAACATTTCATGTGCCGCTTCCAACATTTGTACCACGTGGGCTAAGGCCAAACTGCTCCGGTCGAGTTCTGCGATGGTCAGAATGTCACAGATGTCCGCGCACTGGTCGGCCTCCCGTTCCATATCGGTCAAAATCTTCAAACAGGCCGCAATGGTGCGCAGGTCGCTGGCGATGGGCTGCTGTAAAGCGATCAGGTTCATGCATATTTGCTCGATTCTATGTTCCTCACTGTCGATCTCATTGTCACTGGTCGCAACCTTTTTCGCCTTTTCAATGTCTAAGGTACGCAGGGCGTCAATGGTCATTTGAATACGGCCATCCACGTCATTTCCCAAATCGGTCATGCGGTGAATCAAATCATTGATCTCGCGGTCAAACAGTTTTCTTGGCATAATCCTTGTCTCCTATTTTTTATTATACATCAAATCCGGTTCCAGGGGAAGATGCATCATCATCCGAAGCGGCCGGTGATGTAGCGTTCTGTCCGCTCGTCCTGCGGTTTGTTGAACATGGAGAGCGTATCGGAATACTCCACCAATTCGCCCAAGAGGAAAAACGCCGTGCGATCCGCAATACGGGCTGCTTGCTGCATATTATGTGTGACAATCACCACAGTATACCGGTTGCGCAGGTCGTCCATCAGATCTTCGATCTTCGAGGTAGAGATCGGGTCCAACGCGCTGGTCGGTTCATCCATCAAAATGACATCCGGCTCAACCGCCAATGCGCGGGCAATACACAGACGCTGTTGTTGGCCTCCGGAAAGGCCTAATGCAGATTTTTTCAAGCGGTCCTTTACTTCGTCCCAAAGCGCTGCACTTTTCAACGAGTTTTCGACAATCTCATCGAGCTTTTGGCGATTCTTGATCCCATGGACGCGCGGTCCATAGGCGATGTTGTCATATACCGACATTGGGAAAGGGTTCGGCTTTTGAAACACCATCCCCGCACGGCGGCGCAGGAGGGTCACATCCGTCCGCGGATCGTAGATATCCTCGCCATCCAGTGTGACAAGTCCTGAAATCTTACAGTTGTCCACCAGATCGTTCATCCGGTTCAACGTTTTCAGGCAAGTGGATTTGCCACAGCCCGAAGGGCCGATAAATGCCGTCACTTTATTGGCGGGAATCTCCATATTGATCCCCTTGAGCGCATGAAAGTCTCCATAATACAGATTCAAATCCTGTAATACAATTTTTTGATTTCCCATTTCCATATCCGTTCTCAACCCTTCTTTACTGCTTTCGTCACCACTTTTGTCAAACAATTCAATAGGAATACCAGAATTAACAGGACCGCCGCTGTACCGAAGGCAATATTCATGGCATCCGGTGTAGAGGCTTCGCGCGCTGTCTGGTACAAATGCAGGGTCAATGTGCGCCCGCTGGTCATGATCTGCCGGAAAAAGTCCTTCGGCATGCTATAACCAATTCCTGAAGTGAACAGAAGGGCGGCGCTCTCCCCTACAATACGGCCCACCGCCAGGATGATGGCAGTCAACACGCCCGGCATAGCACATGGGAGCACGATGCCCAGGATCACACGCAACTTTCCAGCGCCAAGTGCAAGCGCGCCCTCTTTGTAGCTGGTTGGAACCGCCATAAGCGATTCCTCCGTTGTGCGCACGATGGTCGGTAGAATACAGATCGTCATAGTCAGGCAGCCCGCAAGGATGGAAACCTGTAAGCGGAACAGGATGCAGAACACTGTGTAACCAAATAGGCCGAAAATGATCGACGGGATACCAGAAAGGACCTCCGTTGTAAACCGGATGGAACGAACCAGCCGCCCCTGCTTGGCATATTGGGTCAGGTAAATGGCAGAAGAAAGCCCGATTGGCACCGCAATCAATAGAGTGATCACCACAATGTACAAGGTATTGATAATCATGGGCAGGATGCCTTTTTGATCTGGATTCATTTCCGAATACGGTGTGGAAATAAATTGCCAGGTGACATAGGGCAGGCCGTTGACCAGGATATAGCCGATGATTCCAACCAGGACCACAACGGTCACCCCAGCAGCCAGATTGATAAGAACCTTCAACGCCGTGTCCTTGGGGCGGCTGTGTTTGCAATAGAGGGAATTAGTTTCCATCGAGCTGTACCCCCTTCTTGGAAATATATGTGAAACTGATATTGACAATCATAATAAACACAAAGAGCACCAATCCGATGGCAAACAGCGCCTGACGGTGCAATCCAGAGGAGTAACTCATCTCCATGGCAATGCCAGTGGTCAGGAAACGCACAGAGCCGAGTAGGTTCGGCATATTGGGCACATTGCCGGCCACCATAATTACCGCCATGGTTTCGCCAATGGCACGTCCTACCCCCAGGATTACCCCCGAAAGGATTCCAGATTTCGCCGCCGGAACCGTCACTTTAAAAATGGTGGTCGTCTGCGTAGCCCCCAATGCCAGGGAGGCTTCCCGATAGGAGACTGGCACGGCATGCAGCGCCGTTTCAGAGACATTTACAATCGTCGGAAGAACCATGATCGCCAGGATTAAAATGGCGGCCAAAAGGCTATCACCCGTGGTATGTCCCTGAAAGGGCGGGAACTTGCGGATGGCAGGCACAATCACCAGCATGCCAAAAAAACCGTAGATGACGGATGGGATACCCGCCAACAATTCAACCGCCGGACGTACAATTTTGGCCAGAATCGGATTGGCGGTCTCCGAGAGAAAGATGGCGGTCAACAGGCCGATTGGCACACCGATAACAATCGCGCCCAAAGTTCCCGCAATGGAAGAAAGGATCATCGGCAGGATGCCAAAAACCTCCGCGCTTGCCTCCCACTTTGTGCCGAACAGAAAATCCCCCACACCGATCTCGATCAAGGCGGGAGCACCGGAGACAAGGATATAGATTGTAATAACAGCTACAGAGCCGACGGATACACAGGAAAAGACCTGAAAAACCGACTTGGCCAGACGCTCGGTTCCCTGGGTCCAAAGCGCCAGGATCGCACCGGCGATTCCAAAAGCCAATGTACAAAGGAACGGCCAGAGATAATGCACCTCTATCTCGCTGATATTGAGCGAAGTGACCGCCGTCTGAATGCTGGAAGTTGTAATCAGCGAGACCAACGGCGTTACTCCTGAGAGGATGTAGGCCGCCCCCGCCCACACCGGTTTTTTCAAAAGCAACAGCACGATCCCTGCCAAAGCCAACACAACGCCTGCCGCGACAGCGATGCGGGTGAGCAAAGGAATGGTCACAAGTCCGCTCATCTGCGGTCCACGAACCATCATTCCGCGTACCGTAACAAGCTGTAATCCGGTCAAAGAATATACCGTATTTTTAAAAACAAACTGGATGTAAGGAAAAAAGAACGATATAAGGATTACGGCGCCTAATACAATCGCCACAATCCGTTTGATTCGATTGGCAAATGCGCGCTTTTGCTCTGCGCGTTCATCGGTCAATGATGTCTGCATCAGCAGGCCCTCCATTCTATATCAAGCCGTACATGGCCTCTCTCCTCGGGCGCAACAAAATGCTTCGGCACCCAGTTCCGAGTGCCGGAGCATTTTGTACGGAGCATTACGCCCCGGGGCTCATTTATTGTGCCGGTACAAGCCCCACATCGGAGATAATCTGCTGTCCTTCATCGGAGTACAGGAAGTCAAACCAAGCTTTTACCAATTCGCTGTCGGAACCCTTCTTGTAGATCTGAATGAACGGGCGTTGCGCCTTATAAGAGCCGTTGATAATGTTTTCCTCTGTCGCCTCTACGCCGTCCACTTTACAAGCGGTGACCGAATCGTTGACAGAATCTAGGGAAACATAGCCGATTGCAGACGGGTCCGAACCAACCTTCGAAACCACTTCACCGGTGGAAGTGACTTCTGCAGCATATTTGCAGGTTCCTTCGCAACCAAAAATCGCTTCAAAACCGTCTCTGGTTCCAGAAGCTGCCTCACGGCCAATGACGGTGATCGTCTGGTCGTTTCCACCGACGTCCTTCCAGTTGGTAATTTCTCCGGTGAAGATCTTAGCGATTTGTTCGCTGGTCAGTTCTGTAACAGGGTTTTCCTTATTGACCGCAATCGCAATGCCGTCGATTGCGATTTGATTGATCTCGAACTGATCCGGGTCCTCTTCATCCTTCATATTTCTGGACAGGTCGCCGATCAACGCGGTACCGGCGGTGACAGCCTTCGGAGCGTCGCCAGAGCCATTGCCGCTCTTCGTCACGGTTACATCCGGATACTTTTCCATAAAAGCTTCGCCCAATGCCTGGCAAACCTTTGCCATGGAGGTGGAACCATTCAAGGTGAGGTCGCCGCTCAATTCTTTGTTGGCCGTTTCAGAAGAATCCCCTGCATTTTCCGCCGAGACGTCGTTTCCTTGGGAAGACGGAGTCTCAGATTGGCCTTCTACCGTAGAGCTGCACCCTACGAACGCCATGCTTGTGCACATCATAGCCAAAACCATTAGGATCGAAAGCACTTTTTTCATGTTTCATTGCTCCTTACGTTTTCTTCATGTTTTCTTTAAGTACGAGCTTATTTTATCGGTGCAATGTTAAAAACAGGTTAAGCTTAGTTTAGATAAAAATAAAATAAATATGCGCTTTCCGCCTTTGGTTCACGGCCCGGATTCCCGCCAAATGGAGTAGAAGATTGCCGGCCGAATAGGAATACGCAATTTTTATCCATATGGGTACAAAAAACCCCTTGCGACACAGAATCCTCTGTATCGCAAGGGGCAAATACAAACCCTTTTTATGAAACAAGCTATTCAACGGCAGATGTTCCGCTGCACTGCTTTTCCGACATCTCTCAGCTTTGTGGATGATACTCCGCGCAAGTACACTTCTTAAACTTTTTACCGCTGCCGCAGGGACACGGATCATTCGGGCCGATCTTCTTACCCTTATGCACCGTGCGGTTGGTATCCGTGCCGTCAGCGCTGGTAGAGGTCGGCTTTGCCACCTGCTCGCGCTTCGGCTCTTCCTGGGTGCGCAACTGGACGGTGAGCATCATGCGCGCCGTATTTTCACGAATGGTCGCAATCATCTCATCGAACATGTCGAAGCCTTCCAAACGGTATTCAACAACCGGATCGCGCTGGCCGTATGCACGCAAACGGATTCCCTTCTGAAGCTCTTCCATCGCATCGATGTGATCCATCCATTCGCGGTCCACATTTTTCAAAAGGACCACGCGCTCCAATTCGCGCATCACCTTGTCGCCATAGGCCTGCTCGCGCGCTTCGTATTGCGCCATCGCTTTTTTGCAGATCTCTTCCTTGACGTATTCCGGATCGAGCTTTTCCATTTCGCTCTCATCGTACTGCAAGTCGTCCGGGCCAATCAGCCAGCCCATATAATGTTCCCGCAGGCCGTTCAAATCCCAGTCGTCGCGCAGGTTGGAAGCCGGCAGATATTTGTCCACCTGTGCCCCAATCGCCTGTTCGATCATCTTGACAATCTGTTCACGCAGATCTTCCCCGTTGAGCACCTGATCGCGCTGGCCATAGATGATCTCGCGCTGGCGGCTCATCACGTCATCATACTGCAAAACATTCTTACGAATGCCAAAGTTGCGGCCTTCAATCTTCTTCTGTGCTCCTTCGATGGTCTTTGTCAACATCCCCGCTTCAATCGGCGTATCCTCGTCCACCTTTAGCGTATTCATCATCTGTGTGATGCGTTCGCCACCGAACAGGCGCATCAAATCGTCCTCCAGGGAGATATAGAACCGGCTCATACCGGGGTCGCCCTGACGGCCGGCACGGCCGCGCAGCTGGTTATCAATACGGCGGGACTCGTGCCGCTCCGTACCGATGATATATAGTCCGCCAGCTTCGCGCACTGCCTCTGCTTCTCCTTTGGTTGCCTCTTTATACTTATTATTAAGCTCCTGGAAGGTCTTGCGCGCCTCCAGGATCTCCTCATCCTCGGTGTCCGAATGTGCGTCCGCCTCGTTGATGAGTTCTTCGCTGTACTGCATCCGGCGCATCTCCGCCTTCGCCATATATTCTGCGTTACCGCCCAGCATGATGTCCGTACCACGGCCTGCCATGTTGGTTGCAATCGTAACGGCGCCCTTCTTACCGGCCTGCGCAACGATCTCCGCTTCCTTATCATGGTACTTTGCGTTCAAAACCTCGTGCTTGACCCCGCGGCGCTTGAGCAGCTGGCTGAGCCGTTCGGACTTCTCAATGGAGATTGTGCCGACCAGCACCGGCTGGCCCTTTTCATGGTGCTCCACGATGTCGTCGATGACTGCATTAAATTTGCCCTTTTCTGTCTTATATACGACGTCCGGCAAATCCTGGCGGATCATCGGGCGGTTGGTTGGAATTTCAATGACATCCAGCTTATAGATCTCACGGAATTCATCCTCTTCCGTCATCGCCGTACCGGTCATACCGGAAAGCTTTGTGTAAAGGCGGAAGAAATTCTGGAAGGTAATGGTCGCAAGGGTCTTGCTTTCGCGCGCCACCTTGACGCCTTCCTTCGCCTCGATGGCCTGGTGCAGGCCCTCGTTGTACCGGCGGCCATACATCAAACGGCCGGTGAACTCATCGACAATGATGACTTCGCCGTCTTTGACCACGTAATCGATGTCGCGCGTCATAACGCCGCGCGCCTTAATCGCTTGATTGATATGATGCTGAAGCGTAATGTTGTCCGCATCCGTCAGGTTTTCTACATTGAAGTAGGCTTCCGCCTTCCGCACACCGGACGGTGTAAGCGTAGCCGTCTTGGCCTTTTCATTGACAATATAATCCGCGTCTTTATAGAGTTCGTCATTGTCCTCTTTCGAATCCAAGTCCGCAACCTTCACCATCTGAAGGGTCTGGGCGAATGCATCCGCAATATTGTACAGTTCTGTGGACTTGTCCCCCTGGCCGGAAATAATCAACGGTGTACGCGCTTCGTCGATCAAGATGGAGTCAACCTCATCGACGATGGCGAAATTATGGCCGCGCTGCACCTTATTCTCCTTATAGATAACCATGTTGTCGCGCAGGTAATCGAACCCGAACTCATTGTTCGTACCATAGGTAATATCCGCATTGTAAGCTCTCTGACGAGCTGCATTGTCCATATCGTGGGCGATCAGTCCGACCGACAGGCCCAAAAAGCGATATACCTTGCCCATCCATTCGGAGTCACGGCGTGCCAAATAATCGTTGACCGTGACCACATGGACGCCCTTGCCCGACAGGGCATTTAAATAAGCCGGAAGCGTTGCCACAAGGGTTTTACCTTCACCGGTCTTCATTTCTGCGATACGGCCCTGATGCAGAACAATACCGCCGATAATCTGCACCGGGAAGTGGCGCATTTCCAAAACGCGGGCGGACGCCTCGCGGCAGACGGCAAATGCATCGGGCAGAATGTCGTCCAATGTCTCGCCATTGGCCAAGCGTTCCTTCAAGGCAGGGGTCTGCGCTTGCAATTCCTCGTCGCTCAGCTGCTTGTATTTTTCTTCAAGTGCGAGCACCTTGTCGCAAAGGGGCTGAATGCGCTTTAACTCGCGCTTGCTGTAGTTGCCAAAAAAGGCTTTGAGAATATTACCCATGAACGTTCACCTCAAAATGGTTCCTGAAAACCAATTATTCATCTCAATGTTGAGCATACGGGTGTTATTATACCATATGTACAGGGAAAAAGAAAGAACAAATCGTGAATTGTGACCAAAGAATCGGAACGCCTCCCGGGAAGCTATAAATAAGGATTTCAGTACATTATTAATAAAATTTACTTATTTTCATATTGACGAATTTATAAACTGTAATTTTAAATCTTAACTTAAATAGTTTATATAAAAACTTTTATTATAAATAATGTATCAATTTTATTTTAATTATTGACATTTATGAATATTTTTATTATTCTTTTAATAAGTAATTCTAAATAGACTTTTATTGTCCGATATATCTTGTAAGAGCCAAAAGCGTTTTTAATCAATCAATATAATTTAAATTAAAGTTGATGTTTTCCAATGTACAAGTCTAGAATAGCGTAGTTCGTGAAAATCTAATACGTATAATGTTATCTATAAAAAATATCTAATGCCATTTTCCTAGCTACTTATAGAGTTCGAAAAGGCGACTTTATTGCCTATGATGCGGATAATGACAGTGGTTGGGGTCATTGCACTTTTGTAACGACTATTGGCAGTAAAACTAGCAGCGGATATACAGACTTTAAAGTTGCCCAACACTCATCCGATTACAACGAAGGGTCAGTAGTTCAGATAACGGGTGGGAATATTTAGGATATATCCCTTATGCAATTATAGGATAGTCTAATCCCTATGAAAAAACATCGGAAGTCTTCTATTTTTATTACATGTGTCTTTATAATGGCCGTCGCCGTGCTCGCCTGGTTTTTTCATCAAAACCGGATAGAGAATCTCTATGGAAATGTGATAGGTCCGGTTTCTGAAGAGCAAGTTCCCGATTTTCTCATGGGAAAACCTGCCTACGCAATGGGAATCAATTCCAAAGGTATGCCGGTCTTTGAAGACCCGGACGATGCCTTTGCGGAAGCCGCCATGGATTTTCAGACGGGTATCGCCGCCATTCAGGGACAATTCGATTTGGAACCCTTCACCCCTTCAAATTGGGAACCATACAAAAACTATGGCTCGCAGATTCCCACAGAGGATGAAACTTTGCGGGAGGAATGTATGCGAGTGTCCATTTTTTTGGACTTCTATGAAAACAGTTTTCCAAATCCCTAAGGCTGCCCCGTTTCTCACAACCACCGCCTAGCATCTATAAGCTCAAAAGAGGACGTCCCAAAACTACGAATTGTTGGATTCATAGGAAAAGGGCATCCTCTTTCTGTCTGGAAAATATTTGAGTTTCTAAAAAAAGAGGGTATCCTTCCGTCTTTTCATGACTTTTGGGATACCCTCTTTTTATACACAATTACACAACGCTTTCTAAAGCAGCCTCTATAAAGTAGAGATTATACGCTTTCTCCATATGGAAACTCTGAAAACGCATTTCCTTCTTTAACGCCCATGACTGTCCCATCGTAATACGCATAAACTGCATCCCCCATTTGTGTGGTATGCGACAGCGTCAAATCGCCTTCCAAAACCGTTCCGGTTGCGGTGTCCATGTGGGTACAATGATAGACCGGTTCTACCTTTTCCGGGGAGGCATAGATATATCGGTAGTCGTGCAGCTCCTTCGTGATGATTTCTGAAGATGTTTCAATCTCCGCAAGATCTTTCAAGTCCCGGCTGAAAACAGATACCTCTAAGGCGTTGCTGTCCTGTTTTGCGAAGCAAATCTCCTGTAAAGCCTGTTGTCCCTCTTCATCCGTCAACAACGCATAAAGGGAAAATCCATCCATTGTCCATGCATGCGAGCCTTCCGGCCTGACGCCTTTTTCCTCGAGAAGTTCTACTGGAAACTCCAAATCAATTTTCCATTCTTCTCCTTTTGCCAGCTCCTTTTCAACCGGAGTTTCCAACCACTTTGTCGCATTACAAGGGGTCGTCCCATCCGGTGAGAGATGCTCAGATATACTCTGCCGAAGCACGCGATTTTTCTCAAAACCCACTTCTATATTGTTTAAATAATCCTCTTTCGGCAAAGTGACATACTCTACAAATTTGACATCTGGGTTCCCAGAAAGTAAGGAAATCCGTTTGACTCCATCCGCCAAAGGCTGCACCGAAAACGAATACGCCACCTCTCCGGAAGCTTCTCCTGTTTTGCCTAAAAGAACTGGCTCCGATGTTGGCGTAATTTTTATTCGGTCGCTGGGCACTTCACATGACGGTTGCTGAATCTCTTTATCGCTGATTTCTTCTTCCCTACCATGTTTTTCTTGTGGTATACTGGATGCGAGAGAAAGTGAAACCGCACCTCCCAAAAGAAGCAAAACGGAAAAAACGATGCCAAACGTTTTTCTTTTCATGAAGTTCCCTACCTTTCTTTTAGAAAATAACGCTATAATTTTATATAAACAGCGCTAAATTTTGTTAATCTTCTTTAATATTAATTATAAATTAGAATTTAAGCAATGTCAACTCTAGGTAAGCAACTTTCACAAAATTATAGTTAAACTATAAAAATCCCACGGACTTTTTAATCGTCCGTGGGATTTTATTCTCCAGATTGCGAGGAATCTTCTTTCAAATTTAGCAAAGCAATTCGAACCGCTTCAATGACAAATGCAGAAAACGTACATTCTTTTCCTCGAATAGCATCCTCAATTTCCTCAATCATATCGTTTGGAAAACGTATCGACTTTAACGTTGTTTGAGGAACATGTGGAATCTTAAACTTCTCCACCCTATTTCACCACGCAATACAAATGTAACACAACAATTATGAAGAAAATTTTGAAAAAAGTATGTACTACATTTGTATTACAGAGTTTGTCATTTATGATTTGTGAAGTTTTCTTCTTCTTTCAAATCTAATAAAGCTACACGCACTGCCTCCACTACAAAAGCAGAAAAATTGCTATCTTTTCCGCGAATCGCTTCCTCAACTTCTTCAATCATTTCATTTGGAAATCGTATGGATTTTGTTGTCGTTGGTGGGGTTGCTGGAATATGAGGAATTTTGAATTTATTTCTCATACAATTACCTCACAATACAATTGTAATACAAATATTATGTATCGTTAGTAATGGAAAGTATGCATTACAAAAAGTATTACAATCGTATTGCAACAAAAATTATACTGTGTTATAATAAGCATGACATGAATCCTTTATCCTTTGGAGGCGCTTCACGATGTCCCTCATCTATCTTTCGCAAAACCTCCGTTTCCTGCGCAAGACCCTTCATTTCTCCCAACGGCAGGTTGCACTCTGGTTAAACGTGGAGCGCTCTTCCTATACCTACTATGAGCTCGGCCGTACCATGCCGCCCCTTCCCGTATTGTTAAAACTCGCGTGGTTCTTCGAAGTCTCCCTGGACGGCCTCGTCCTAACGGACCTTACAAAAACACCGCCCGAATACCTTCCCGCCTGTATACAACCCCCGGAACCCACCGCCGAATCGGAACAAGAGGAGAAAGATACACCAAAACCACGCCGGGGCCGGAAACGTAAAAAGCACACAGCTTCCTGATCCATTTGTTTATTCCTCCTTAGCCGCCTTCAGGCGGCTTTCTTTTGCCCTCTTTTTCCCACATGGAAACGTCTCTTTCCATTCGATTTCCCCCCTTGCATAATGCACGGTGAGGGGATAGAATGAGGAAGGGAAAATGGATAGAACCAATTACACTGTATTTTATATGAAAAGAGGGATTCCCCATGAAAACAGTTCCAGAACGCATTGCGGCCCTTCGCGCCGCGATGAAGGAGGCCGGAGTCGATGGCTTTTTGATTCCATCCTCAGACCCCCATATGAGTGAATACCTGCCCGACTGCTACCAGGCGCGAAGCTGGTTTTCCGGTTTCAACGGCTCCGTAGGTACATTGGCCGTCACCGCTACCGACGCTGCCCTCTGGGTGGACGGCCGCTATTTTATCCAGGCGGAACGTCAACTTGCCGGCAGCGGTATTGAACTGATGCGCATTGCACAAAAGGGTACCCCAGAGATTCCCACCTGGTTGACCGATATGTTACCGGAAAACGGCGTAATGGGCGTGGATGGGATGGTGACCGCCACTTCCACAGTGGAAAAGCTGCAAAAGGCATTTGCAAAGAAGCAAATATCCATTCGAAACATTGATTTTGTTGCGCAACTGTGGGAAGGCCGCCCGGCGATGCCTGCCACGCCTGCCTGGTTATTGGACGTCAAGTATGCTGGGAAAACTGTGCATGAAAAATTGGCGCTTCTGCGGGAACAGCTTGCAAAAAAAGAAGCAAATGCTATTCTGCTTTCCCGCTTGGACAGCGTTGCCTGGCTGCTGAACTTGCGTGCGGATGACATCGCTTGTACGCCGGTTGCGATGGCTTATTGCCTAGTTCTCCCTGAGCGCGCTACATTGTTTATCGACCGGAGCCGCTTGCCACAGGAGGCGCAGGAGGCTCTGCACAAGGAAGGCGTTGAGACCGCTGAATATGGAGATGTGGAAAAAGCCATCGCTTCCATCGGCCAGAAGGTAACCGCACTTTATGAGCCCGACGGCTTAAACTACACTCTGTACAGCGCTTGGAAGGCCAATCCATGCGTTACCTTGCTCGCTGGGGAAGAGCCGGTTCAATTGTTAAAAGGCGTCAAGAATGATGTGGAGATCGAAAACATCAAAAATGCACATGTAAAAGACGGCGTTGCGATGGTTCGCTTCCAGATGGCGTTGGAAGATAAGATGGCAAATGGCGATCCACTGACCGAATGTGATGTGGCGGACATGCTCTCCGCCTTGCGCCGGGAACAGCCGCTCTCCCTTGGAGACAGCTTCGACACCATCCCGGCCTATGGCGCAAACGCTGCCATGATGCACTACCATGCGGTTCCGGAAACCTGCGCCAAATTGGAGCCTCACGGATTCCTTCTGGTGGATTCTGGCGGACAATATCTGGATGGCACCACCGACATCACGCGCACCTATGCGCTGGGTAAGCCGACCGAAGAGGAAAAGACCTATTATACCTGGGTACTCAAATGCCATATTGACATCGCCAAGGTCATTTTTCTGGAGGGGTGCACGGGCGGCAACCTGGACATTATTGCGCGCAGCCCTCTTTGGCAACATGGAATCGACTATCGCTGTGGCACCGGCCACGGGGTGGGCTTTGTCGGCGGCGTCCATGAAGGGCCCCAGAACCTGCGCACGACCAACCAAGTCGTCTTTCAGCCAGGAATGACCATCACGGATGAACCTGGCGTGTACGAAGAAGGCAAAATTGGTATTCGCATTGAAAATGAGTTGGTCTGCAAGGTATGGGATACCACCGAATACGGCCGGTTCCTCTGCTTTGAACCGATTACATATTGCCCCATTGACACCCGTGCGGTGAAAGTAGATTTATTGGACGACGCCGAACTCACCTGGTTGAACAATTTCCATCAGGTTGTCTATCAATCCCTGGAAAGCCATCTGAACGACCATGAACGGGAATGGCTAAAGGCTGCCTGCGCGCCACTCTCCCGGTAATCGTATGAATATCCTGATCGCTATTCTCCTATGCTTTGCGTTCCTGGGGGCGCTGGACAAGATAATCGGTGGCAAACTGGGAATTGCCGGAGAATTCGACCGCGGCCTTGCGGCAATGGGGCCGCTCTGCCTTTCCATGTCCGGAGTGTACTGTGTGGCCGTCGCTGCATTGAGTTCCCATCCCGAGCGAATTGCTGCTTGGGGGGAGGTCCTCCCCTTCGATCCGTCCGTCTTAGCCGGGGCACTGCTGGCGCCGGATCTCGGGGGATACCCCATCGCCAGCCAGCTCGCGTCTTCTTCCGATTTGGCTGCCTATTCCGGCCTGTTGTTGTCTTCCCTTCTCGGTTGCCTAATCAGTTTTGTACTTCCCACCTCGTTGGGAAGCTTGCAAAGTTTTGAGCTGGAAGGGTTTATGCAGGGGATTCTGTGGGGGATTGTCGCTATGCCTGCAGCGCTGGCAGCCGGAGGCTTCTTCCTCGGATTACCCCCTGCTTCGTTGTTCGCCAACCTGTGGCCAGTTCTTTTTCTGTGCTTACTGTTGTGTTTGGCTCTCCGGTTCGCTCCGCGCGTTTGTATCCGGATTTTATCAGGGTTGGGGTTGTTTGTACGGGCAGCGGGGATTCTCCTATTCTGTGTCGTAACCGCCGGCGTATTTCTTCCTGAATGGTCCATTGTACCAGAAAAGCTCTTTTTTGAGGCAATGACCATTGTTTTTAAATGTACCGCCGTAGTATGTGGTTCCACCGTCGCTTGTGGTTTGTTGCTGGCGCACTGCGGCCGGGCAGTTGATGCCCTTGCTGGCCGTTTCGGTATGAACCGCTATGCAGTCGCTGGTTTTTTGGTCAGTTTTGCAACCAGCCTTTCGATGCTCCCACTATACAGCCGGATGGACCCGCGCGGGAAAGTTGCGAATGCGGCCTTCGCCGCTACGGGGGCTTTTGTTTTTGGAGGACAGCTGGCCTTTGTATCCAGCGTCTCTGTGGGAAAAGTTGTAGCTGCTTATGTGATCTGTAAGCTTGTAGGAGGGGTTCTGGCAATCCTGTTGGCGATGCGTTTCACGAAAGAATGTACGCCAGATGGCGCTGCTTAGCCCCTCTCATAGGATTAGAAAAGTCCCGCCGGGAGTAACCCCGGCGGGACTTTTCTAATCCTATTGTGTGTCATGTCTCAATCGCCTATCTGATAACCGGCATCGCTCACCACGTTGGAGATTCCGGATAAATCGATCTTGGACTCGTCATAAGCAACATGAGCAGACTTTGTTGCAAAACGCACAGTCGCCTTTTCTACCCCATCGGTCCCCAAAAGCGCCTTCTCCAAATTGGCTGCACAATGCTCACACTGCATTCCCAAAATGGACAGTGTGACTTCCTTTGTTCCTTTTCCAGACATTACAATCCTTCCTTTCAATCCCCAATCTCACAGGAACGCCATCAATAAGGCGGAACCTGCAATCAATAACGCACACCCCAGGGCCAAAACCCGGATCAACAGCTTGCGCATATCGGCACGACGTCCCTTTTTCCCATTGTCCGCATGGCGTTTTCCTCCTGCTCTATTAAAAATAAATGTCTTGGCTCTCTATTATACCCATTGACTCATCTGAATTTGTTACGATATTCTGAATTCTAAGCGAAAATTCGCGCAAAAAAGGCAGATTTCCGTCGCAGGAAAGAACTTCCTCTCGTCCATAAATGATTGACATGCCCCCCTGTATGCAATAGAATAAAGCGAGGATGTCAGAAAGGGCTCTTTTCCCTTGTATTGTAAATAGGGACAAGCAGATTCAATTGGATGAGGAGTGACAAAATGGATAAACGAAGAACCAATACACGGTCCGGTTCACGCGATATTTATTCCAGCAGCAAAGGGCCCCGAACGTATAAAGGAGAAATCGACCGGTACAATTATGTCGACCGCGACATTTACAGCAGCAGCAATAAACGTGCGGCGGTACAAAGCGCACGTAGCCGTAAGGCCGGCCGCCGGCGGAAAAAGAAGCGCGGTGGACATCGGATTCTGGCGACAATCTTTTGCGTTATGCTCGTACTGGTGTTGGGAGTCGCTGCATACGCCGGTGTAATGATGAATCGTTTAAACCGGCCGGGGGTCGATACCTCCCAATATGTTGAGCAGCCCGCAGCTGCTCCTGCTTGGGATGTGATCTCCAAGGATGGGGTAACCAATATCCTGCTGATCGGCGCGGACAACGGGGACGATGGAAATAGCCACCGGTCTGACACGACCATGTTGGTTTCCATCGACAATGAGACAAAGAAACTTCGATTGGTTTCGTTTTTGCGGGACCTTTACCTCGAAATCCCCACAGTGGGAAAAACCAAGTTAAATGCTGCCTATGCGCACGGAGGGCCTGCATTGACCATGCAGACCATCGAAAACAATTTCCGCGTCAACATCGATAAATATGTTTCGGTCAACTTTGACAATTTTGAAGCCATTATCGACAAAATGGGTGGAATCGACATCGATATGTCCGCAGAAGTGGCGGAAGAAGAAAACCGAAACATGGGCAGCAATCTGCATGAAGGCGTCAATCATTTAGATGGTCGTTTGGCGCTATATTATGCGCGGATTCGGGCAACCGACAGCGACTTCGGCCGTACCGGCCGCCAGAGACAGGTGGTCGAAGCGATGATTTCCCGTATGAAGGAACTCAATCCTGTAGAGTTCAGCAAATTGATGTACGATTATCTCCCCTTTGTAGAAACCAATCTCAGCGACGGTGATTTGTTGGCTTTGGCGGCGATGGCCCCTGCTATCATGAACTATGAGATGGAAACCATGGCTGTCCCGAATATAGACACCTATGAGGATCAGACAATCCAGGGCAGCGGGATGGTGCTGGTTCCCGATCTGCCGGAAAATTGCCGGCTTTTGCGTGAATTTTTGTATGGCCAAGAGAGTCTGGATCTTTAGAACAATAAAAATTCTTTTAAAGCGTGATGCGCATTGTGGGGACCTCTTTTTCCTCACAATGCGTTTTTATTATTGATATTTGTTGTTAAAAAACGCACACATTCTTTCTGTTTTTCTTTATGCGACTGAAAACCCGATTGAAAATGGTATAATAGGATTGTTATATGTGTAAATCGTTTACCAATTGGAAAACGATTTTGCGCAATTTTTCAACAGTTACCGGGCATAGCACGGGAAATGTGTAGACTGAACAGTAGGAGCGAATGACATGGAAAGAAAAACGTTTTATATCACCACGCCAATCTACTATCCCTCCGGCAAGGCGCATATCGGCCACAGCTATTGCACCGTGGCGAGCGATGCGATTGCACGCTATAAACGTCTACAAGGATATGACGTGATGTTTCTGACGGGCACGGATGAGCACGGCCAGAAGATCGAACTCAAAGCGGCGGAAGCGGGGGTAACCCCGAAGGAATATGTCGACAAAATTGTTGCAGGGTTCCAGAGCCTTTGGAAGCTTTTGAACATCAGCAACGACCGCTTTATCCGTACGACAGATACGTATCATATGCGCGCTGTACAAAAAATATTCCGCGCTTTGTATGAGAAAGGCGCCATCTATAAAGGCAAATATGAAGGATGGTATTGTACGCCCTGCGAGTCCTTCTGGACGGAAACGCAGCTCAAGGACGGCAAATGCCCGGACTGCGGGCGCGAGGTCAAATGGGCGGAAGAGGAGGCCTATTTCTTCCGTCTTTCCGAGTATGGCGACCGTCTGCTCAAACTGTATGAAGAACGTCCAGAGTTTATCCAGCCGGAGAGCCGTAAAAATGAGATGATTAATTTCATTAAGCAGGGTCTGGATGACCTCTGTGTGACGCGCACCAGCTTCTCTTGGGGAATCCCAGTGGATTTCGACCCCGATCATGTGGTCTATGTATGGCTGGATGCGTTGACCAACTATATCACAGCACTTGGCTATGGTTCTGGAAACGATCTGATGTACCGCAAATTTTGGCCGGCTGACGTCCATTTTGTGGGGAAGGAAATCGTGCGTTTCCACACCATTATTTGGCCTGCCATGTTGATGGCGCTGGACCTCCCTCTTCCAAAACAGGTTTACGGACACGGCTGGTTGCTTTTTGGCGATGGCACCAAAATGAGCAAGTCCAAGGGAAATGTCGTAGACCCGCTCATTCTTTGTGACCGGTACGGTGTGGATGCGATTCGTTACTTCCTTCTGCGGGAAATTCCCTTTGGCGCGGACGGAGTTTTTACAAATGAGGCGCTCATCAACCGCATCAATTCCGATCTGGCCAATGATCTTGGAAATCTTCTGTCCCGCACCACTGCAATGGTGGAAAAATATTTCGGCGGTGCGATCCCGCCGGAGCGCTGCGCTTCTGCGCCGGACGGCGAACTGATTACCATGGCCTCCATGTTGCGCGGCAAATGCGACGCCGCGATCGATGGGTATCAATTCTCCAACGCTTTGGCGGAGATCTGGAAGCTGGTCGCCCGCGCCAACAAGTATATCGACGAAACCATGCCGTGGGCGTTGGGCAAGGATGCCACAAAGCGTGCGCGTCTTGCAAGCGTTCTGTATAACCTCTGTGAAACGTTGCGCATCATCTCCATTTTGATCGCGCCCTTTATGCCGGAGACTGCCCCGAAGATTCAACAGCAGATCGGCGCTATTCCAGAGGTCCTCACTTATGAGTCTTCTTCCAAGTGGGGCCTGTTGTCTCCGACCGCGGTCGTCACCAAGGGGGAGACTCTGTTCCCGCGCATCGATGTGGACAAGGAGATCGAAGAGTTGAACAAGCTTCTTCCGAATCCCTGCGAACCGGAAAAGAAGCATATCGAAGGTCTCGCGCAGATCGGGATCGATGTATTCGATAAGGTGGAATTGCGTGTAGCAAAGGTAAAAGCCTGTAAGCCGATCAAGCGCGCAAAGAAACTCTTAAAACTTACACTGGACGACGGCGAAGGGGAGCGTGTGGTTGCTTCTGGGATTGCTGCATGGTATAAGCCGGAAGACCTGATCGGCCGCAGTGTTATTTTGGTGGCAAACCTCAAGCCGGCCACTCTTTGTGGAGTAGAAAGCCAAGGCATGATTCTTGCCGCAGACGATGGGGAGGACAGTGTACGGGTAATCTTTGTGGATGGTATTCCAGCCGGTTCCCGGATTCACTGATTTAGAACGATGGACCGTTTGATTTTTGATTCGCACGCGCATTATGATGATGAGGCATTTGATCCAGACCGCGGGGAGATTCTTCGGAATCTCCCCGCGCAGGGTATCTGCCGGATTGTCAACGTAGGCGCAGATTTACAGGGATGCCGTGATGCTGTCGCGTTAGCCGCACAGTATCCCCATATTTATGCAGCTGCGGGTATTCATCCCGAATGCATCAACGATACCTCTCCGGAGGCACTTAACGAAGTGGAAGCGCTGTTGGATGCCCCAAAAGTAGTTGCCGTAGGAGAGATCGGTTTGGATTACCACTTTGCAGATAACGCACCACGGGAGATTCAGCGCGAATGGTTCGCCCGGCAGCTCGACCTTGCAAACCGGAGAGGCCTCCCAGTGATTGTACACGACCGTGATGCGCATGGGGACACCATGGAGCTCCTGCAAAAGTACCGCCCGAAAGGGGTCGTGCACTGCTTTTCTGGCAGTGTAGAAATGGCGCGGGAGGTTGTCCGGCTCGGCATGTATATCGGCCTTGGAGGGGCGGTTACCTTTAAAAACGCACGTGTACCTGTGGAGGTGGCAGCGGATGTTCCGTTGGAGCATCTTTTGCTGGAGACCGACGCCCCTTACATGGCGCCCGTTCCTTTTCGCGGAAAGCGTTGTGATTCTTCTATGATTGCAAAAACTGCAGAACGCATTGCGGAAATCCGTGGAATCCCCGTGGAAGTACTTCTAAAGGCAACCCAGCGCAACGCCGCAAAGCTATTTGGAATCCCGTTGGAGGAGGCATCCACATGAGCGATCTGGACCGTAATGTCGCATATGTGCTTGGACACACCCTATATTTGAATATCACAAATCGTTGCCCATGCGCCTGTGATTTCTGCATCCGAACGCACAGCAAAAGCGTCGGTTCCGGGGATAATCTTTGGCTGGACCGGGAGCCTACGCAGACGGAAATCATGGTTGCGTTATCCCACTATGACTTGAGCCAATATCGAGAGTTGGTCTTTTGCGGGTATGGCGAACCCACTTGCCGCCTGGACGATCTGTTATGGGTTTGCAAAAAGGTTCGTGCCCTGCGGGATATACCCATCCGGGTCAACACCAATGGATTGTCCGATCTCATCAACGGCCGGAATACGGCAAGTTCTTTCCAGGGGCTGGTGGATACGATCTCTGTCAGCCTAAACGCGTCCACGCCGGAGGGGTATGTGGCGCTTTGCCATCCTAAATATGGCCTGGAGGCACTTCCTGCGATCTTAAAATTCACAAAGGAAGTGGTCCAGTACGTTCCGGAGGTCGATATGACGGTAGTGGATAACGGAACACCAAAAGAAGAGCTCTCCGCCTGTGAGGCGCTCTGTAGACAGACCGGCGCTCATTTCCGGGTGCGGCGATATATCACAACTTATGAAGAAGAGGCCAAAAAACCAGACCCACAAATCTCATAGAAGATACCATCGGTCGGGTTCATAGGTTGACCCTTTCTCATTGGAAACATGAAAATGCTGTAGGAGTATGACTCTCCTACAGCATTTTTTGTTGGGCCTTTATCCGGCCTTCTCCTCTTCCTTCTCCTCCTTTGGGAGTGGCTGAGGCATGGTCATGCGCAGTACCAAAACGGTTACATCATCGTCATGCCCATCGGATCGCCTCGCCACCGCTTCTGCCACCAGTTCCTCCGCCAAATCCTGTGGCGAAAGGCCCTGCCACTGTTCCACCGCTTCACAGAGCCAATCATCCCCAGCAGCGAGCGCGCCATCGCTCATCAGAACCACCAGGTCCCCGTCCCCAAGTACGGCATCCATCTTAGCAAAGCGGGCATCGTTTAGAATTCCTATGGGAAGCGAGGGCGCGTCGATCCGTTTGGCTTGTCCCCCCTGTCGTAAAATCGTAATCGGCGCCCCTGCTTTGCGCAATTCTACACAACCGCTGAACAGATCCAACACTGCCACATCAATGGTCGCGAGGGATTCGTCCCCGCTCTTCACCACCAATGCGGAGTTGACAATTTTTAAGGCGGTATCGAACCCGATTCCGGCCTTTACGAGCTGCGAGAAGATGCCGCTCGCCATCGCGCCATCCACTGCAGCCCGTCCGCCCGAACCCATGCCGTCGCTAATCAACGCCACCTGACGTCCGCTTCCGTCATTAAAACATGCATAACTATCTCCGCACAACTGGCCTCCCCCGCATACATGTTGATAGCATCCGGTCTGTACGCGGAATACAGGCCGCTCGCTCATCTGCATTCTGCATTTCCCCTGGGCGGTACTGATACATGGAGTCTCAAACAACCGGCCACATGCGCGGGAAATTTCCTTTACCACTGCACCGCGATTCATGCGCATCCGCTCCACCTGCATGGCCTCGATCTCAATAGACATCCGGTTGAACTGATCTACCCGGCAACTTACCTCGATGGGCGTAACGCCAGCGGAGCGCAGAACCTCGGATACTCCTTGCGCTGCAGCAAAATCAAACCGTTCAAAAAGTTCCATTTCGCTAGCCATATCCTCCAACATCCGGCTGGTCGTTGTAAATTGATTTGCAACCATGTTCCGTACTTGTGCCACGCGGCCCTCTGCCGCTTGGCGCACTGTAAATTGTTCGTAGTTCCGGTTGACACATTCCACCATATCATTCAGGCGGCTACAGTGCGTCGCAAAATGTGGGCTAAAATCAGACCGGTCGATTCGTCCCCGTGTCCGTAGGCGCGAGGTCAAATCATTAAACGCATTCATACTGTCGCCATAGTTGCGTTCCCAACAATAGACCTTCAGACCACAACCCATACATATTTCGTCGATTGCTTTTTTGTATACGCCATTGATGTCCGGTGCGCAGGCCGCGCCCAGCTTCCGGCTGACTTCTTCCACGGATTCGGATACGCCCCCCAGGGCCTTTGCTGCATAATCTAACTTCATAATCACAGAACGGCGTAAACCATCCGAGCGGGAATGATCGTCCCCACTGGAAAATAAACCAACCAATTTGCCGCCGATTTCTTTGGGAAGTGCAATATAAAGAATGGACGCCGCCATCACTTCATACAGGCCGCTGACCACTGCGGCTTGGTTTCCCACCTGTAAGGATGCTACGCCGTTTGCCACTACAAACGCTGCGGCTGAGGCCAAACGTCCGACTGGAGAAAAGACTCCTGCCATCAGACCGCCGAGAGCGTAAGCGCCTGATACATAATTCAGCCCTGTCGTCGCCAGGCTGAACAGGGTTCCTACTGCTATTCCAGAGATTCCACCACCAGCCACACCTCCATAACGTGCTGCAAAGAGGATTCCCAATACCGCTACAATGTGGCCGATGGATATGCTTCCGACGGTCAGATCGGCAAAAGCCAGCAGGAGAATTCCCAAGGACAGGAGCACGCAGGCGATCTCCTGTCCGCTTAATCTGGAAACGCCGCGCCGGGAACCAAGCGCAGCGCCCGCATGTGCTAAAAAATAGGCGGCTCCTCCCGCCAATAAAGATTCCGCCACATACATTGCAGTGCCAGAGGCGGTGGACCCATTGACAAATGCCAACGCCAGCCCTGTACACAGCATGGGCAAAAAGGCCGTCATAGGAGCGAATACGGGATGCTGCCGCACACGAACTAAATCATTCATCGTCCAACGAATGGCCGCAGCAGCAAGAATCGCAGCGATATAATGGACAGGCACCGATACTTGCGACGGCAAAAGGTAACCGATTGCGCATCCCAAAACCGTACTCCACATAGAGTGATAAGGCATGGCCGCCACGGCGGCCACTCCAAAGGGCGCATATTTTCCAAATACAACACCGCGCGCACAGAGCAGCCCAACCAAAAAGAACACCGCCTGCCGCGCAACAGCTCGGAAACCTGGTAACAGAGCCGCCAACCAGTTTTCCAGATCTGCACGCCGACTGGATACCGGCGGCGCTTGTCCCTCCGGGACCTGTACTGCCACTTTTTCCTTTGCCATTCCCATCGCTCTCCTTCTATGATTTTGTGCATGTCCACCCTTTGGGGAGGGCATCCATCAAGGCCATCGAAAAGGGTTTACGGGAACATTATACAATAAGTATATGGAAACTTTTGTCATAACGTAGTGTAATATTTTGGAAGCTCTCGTCGCAGTATCTTCCTTCCAAGGTAGTTTTTAAACGGACGATCTGTTATTTTGCGCGGCGTCTTGTTTTGCTTTCTCTGTTTTTCGACGCATAATCCTCGATTCCAGAGTTTTGTCCCTAGCCTTTTGATGTAGGATCGCATTCATTTTCTACCCTATACAGAGTCGTGTGTAAACATACCTGCAAAAGACCTTATGAAAATTAGAGAAGCCCTTTCTCACCATGAGAATGCTTTTCGATTCAGAAATATATCGTGTGGGAATCATGTCTTGCTTCGCTTCCTTTCCTATTCTGCAAAACCATCCCCATCTTCCCCTATCCGTCAATTTTTCTACCATGTTCCGTTCTTCCCTTCCTGTTAGGCGGCTACCCTGTCGGTCACCTTTACGGAATCATGTGTAAACATCCCTGCAAAAGACTTTATGAAAATTAGAGAAGCCCTTTCTCACAGTGATAATGCTTTTCAATTCAGAAATATATCGTGTGGGAATCATGTCTTGCTTCGCTCCCTTCCGTATTCCGCAAAACCGCCTTCTCCCCATCCGTCAATTTTTCTGCCATGTTCCGTTCTTCCCTTCCCGTTAGGCAGATACCCTGTCGGTCACCTTCCGTCAAGCCGGCGGATACTTTCCCACATACTGGTCTTGGAGGAAAACGCCTTGGCTTGCGCTGGACATTATGCGTAAAATGTGGTAAACTGAACAGGAATTCATCAAATGAAAGGAACTTGCTTCATGGAATACAAAATTTCCGACCGCGTGCAGACTCTCAAGCCGTCTGCGATCCGCGAAATCTTCAAGTATGCGGCGGACCCGACTGTGGTTTCCCTCTCCGCTGGCAATCCTGCCCCCGAAGCCTTCCCGGCCAAGGAAATCGCCGAAATTTCTTCCCGCATGATGGCAGAACACCCTGTGGATGCCTTGCAGTACGGATTGACCGAAGGGTATCTACCGCTACGCCAACATCTGGCCGCTTATATGAAGGAGAAACATCAAGTCGGACGTGACTTTGACGATATTCTCATCACCTCCGGCGCGCAACAGGTGATGGACCTGACCACAAAATCTCTTTGCAACGAAGGCGATGTGGTGATCTGTGAGGCGCCGAGCTTTATCGGCTCCCTGAATACCTTCCGTTCCTATAACGCCCGGCTGCGCGGTATTCCCATGGAGTCCGACGGCATGGATATGAACGAGCTGGAACGCGCCCTCAAAGAAGAACCTCGTGCAAAATTTATCTATACGATTCCAAATTTCCAGAATCCCTCGGGAATCACCATGAGTTTTGAAAAACGCAAGCAGCTCTATGCCTTGGCGAAACAATACGGGGTGTTGATTTTGGAGGACAATCCCTATGGCGACATCCGCATCAAAGGAGAGTCCATTCCATGTATCAAATCTATGGATGAGGATGGAATCGTGATCTATGCGGGTACCTTCAGCAAGGTGATTTCTCCCGGTATGCGCGTTGGATATGCCATTGCGCCGAAGGCCCTTCTGCAAAAACTGGTGGTATGCAAGCAGGGTGCAGATGTTCATACCTCTATGTGGGGCCAAATCGTCTGCCACGAGTTCATGACCAAGTACGATTATGAGGCACATCTCGCCCGCCTGCGCGAGCTTTACGACGTGAAATCTGCATTAGCCCTGCGTAAGATGGACGAATGTCTGGTTCCGAATAAAATCACTTACAACCCGTTCGAAGGCGGCCTGTTCCTGTGGTGCACCCTGCCGGCCGGGGTTGATATGCCTGCGTTCTGTAAGGAAGCGGTGTTGCGCAAAGTCTGTGTGGTTCCAGGCAACGCTTTTCTGACCGATGAGAGCGAACCTTGTCAAAGCTTCCGCATTAATTATTCCACCCCGACCAACGAGCAGTTGGTCAAGGGGATTGAGATTCTTGGCCAGCTCGCCAAGGACATCCTGTAAGGAGGGATTCCCATGGATAATCAACCGATTGAGCGCAAAAAAGTCATATTCAGTGCCATTCAGCCCAGCGGCACCATCACATTGGGCAATTATCTGGGTGCATTGAAAAATTGGGTTGCCCTTCAGGATGAATTTGATTGTATCTTTGCCCTAGCCGACCTGCATACCATCACCGTACGGCAGGAGCCTGCAAAGTTTCGCCGCAACATTATGGAGGCCTATGCCCTACTGCTGGCCTGTGGAATTGATGTGGGCAAAAGTCTGTTCTTCATGCAGAGCCATGTCCACACCCACGCGGAGTTGGCATGGATTCTAAACTGCTATACACAGTTCGGCGAACTCTCGCGTATGACACAGTTCAAGGATAAATCCGCCAAGCATGCGGACAACATCAATGCGGGCTTGTTCACCTATCCCGCTCTGATGGCGGCAGACATTCTTCTTTATCAAGCCGACCTTGTCCCGGTTGGGGCCGATCAGAAACAGCATTTGGAGCTGACCCGCAACATTGCAGAACGCTTTAATGGTTTGTACAGCCCTACCTTTGTTGTTCCGGACCCATACATCCCCAAAAATGGTGCACGGGTCATGTCCTTACAGGACCCAACCAAGAAGATGAGTAAGTCTGACGAGAATGCCAATGGTTGTATTGCACTGTTGGATAAGCCGGAGGACATCATGCGCAAATTTAAACGTGCAGTTACAGACAGCGACGCCTGTGTGCGTTACGCAGAAGGTAAGGACGGCGTAAACAATCTGATGGGTATTTATTCTGCTGTGACTGGCCGGACCTTCGAAGAGATTGAGCATGAATTCGAGGGCAAGGGTTATGGCGATTTCAAGGCGGCTGTTGGAGAAGCCGTAGTAGAGCATTTGCGCCCCATCCAAGAACGGTATGCTGACTACAGCAAAAACAAGGATTATCTGGAGCAGTGTTACCGCGCGAGTGCAGAAAAGGCATTGGCCATTTCTCAGCGCACGTTGCGTAAGGTGATGAAAAAAATCGGTTACATTCTATGATCTCCAGGACGGATACGGCTTTTTAAGGCGGTTTTTGCCTATTCCTCCATTGGGGAGGGGGAATCCTCTCTGAAATGTCCGGGAGTTTTGGATTCCTAGGGGGCATTCCCGGCAAAGCCACGGATTTGATAAATTCTGATAAGAGATTCATACCGGCAAACCTTCTCAAGAGGTACGGTTTTCTTCGATTTACATTTGCTGTCTCACAGCCTATAAACGGGCGCCTTATGTGCCGATGGTGTTGTGGATAGGTTGCTGTTTATTTCCCGCTTTACTTATAAGCGAAAGCGATCCCACTTTACCCAATAGAGCTGCAAGTTTGCACTTTGCTCAGATGCACAATAGAAAACGAGGGTATCCAAAAGTCATTTCATGACTTTTGGATACCCTCGTTTTTTTAGAAACGCAGATATTTTTTCAAACAGAAAGAGGATACCCTTTCCTATGAATCGAAAGATCCGTAGTTTTGGGACACCCTCTTTGATTGGTTAGGGCCTCAGCAGAGGCGGTGGAGGCGCCCCGTAAAAGCTTTCGCTTCAAGCATCGAGCAAAGCAAGCTGCTAACAAAAATCTTTCGATGATAGAAAATTGCTGTTAGAACGGTGATTGCCCGTTTACGGGCTGTAGGCAAGTGACGTAAGCGGAATAAAGTTCCGTGCATTCCCTGGGACGCTTGCCGGTAATAGCCCCTTATAGAGTCTCCTTATGTCCCCTCCTTAGCCGGTGGGGTTGACTCTTTTCAGCTTTCGAACTTCAAAATCTGGGCGTTTAGCAGTTCCCGAAAGGTATCATTGTGACGCCACTGTCCCTGTGCATCGCGGTATTTAACAGGCGTATAATAGCGGTTTTCCTTTTGCTGCCGCAAAAAGGTGAGCGCCTCCTCCTTTCGCCCCATCTTTACCATCCCATCCGCCGCCTTGATGGCA
This sequence comes from Anaeromassilibacillus sp. SJQ-1, assembly GCF_046693725.1. Lineage (NCBI taxonomy): Bacteria > Bacillati > Bacillota > Clostridia > Eubacteriales > Acutalibacteraceae > Anaeromassilibacillus > Anaeromassilibacillus sp. SJQ-1. Next base: position 57,433 of record NZ_JBKEIV010000045.1, on the reverse strand, counting down.
TACATCGCGCGGTATGGCTCCAGACGGTATGCCTCCAAATAATGCGAAATGGCTGCTTCCAACTTTCCCAAATGTTCTTCCGCCGCAGCCAAGTCGGACACAATACAAGCGCGGCCGGCAGCCGCCCCATTCACCGGAATTCCTTCTTCATAAACGGTTCGATGCGGCAGCTCTTGCCACCCCGCTGTAGCCAAGTACGCAGTAGCTGCTTTCTCCGTCTCCTTTGCATATCGATTTCCTAAGAAGCTATAGGCGCGGGTCACAAGAAAAAGCTGCTTGGGTGTGGTGGGCGTCCCACAGAGCTCAACAACCTTGTGTAGGATTCTTTGACCGGTCTCCCAACTGCTCGGCAAGTGTACGGGCTTCCGCTTCCCGCTCGTATGGATGAGGAACAGTTCCCCCAATCATATGGAACAGTGCAGCAGCCAATTCTGTTTGACGAATGGTTCCATTCGGCATGGCATTCCCTTCTTTCAAAAATCATACATCTCTTTCTTTTCACTCGGATCGCTGTCTTTTACAATCGGTTTAACCGAGAACTCGCTGAACCACTTCCGCACGCAAGCCATCGCGTTGAGACTGGCTCAACCGCCGGCCACAGGCCAAGGTCAAAGTCGCGGGTTGTAGTTCCATCAGAAGGGCGTCTACTTTCTCCACCCCAACACCGGAAATCAGGCCGGCGGAGATGCCAAAGCGCACCCGATAGAGCAGATCGGGTAACTCTGCTTCCCCCAACATTTTCGCGCTCTGGAGCACACCAAGCGCTCGGCTGACTGCATCCTGCATCTCCAATTTCTCTGCGAGAGACAGGCGTGCGGTGCGTTCCTGCACGAAGAGCTGTTGCGCAATGCTCTTGAGGTTTCGCAGGGCCTCCTCTTCACTCAATCCCAAGGTTAAACGGTTGGATAACAGATAGCGTGAGGTCTCTTCTTCCTCGCTAGAAGGGTCAAACGGCTCCTCCTCCAAAATCAGTCCCAGCTTCGCCAAGCCTGCTGCAATCCGCCCGATGGAACCACTCTCATGCAGTGCTGGGAGGTGCAGCAGAACGGAAGCCCGCATACCTGTTCCAAGGTTGGCTGGGTCCTGTGTCAGATACCCCAACTTCGGATCAAATGCAAAATGCAGCGCTTTATCCAGAATGGTATCCAACCGGTCTGCTTCTGCATAGGCCCCTTCGAGGTCCATCCCAGCCCGAAACACTTGAATCCGCAGATGATCCTCATCATTGATTAATAGTGAGAGACCCTCATCCTGTGTGACCAAGATTCCTCCGATGCGATCCGCGGGAAAATCCGGACGCACCAACCGCCGCTCTGCCAAAGAAAGGCTATCGGTCCGGCCGATTTCGTCCATGCGCAGATAAGAAAACGAGTGCCCCACTGCGGCATTTTCATTTGTCACCGCTTCATAGACCATCTGTTCCACTTGTTGCCGTCCCGCGGCATTCATTCGCTTGGGATACGGATACCCCGGCAAACTGCGTGCCAGACGGACCCGCGTGCTGATGACGACATCGTTCTGTTCACCAACCTCCTGATACCACTTATGCATGGCGGTCGCCTCCCTCTTCCAACGCCTTGATCTGATCGCGAAGGGCGGCGGCGTATTCAAAGTTTTGCGTGTCAATCGCTTCCCGCAGAGCGCGGCGTTTTACCACCAGCTGGCTGCTCTGCCTCGGTTGTGGCAGATTGGCGCCGGGCGCCTTTCCCCGATGAATGGCTTCTCCATGAATACGCTCAATCATTGGCTTCAAACGGTCGGAAAACGTGTGGTAGCATTCCGCACATCCCGCCCGGCCATTGCGCACAATGTCGTCAAATGAGGCCCCGCACACAGGACAATGGACGTCGACCACAACCCGCACATGTGTGGGTACTCTCTTCTTTTCTTCTTCCTGGCGATGTGGTGTCATAAGTATTCCTCCAATCAACAGGATTTGCATCCTTTTCACGCTAGCCGCGTTTACTTGGCTTTTGTGCCTGTTCTTCATCTATATACGTTTGTGTAAAGGATTATTTATCAAAGAGCGTTTCCTCCCTCAATTTGGTTGTAACACCTTTTGCCCCCGCGCAATATACTATACTGTAATTCGAAAGGAGGCAAACAATTATGTGTAACAACAACTTCTTAGGCGGCTGCGGGTGCTCTTGGATCATCATCCTCATCATCATTCTCCTGTGCTGCTGCGGTGGCAGCGGCTACGGCTATGGCAACAACAGTGGTTGCGGCTGTGGCTGCGACAACAACTGCGGCTGCGGCTGCTAATTCCCGCGCGAAAGGGGCTGCCTTTCGCAGCCCCTTTTCCTCTTGCCCACTTAGGACAAGCCTTTCATTTGTTTTGCTGCTCTTTCGCCTGCATCAGGGCGTTCGCCAATTGATCGGGACAGGACGTCGGCTTAAACCCACAACGAATTCCTTTACACCGTGCAATAACGTCGTCCACCTTCATCCCCGCAATCAAAGCGCCGATTCCTTTGAGGTTCCCGTTGCATCCGCCGACAAATTTTGCCGACTTTACAACGTCCCCGTCAAGCTCGAGCAAAATCTCCGATGAACATACACCGCGCGTTTTATAGCGATACTCCATTCTATAAAGCCTCCTCATATATCGAACCTATTCCGTCCGCCATCTTTTCAATAAGGCGAGTTGATCGTCCGGTGTCGTACAAGACCCCAAGGGATGCATCACTTTGCTGTACATCCCATGAAAATCCGTACCACCTGTCATAAGTAAGTGATAGTGCGCAGCAATCTGTTGGAAACGCTGTTCCTCTCCCTCTCGATTGCGCGTATGCCAGACCTCTACTCCTTCAATTTCGTGGTCATGTGCCAATTGCTCTAAAAGATCATAGCTATCATACACGCCCGGATGGGCCAGGACGGCAATCCCCCCTGCATCGTGAATCTGGGCAATTACATCATGTACATCTGGATACTCCGTCTTACAGTAGGCAAAGCCAGTCCGCGGCCGAAATAGTTTCTGATAGACCGCACCATAAAAGGAATCCGCATAACCTGCATCGATCAACGCATGCATGATGTGTTGTTTAAAAATATTGCTACTGCCATGGGCCCGCTGCACCACCATCTCCATGGTAATTGGGTATAAGCGCATCACCTTTTGCAGAGAAACACTGACTGACTTTCGCCGGCTTTCCCCGATCTTTTTGCACAATCCCTCCAAGCGATGCACTCGGACATTTCCATAGCACAAAATGTGCGCTTTACGGCCCGTAGCTGGGTCCATACAGGAAAACTCTGCTCCGGGCAACACGTCCATTCCAATGCGATCCCCATAACTTTTTGCACGCAAGGCGCCGGAAAATGTGTCATGATCCGTCACGGCAATGGCAGAAAGGCCGGAACGTTTAGCCAGCTGAACCAGCTCGTCTATCCCTACAGAACCGTCGGACATCTTTGTATGACAATGCAAATCTGCTGGCACACGATCACCCCATCCATTTAGCCAGCGGTTTGATTCTATGAACTTCTTTTGAGAATATTTCCATCCTTATTATAAGCGATTCATCCTCATAAAACAAGCGGCACAATGGCTCAATCTTCCAAAGACTGTTCGAGAAATTTTTCCGGCAGAAAGGTTCGGATGTCTATGATCCATAGGAACAAGTCACAAAGCCAGACAATCGCCGAAACCACCAGCAAAACGGAAGCGTTCACCCGGAACAAGCCGGTAAATGGAGCAATATACAACAACAAAAATGGCAATGCCACATAGGCGATGGTTTGGAAGGACTCCAACCGGCTGTTAATACGGTTGAATTCAAACACCATGAATACAGCGCCAAACACCATCAGCCCCGGCGCAAGAAACAAGATGATCACCAGCCACGACCAATTCAAAAAGAATGGAATCCCCAGCATAATGTCTCCCACGGAAACCACAATTGTAAAGGCACCAAACGCGATTGCCGTGGTCACAAACGACAGGAATAAGCAGCACGCCAGTTTTGCCCGGAAGATTTGCCGGACTTTCAACGGCGTAAGCAAAAGGGTTTCTATGGTACTGCGTTCTTTTTCCCCACAAAAATGCAAGAGGCGGATACAGCAGAGGCCATTAAGGGAATCATCAAAAAGAAGAGTGAAAACAATGTATTGGTCAAGAGATCGAAAAGCCCCTGCTGTGCAGTATATCCCTCTAGCTTTGGCGGTAGAATGGAGAGCATTTCCTGTATTCCGGGCGCTTGTTCCAGCGGCACCAGACAAACGGCTCCAAGGAAAAGCGCTGGTACTACGATTACCAGGCCGATCGGTACTGCAATCAAAGTAGCTCGTGCCATTTTGGAGCTCCATATCTCCAAAAAATCTTTTTTAATCAATGCGTGTTCAGCCGGTGTAAACATTCTGTTCCCCTGCCTTTCTCGGATGCTGCTCTAAGATCCTTTTATAGACGTCTTCTATGGTCGGCTGAACCAACCGGGCCTCCAAAATGTCGCAGCCATTCTCCACAATCCGCCGCAGTAGTCCAGGCATTTCCTCTTCGTCGCGCAACTCTGCACGCCACCAGCCGTTGTGCTCCACCAAGCCAGAGACCGAAGTCCCATCCAGCTGAAAACCCTCTAAATCTTGTCCCCCACACAGACGGAACTCTGCGTGTGCCCGGCATCCAGACATTTCCCGAAGCGTCTGAAAATCGCCGGAAGCAAGCCATTCTCCGTGGTCCAATATACCAAATTCTGTACAGATACTCTGTGCATAGTGCATCTTTGATGTGCATAACACCACCGTGGTATCCTCACGCGCAGCAAATTTGCTCACCAGCGTATTCAACGCATGTGCAGCTTCATAATCCAAGCCATTTGTGGGTTCATCCAGTAAAAGGACACTGGGATAATTGATTAAGGCACGCGCCAGAGAGAGCTTTTGTAACATTCCAGTGGAATAGTTGGAAGCAGGCAGTTCCCGTACCTCCCACAGCTCTAAATCTTTCATCAATTCTGAGACACGGCGCGCCGCAGCCTTTTCTCCCATGCCGGCCGCTTGTGCAAAAAACAGTAGATTTTGCTTACCCGACAAATGGGCATACAGCTTGGCATTTCCTAACATTACACCGCAAATCGCATGAACACCCGCTGGGTCCTCCGCCGGAGAGCGCCCCAGCACCCTACATTCTCCGCTGGTCGGCTTTGTTAAACCGCAGAGCATCCGGATAACTGTTGTTTTTCCCGCTCCCTTTGCCCCCAATAGGCCAAACACTCCCCCTTGTGGAACACAGAGGTTCAAATGATCCACAGCTTGAATCTTCCCATATGTCTTTGTAAGCTGTACCGCTGTGACTGCGTCCAAAGCACAGCCTCCTTTCCCCAACCGCACACCCCAAACAGGCATACGTCTATAAAAGATCAGGGGCGTGATCCACGCCCCTGATCCATGGGCGCAAGCGCCCCTATCCTCAATTTACCCCAAGGGATGCCCGATCATACAGGCATCCTTCTATTCAACCGCAATCTTTCTAACCTAAGAATCCTGCTGGTACAAACTCAAACATTGTGCGGGACAACCATATTGATCTTAGAGAAGTCGTGAATTTCTTCAATATTCTCTTTAATCCCGCGCTTATCCGCTGTCGCCAACAACTTCGTACGATTCTTTAGGAGCTTCTGCATCGTCTCTACGCCGCCAGGGCCCGCAATACAGCCGCCCTCGCATGCCATACCTTCCACGATGTCCTCCTGGAGGCGGTTGGCGTTCAAAATCATCAAGGTCTTCTTGCACTCCTTCGCGCCATTGCACTTGACGCAGGAGAACGGCAGCTCAAAGTTTTCATCATCCAGAACCGCGGCTACAGAGGCAGAAACACCACCGCTCTGCGCAAAGCCCTTGCCCAAGCGGCTGCCGTCCTGCTCATTTTCAGCAGCGTCATGAACATTGATGGCCTTTGCTTCAAAGAGCGCCGCAAGCTCCTCAAAGGTAATCACATAGTCTGCCGTATCCTCGACCTTTTTGGCCTCGAGCTTCTTTGCAATACATGGTCCAATAAAGACCACCTTTGCATTCGGGTTGTTCGCTTTAATGTAACGGGAAACCAATGTCATCGGCGAACCCGTCGTCGAAATATTGGGAATTAACTTCGGGAAATGCTTCTCAATCATTTCCACAAAGGCCGGGCAGCAGGAAGTGGTCATCTTTCTGTGGGACTCGACCGCCTCCTTGAGTTCCTGGGCCTCATGCCATGCGGTTGCGTCCGCGCCCAAGGAAACTTCGACAACATCCGTAAAGCCCAATTTACGAATTGCCGCCTTGAGCTGGCCGACATTCGCATCTCCAAAATGGCCTTCAATAGCCGGAGCAAATGTCGCAATGACCGGGTCGCCGCTCTTGATCGCTTCGATTACCGCAACGATGTTTGAACGGTCTGTGATCGCACCAAACGGGCATCCAACCACACAGGCGCCGCAGCTGATGCAACGGCTGTAATCGATGGAAGCACGATTGTAGTCGTCCTTGCTGATCGCATTGACCGGGCAAGCGCGGATGCAGGGACGCATGGTGTCTGAAATGGCATTGTACGGACAGGCCGCTGCGCAGCGGCCGCATTCTTTACATTTGGCCGGGTCGATATATGCGCCTTTACCTGTGATGGAAATCGCGCCAAACGGGCAGGCCGCCTGGCACTTTTTCGCCAAACATTTCTGACAGTTGTCTGTCACGGTAAAACGGCTGATCGGGCAGCCTTCGCAAGCTGCCGGCAACACGCCGACAATCCCTCGATCGTCCTGCCCCGGAAGGCTCACTCCCTGTGCAGAGGTGATGCGTTCGCGAATGATCTCACGTTCGCGGTAAATACAGCACCGGAAGGTTGGCACTGGGCCGGGGATAATGTCATACGGAATCTCCTGGATATGCTTATCCAATGTTCCATCAAAGGTATATTTTGCTACCTTTGTGAGCACTTGATATTTCAGTTGTTTCGCGTCATTATCGTATTGCATGATTCTATCCTCGCTTTTCGAAATTGCACCTGCTCCCTCATTTTGCATTGATAAACAATACAAAGTAGACATAGGGGGACAAGCTGACGGCATTCATCCTACGTCCTGGTCCCTCCGCAGGTCAAGAGGCATCCATTCTTCCTTCGTCTAAAAAAGATTGTAAAAATAAGGCTCCACAGAGGGACGCCGAATCCATACCTTTCGACACTTTGCCTTTTTTTTAACAATCCTTTTTTATCATCTTAAATCATTTCTCCTGTCCTGACAAGGGGTAACCTTAATTTCGTGATTAATAATAAACTTTTTCGACGTTCTTCCCCAGTTTCTTGACGAGATCACACAGTTCATCGATCAGTTTCATTTTAATACTGAGGTCTGACGGAAGCCCTGGATTCTGATGCGCCGGATTGATCGCTTTTCCGATGAAAACGCGCAGGTCCGTGCACTCTTCCAGAAGCATCTTTGCAATCATAGAAGCGCCGTTCTCTTCGTCCAACCGATGGAAATAGAACGAGTCGGCCTCCTTATTCAGATAGTCACGCAAAATATCGACCGTGCGGCTCAGTGTGAGCACGCCTTCGGTCACAAGGTCCACTCCTTCGATCTTGCCCGTAGGCGGAATCGTCGGGTCAACATAATTGATGGAAGTTTCGATTTTGCGATTGAGGACACGCGCCACAATATTGGCACTGGTGCCGCCGCAAACCACCTTTTTCCCATAGGAGGTGATAAAATCGTGCACCATACGGTTGTCATCCTCTTTGTTGACTGGCGGACCAGAAAGCATATTCACTACACTCTTGGGCGAAATACGAATAATCAGATCCGTCGAATCATCGCCCGGCTTGTCGAGATACAGTTCGCGCACGGCCTCCGAAAGGGAAACCGCCAAACGGGGCGCAGAATTTTCCTTCAAAGTCGTCTTGGCCAACCAGGACGATACATTGTCCCAGTTCCAACCAAAATTCAAAGCCTGGCCCACGCCGGCATAAATCACGCCGTCGCTGACCAACGCAAGGACGTCGCCCGGCCGCACAGAAAAGGTACACTCTGAAATTTGCTTGCCGCCGTACTCCTTCAACTCGCTGCGCGATTCCAAGTCCATCACTTTGCCATTGCGCACAAAGATACACGGCGGGTTGTCAAATTCCACCAAGTGTGCGGTTCCGTCGTCAAAAATCTGCAAAACGCTGAAAGTTGAGTACGCCAACTTTCGCACACTGCACACCGGCAGTGTCTTTGCGATGGTTTCCACTACCTCAGCGATGGTGGAACCCTCGTGCAGCATGGTTGACACAATGGTGCTGGAGAGCGTCGAAAGAATATTGGCCTTGACACCGCTGCCCAGGCCGTCCGCCAGCACCGCAATGGTGGAATCAGGCGCTCGTATGATCTTAACCTTATCGCCGCAAAGCTCTTCCCCATATTTGTTGAGGCTCCGATATGCGGCATCCACATGCATTTTCATCGAATCATTCCTTTACAGCATAAATTCCGCATCGGAGGCACTCAGTCCTCGTCGAACACGATCATATTTTTCAGCTTGGTCAGCGTTGCCTTCGTCTCCGCTGTGGTTTCACCCAACAGACTTGCAATCTGCTGTGCCGCAACCATTTGCTTATCAATGACCTTCTGGGCCATCTCCATCGTCTCCGCACGCAGTTTATACTGATTCTCAATGCTGGCTTCTTCCTTGGTAATATCCTTAAAGATGCCCATTGCGATATTTTCCTTCGCAATATACACGATGGTCTGTTCCATCGTGATGCCATATTCTTTGTAGTGCACCTTCTTATCCGTGATGGACTGCTTACTATCAAAGACAAACTGGAAGTCCGAGCTGTCAATCAACTCATAGATGCACTTCTGCAATGCCTCGTGGCGGGTAATATGGAAGGCGCGCTCCGCCGCAGCATTAAATTCAATAATATTCAAATCGCTGTCCACAATGATGGTGATATTCGGGGTTTCCGTCAGGACGCAGTTGCTCAAGGACTCTGCGCGCTCCTTCATATAAGGGATGCACATATGTAGTTCCGCCTTGCCTTGGTAGACAGCAATCGCCTTGGCACGGCAGGTGGGGTAACCACAGGAACCACAGTTGAGTTCGTCCTCGGGGCCATTCTTGCCGATCTTTGCCAGAATCGCGCGAATCGTCTCCTCGTCCGGAATATCCTCCTTGTTGGAACGATCGACAAACTGCATTGCCATTGGGATTTTCTCCGGCAGGTTCGGATAGGAATCTGCATCCTCATAGGCATAGTCCCGAATCCTCACGCGGGAAGCAAAGCGGGAGACGGTATCCGTTCCAGAACCAGGGCCATTGACACAGCCGTCGCGGCACATATTGATCTCAATAAAGCAATGGTCGAGCTCCCCGCGCTCCATCGCCCGGCAAAGGTCGATACAGGCGCCGGAACCGGAAACCGACAAGAGCTTCCAATCGCCGATGTCGCCCCTGGACCGCAAGGAAGCGAGAATTCCCTCTTCGATCGGGTACATACGCAGGATCTTCGAACTCGGATTGAGGAATGTCGCCGGTTCCGCCTTTGCAAAGGAGATGTGCTCTTCCTTTAGCCAAGCATTGAGCTCTTCAAACGTCAACACCGCATCAATTTCATTGTTGTGGCGGATGTCTGCTGCTTCGTCTTTCTTCGCAATACAGGGACCTGCAAAGACCACACGCGTCCCAGGACCATAGCTCTGCTTGAGCAGACGCCCATGCGCGATCATAGGGGAGACGACCGGAGCCATCTGATCCACCAACGACGGGTAGTACAGTTCGATCAGACGGTTTACCGAGGGACAGCAGGTGGAGATGATGTTCTTCATGCTGTTTTCCTGCATAATCCGATGGTATTCCGCTGTCACATAAGCTGCGCCCTCCGCTGTTTCTGAAACGCCATAGAAGCCGAGCTCCTTGAGGGCGCCTGCAAATTGATGCACATCGTCAAAATCAAAGCATCCATAATACGAGGGAGCAATCGAAAGGATGACCCTCTCCCCGCTCTTGAGCATTTCTTTGACCAACGCCACATCGCTTACCACCGTTTTTGCATTCTGCGGACACTGCTCCAAACAGGTTCCACAAAGGATGCAGTCGCGGTCGATGATTTTGGCTTGTTCGTTTTCCACTTTGATCGATTTCACAGGGCAAACCTTGACACATTTATAGCAGTTCTTGCAGTTCGCTTTCTTTAAGCCAATAATACTCATTTGTCATCACCTATCCTAATACTTAGGGGGATTCCCCATTGATACTCTCTGGAGCGCGTTACTTCTCCAAGCGTTTCATAACCTCTCGGTTAAAAAAGGCCTCCGTTTCAAGCGGGGTGACCTTAAAGCGTTCCCCGTCCAAACAGACGCAGACGCCGTTGTTGGTGCACTCTCCCATACAGAAGGAACCCTTTAAGTCAATCTTATCTTCCAGATGATTCATCGAAACCAGACGCTGAAAGATACTGATAACGTCGCGGGAACCTTTCAGGTGGCAGGAACTGCCGATACACACTGTTATTTCCATACTCTCATTTCCTCCTGGGGTGCTCCCCTGCTGCTTGTTTCACACGGCAATGATGCAAAGGACAAAAAAATATAGACCGTGCAATTTTGGTTATATTATAACATTCCAACGTTTTTCTGACAAGAGAATTTATGCGAGATTTCATCATTTCCCCCATCCTCCCCAAAGGAAATGCCTGGAAAGATACATCCATTAAAGACGCCGGTTTTATAACAGAATAGAGATGGAAAAGGAGGCCGCCGCAGATTTTGAAATCTGCGGCGGCCTCCTTTTGATTACGATTGCCCAGGTACTTCAATGGCTGCTCCATTGTTCAGAATCGTGGGTTTTGTAGCGTCTTGATCGCCCCATACGGTTCCATCAGCAAAGTAAACGCTATAAACATACAATTTTAAGGTTTTCACGTTATCTTTCATAAATTGGTAACGGATTGAATCCGATTTGCCTGCCCCGATCGCCGTATCTGTATACAGTTTATTTTGGCTTGTCCATCCTGCAATTTCATCCCCATATACACCGCAGGGAACGGCATAGAACAGAACTGCCGATATTTCCTGTTCCGTTGTGTTCGTTATGGAAATCGTCCATTCTGGATACCCGATTGACGATGGACCCATTTCAGCGGAGGCAACCATCCCGCAATCGCCATCAAACACCGAACTCTTCGTTGACACGACCTTTTCGGTTGAAGATACGGTTTCATCTGAAAGATTGGCGCTATTTGTGTCCCCTCCCATTCCTACAATCCCGCCAACCACTGGAATGACAACAAGCGCAACGAAAAGCCAAAACCATATTCTTTTGTAAACAGGCGGCTTATTCTTGGCTCCACAAGATAGGCAACTCTTTGCACTTGCAGCAATTTCTACCCCACAGGTTTTACAAATTCACATTTTATCCATCGCGTCGTCCTCTTTCCGTTTTTCCACCCGCATTATATTAACTGTATAAGATAAGCATAGAATAGCCTTTACAGTTTATTTCTCTATATATCATATCTGCCTATACAATTTGAGTATAAATAAACTCATTCGGTGGTTTTTATGGATGTTATCAGATTGGGCAACGGATTCGAAAATATAGGAAGGCGCAGGGGCTATCACAAGAGCAATTGGCGGAACAAATCGGGATTTCTGTTACGCATATGGGCTATATTGAGACCGGAAATACGTAGCTAAGTTTACCTATCTTTGCCAAACTTGTAAAAATCCTTGAGACCCCAACAGACGACCTGTTATTTAATAGCCCTTCGTCGCGTAAAGCATCCTTAAACGAATGGGGGCAAGCATTGGAAAGCTGTTCGACCACACAACTCCGGGTCATAACCAATATAGCCAAAGCCACAAAAATAGCTTTAGAAAAATATCAAGAGAATCATGACGGGCGGTTATAACAGAGGGCATTTCTAACGAAGGCAGGTCATATAGCAGGTTATGCATCGTAGGCTAGGAGGGGAGAACCCCTGTGCCTTCCCAAAAGCGCAAAAAACGGGCAAGAAGCCACAGCTTCTTGCCCGTCCTTGTCGCAATCGGTTTCTTAGGCCACAAGTCCGTTTATTCGGTTCATCCTTGGCCAACGTTCATCAAAAGCGACCGCTCTTTTTCCACGGTTTATGCTTCCGCTTCGTACTCGCTTTCATCGTCTTCGTCCTCGTCGGTCTCCCAAGCGAGCGCCTCCAGCAAGCGAAGCGCCTGGCGATGGGTTTCTTCGCGGGATTGAACAATCCGTTCTACCGCTTCGGCCTTCAACCGGGCGGCCTCTGTATCGTCGCCCCCCTGCGGAATCTTTTCAATTGTGGTAAAAGCGTCCTTTAAATAAGCGGTATCGCTTAGTATACGGTCGATGCGTTCCAAAATTTCCTTTGCAGAAATCTGCTGATCGCTCATAGCTATATCCTCCAACTGTTTTACTGGCGGACACGCAAGGCGGATCCGGTCCGGGCCGACAAAGCATGCCCTGCCCTTTTTTACCAATTGTTTCGCCCGGCGCGGATAGGTGGATTCACAGCGATTCCCCCATCCGTCCTCCACGACAATGGTCCGTTCGATGGGTATCGTCCCCTCTCCGTTTGGGAAATGTACATGCCCTGTTTTTTGTGATGGGTGCCGTCCCCCATGTACCAACATCAGTATATTCCATATATAGCAAAAACGCAAGGATAAGATCACGCCCTCTGAACATGCCGTTTATCCCGGTGAAACAACAGGCGGAACAGCGGAAAGAACAGCAGGAGAAGAAAAGGAAATAGGGGCATGGCGATTTTCCCAGTGCCCTGATCCAAAAAGCAGGATACGGTCAAAAAATTCCACATTCCATGCAATCCGACTCCCATCCAAATACTCCCGGTGCAATGGACGAGGTAATTCGCTAAAAGGCCGAACAGAAAAGCAAAGAGTAGCAGAGCATTTTTTTCATAGGCGCCCAAGCTGTGGAACACCAACACAATCGCCGCGGAGAGCAGGCTCCTCCTCCAAAAGGGCCACTCGCAGAACAGGTTCTGAAACAGGTATCCGCGGAAAAACAACTCTTCACAGAAGCCCAATAGCAGATAATGGACAAGCCGGGAACCGTTCGCACTCTGGCGTAGGGCGACAAAAAAATCATTCCGGCCTGTCGAAAGGCCGACCAACCAAAGGACAACCACCATCCAAGCGGCTGCCCAAAGCATCCCAAAGAAAAAGTAACCGATGTCTATCCGCCGTGCCGTCAGCCCCACCGCCTGTAGGGGCTTTTTCTCAAACCCCCATACACAGATCAAAACAGGCGATAAGGCCGCTATTACAAACAGGAACTTGCCGAGTAACCCAGGAAGGCGGCCAGCCAGAAGAATTACCGCGGCCCCAAATAATCCGATTGTCAAACCAGTCGTAATAATCAACCGCGCAAAATTCAACAGGTATTGTCTGGCATATGGGGGGCCCATGGTCATCCTCCTTTGCTGGCCGTATTGATAACGCTGAAAAATTTCTGCTTATTCCAGGTTGAGTTTCTTTTTGAGCATCAGGCGGGTAATCACATAAAATACTGCGCCAAACACCAACGAAAACCCTATCCCATAAAGCATTGTCCCCTGGAAGAAATCCGCAACCTGTACCGGAGTGGGAGACCCACCCTGCTCCGTGATCGCGGTAAACCAGTTTGTGACGAAGGGCAACATCACAAGGGAAGCCGTCTGCATCACAACGTTGAACCCCAAGTACACGCCGAGTCCGAGGATCAGCTTATGACGGGAACTCATACAGCCAATCACTATCGAGGCATAAATCTGTAGAATCCCCGCTACCAGACTGGTCAACATCGCCAGCAGAATCACCGCACAGATCGAAAACAGGTTGATCCCATTCGCTGCCGCCAGGGACGGAAGTCGCCACAGCACTTCGATCATGGCGCTCCAAATGTCCCCGTCAATCAACAGGAAAAAGAGGGAAACCATTGCGATAAGGACGCTAAAAATGTTCCAGATCGTTGCAACGATCAGTTTGCTGAGGATCAATCCGTCCTGCGAGACCGGCAGGGTAAACATCAAATAGCCCTCGTCCGTCATAAAATTCTTATAAAAACGCTGAATCGTCGCCACCATGGCAATCACAAAGACTGCAACGACCGCAACAATGTAGAGCATCATCGAGATGACCGCTGGAATCTCCAGAAACTCAGAATTGCCAAGGCCAAACTGCAAGGAGAGGCGGTTTACTACTGTCAAAAGAACCAGGAGGGCAAAGAACGGCAAATACAGGCGGGCCGTCCCTTTGAACTCATATTTAATCAGTTTTCCTAACATCTGAACACCTCCCGGAACAGCGCGTCTACGCTCTTATCCTGTTTTTCACGGATGTCGTCCACCGAAGAAGTTAAAACGACGCTTCCCTGATTGATAAAAATGACGTCATCCAGGATCTGCTCCACATCTGAAATCAAGTGAGTGGAGATCAGAACCGTGGCGTTTTCATTGTAATTTCCGATAATCGTATTCAGGATATAATCGCGTGCTGCGGGGTCAACTCCGCCGATCGGCTCGTCAAGCAAATACAGCTGCGCTTCCCGGCTCATCACCAAGATCAGCTGCACCTTTTCCTTGGTCCCTTTGCTCATGGTCTTGATTCTGGACTTGGTCTGGATATTTAACCGCGCCAACATATCGCGCGCTTTTTCCATATTAAAATCGGCATAAAAGTCGTTGAACAAATCCAACATGTCCTGTACCGTCATCCACTCAGTCAGGTAGGTACGTTCCGGCAAATAAGAGACGATCTTTTTGGTCTCAATGCCCGGCGCTTTTCCATCCACCAAGATGGTGCCCTGCGTAGGGGTCAGCAAGCCGTTTGCCAGCTTAATCAGGGTGCTTTTTCCGCTGCCGTTTGGACCCAACAGGCCGACAATCCGTCCCTTTGGTACGGTCAGGTCGACGTTATTGAGCGCCAAGCAGTTCGGAAAGAACTTGATTAGTCCGCGGCACTCTAAAATGTTTTCCATCAATCATTCCTCCTTGCCTCCGGCAAAACTCCGGGGCGGTTCTTTGTATCTTTACACGCCGGAGCCGATCGATTCGATCTCTTCCGGATGATTTAAATAGTTGGCTGCATCTTCAGGAATCTGAAAATGCAGGGACTGTCCAAGAACTTCCAACGAAAGGTATGGAGCGTCCACATAGACGGTAAATTTCAAAAGTTCATCCATACTGCCGTCCGTGCTCGATTCACCAAATAGAACGGTCTTCTCCTGCTGAAAGGAATAGACCACACTTGCTTCGGCGTCCTCCGGGAGAGTCCCGATCTTCCACTCATCGATTTGCAACTGTTCTACGAAGGTTTCAATGTGTCCCTTCTCTGTTGCGGTATAGACGGGGACGTCCTCCCCAACCCGAACTGCGGTAATCTCCTGTGCCTTCGCAAAATCGCTGTTCTGTACCGCTCCATCCATCTGTGCAGTATCTCCCAAGGCACATCCATTCAACAGACAGCCAACAGCCAAAAATGACAAGGCGACTGTTCCGATCCTTTTCATACCGATTTCCCTCTTTCTATACCAAAGTCAGGCGCTGTCGCGCTTTGAATCCCCCAGTGATTGCAATAGCTCGATGGTTTGCTGCCGGTCAAAGCCGAGGTGTCCCATACTTTCCAAAAATTCTTTTACCAACCCCGTGGCAAGGCTTCGTTTTGTCTGCATAATTCTTTCCACATCCTCCGTCACATATCGTCCACTGGTCCGCTGTGTGTACAAAAGCCCATCCGCTTCCAGTTGTGAAAGCGCACGCTGCATGGTATTTGGGTTCACCGCTGCATCTGCGGCCAGATCTCGCACAGAGGGCAGCTTTGCGCCCGGCGGATACAATCCGGATACAATCATCAACTCAATCTGTTCGATCAGCTGTGCATAGATCGGCCGGTCTGATTTTAAGTTCCATCCCATTTCTTCACCTCCATTGTACTATTGTACTAACGACCTAATACAATAGTACAGCTATTTTTTGGAATTGTCAAGTCCTCCCACGAAAAAAATCAAAAATGCCCATGGAATATACCATGGGCATTTTTGTATGTCGCTTTTATGGTTCTCTATTGTCCAGAATCCGATTCCCCCGATAGAGAGGATGCGCCAAAGGCTTTTCTTTAAAATGCTTCAATCTGATTCGCTCTCCATCGGAATGTAGTAGGGGGTACCGGTCACATCGTCTCTCAGGACGCGTGCTTGCACTCCAAATACCGAAGCAATCAGCTCTTCGGTAAGGATATCTTCCGGTAAACCGTCTGCAAACACACGATGATCCTGCATCACAACAATGCGGTCTGCATAACGCGCTGCCTGATTGAGATCGTGCAGCACCATCACCGTAGTGATCCCCTTCTCCCGATTTAGGCGGCGTACCAGCCGCAAAATCTCATATTGGCAGCCGATGTCCAGAAAGGTGGTAGGCTCGTCCAGCAGCATGATTTCTGGCTCTTGAGCCAAAAGCATGGCGATCCAGGCGCGTTGACGCTCTCCACCGGAGAGCGTCTCCACAGGACGATCGCATAAATGTACAATATTCACATCCGCGACGGCGCGGTCCACCACGTCAAAGTCCTTTTGTGTCAATCTGCCTCCAAACCCTGCATAGGGATAACGGCCACAACACACCAGACGGCGTACCGTGTAATCCTCAGGCGAACGCACCCCTTGCGACAAGATCGCCAATCGTTGGGCCAATTTTTTGGTATTCTGACGGAAAATGGATTGTCCATCGAGCAACACATCTCCCTCTAAAGGGAATAGACTGCGCGACATGGTTTTGAGCAGGGTCGATTTTCCACAACCGTTTCGCCCGATGATCGCTGTGAGAGAACCTTCTGCAAAGTCGAGAGAGACGTTTTCAAGGACGGTTTTTGCGCCGTATTTGATGGTAATATTTTTTGCCTGCAACATCGTGTTTCGACCTCCCCCTCAAAACATACAGGAAAAATGGTGCGCCCAGGATGGCGAGGATGATGCCCACCGGCACTTCGATCGGGGGGACAAGCACGCGCCCTAACGTATCGCACAGCATAACAAGCGTCGCGCCGCCTAAGGCCGCGCCAGGTACAAGGTAACGCTCGTCCGTCCCGATCAACATCCGAATGAGATGGGGAGCAATCAATCCGACGAAACTCAACAGCCCCGCTACACTGACCGCCGCCGCCGCCAGAAGTGCAGATACCGCAATCGCCAACACCCGCGTCCGCTCCACGTGCAGTCCCAAACCAGTGGCTGCCTCATCTCCCAACAGCAGCACATTCAATTGCTGGGAAAGAAGCGCCGCAAGCGCCAATCCAACGGCCGCATAGGGAAGCAGCATCCAGACGTGCCTCCAGGTCACACCGGAAAGCCCTCCCACGGAAAAACTGACAAACCCGGTCAGTTCATCCGGGAAAAAGACCATCAGGGCGTCCACCCCTGCACGCAGAAAAGTGGAGGTCGCTACCCCGGCCAAGATCATCCGCGTCGGATTGATTCCATTGCGCCATGCCAACAGATAGATCGCCAGCGTGGTGGCCAGCCCTCCCAAAAAAGCGGCTGGCGGCAAAACCGTGTAGAGATTGCCGGGAAACAGCACCATTGCCAGCATTCCAAAAAATCCAGCCCCGGAAGAAACGCCGATCACACTGGGCGAAGCGAGCGGATTGCGCATCACCGCCTGCAACAATACACCGGATACCGCCAAGCAAGCCCCGACCATCGCCCCTGCCAGTGCCCGGGGAAGGCGTAAGTTAAAAACAATCTGTCTTTGTACGCCGCTCGTATCCACAAACAGGGCGCGCCCCACCTCAGTGAGAGATAGATTCACTGCACCCGCGCCAACGCTGAGGAAAAATGCCAAAACACAGAGCCCTGTCAACAGCGCCAATGCGGTCAGCCGCGCGGCGGTCCGGTGACCACCATCAAGACGCATCGCCATAGAGCTTTTCTGCGAAGTAAGCGAATGCCTCCGGATAACGGGCATTTGGCTTTAAAGTCGAGTACTCTCGCGGCACCGTGTACACGCGCCCTTCCTGAACCGCACGTACTTCCTGCCAAGCGGGATTGTTCTGAATCTCATCCAAAGCGTTTTGTTCCGCCTTTTTTCCGCCGTTCGCCATCTGGATAAACAAAACATCCGGGTTGCTTTCCAATACCTTCTCCATGCTGTAATCAACCATGGATTGGCCGTTTGCCGCCTCTCCATCGATGATGTTTACTGCGCCAAGACGTTCCAGCATATCGCCGATCACACTTTCGCGAACACCAGCCTTCACGTACTTGGCCGTTGCATAGAGAATCATCACCTTCTGTTGGGGCTGCCCTTGTACCTTTTCGACCTCTGCATCCACTTGGGCCTGAATCCCATCCAATGCCTCCAGCCGCTCGGGCTGATCGGTGATATGGGTGAACAATTCGAACAGATCGCAGAAATCCTGATAATCCTTATAGCGTACGGAAATATTCGGAATTCCCGCCTCCTGCAAGGCTGGCTGAATCTCCCGGTTCTTCGTCAAAGTATTCACCAAAATAACCAGGTCTGGCTCATAACTGACGATCTTTTCCACACTTGGCGTACTCATCGTTCCAATGGTCGGCAGATCCTTCGCCTCTTCCGGGATATTGTCCTCCCCCTCGATGCGGGCGACGGCTGTTCCTCCCGCCATATACCACAGTTCCATGACCGCATTGAGCATGACCACCACGCGCTGTGGGCGCTTCTGAATGGTGACCTCCCCTGCCAGCATGTCGTCGTAAGTGATGGTGTCCTCTGTTTCTGCAATCACCCCCACTGGCAGATCCTGCTCCTCAGAGGAAGCGGATTCTGCGCTGCTGGCGGGTTCCGACGATTCTACAGAGCTGGAGGGCTCTGTGACATTCTGTACCTGTGGGCCGCAACCCACCATGGAAAAAAGAAGCACCAAGGCGAGCAAAAACGCCGCCGTAGCCTTCCCAACAATTCGATTTTTCATATGATATTTACTCCTTCTCTTGTATGGTTATTTCCGGCACAGCCGGGAGTGTGACGCGGAACTCCGTATACTGGTCGTCACTGGATGCAACAATATTCCCTCCGTGCAGCTCTACAATCTCTTTGGCAATTGCCAATCCGAGCCCCGCCCCACCGGTTCGGCTGGAACGAGCAGAGTCAAGCCGGTAAAACTTCTCAAAAATCCGCTCCAGCTGTTGCGGTGGTATCCGTGTACCGGTATTGCGGAAAAGGATCTCCACTTGGGGTCCGTTCCGGCGCGCAGCCACCGTAAGCTCTGCTCCCTCCGGGCTATAGTGAACCGCATTGCGGAGAAGATTGTCGAATACGCGAGCCAGCTTGTCCGCATCCCCTTGAACTTCCAACCCCTGTGGAATATGCAGCTTACAGGTAAGACGTTCCTCGGAGAACACCGGGTAGAACTCATCCGCGAGTTGGCACAACAATCGCGTCAAATTGATCCGCGACCGTTCCAATTCAATCCCTTGAAGATTAAACCTCGTAATCTCAAAAAATTCATCGATCAAGCCTTCCAATCTTACGGCTTTGTCCAAGGCAATGTTCGTATATTTATCGCGCAGAACTGGAGAGATTTCTTTTTCCTCGTTTAAGAGGCTCAAATAACCAATCACAGAGGTCAAAGGGGTTTTGAGGTCGTGCGCCAAATAGACTACCAAGTCGTTCTTGCGCTGTTCTGCCTCCTTCGCCTCGTACTCCCGCCGCCGTAACCGGTCCCGGAGCGTGTTCAGCCGGTCCTCCATGGGTTTTAACTCCGACGGCAGTGAGATCGATGTTCCCGTATCCTCCAGCACCTTGTCCACCCCCTCACTGATGAGGTTCATATACCGGCTGATTCGCGACATCGCTAGATAAACCGCAATCAACAGCAGAAATAGAAACCCAAGTACCATAAAAAAGAATTTATTCTGCTGAAAAATATTTTGGTAGAGGGAAACGGCAAACTCTTCGCTGATTCCAAAGAAGTTCTGACAGAAACCGACAAAAATATCGGCAAAGGGAGCTTGAAAGATGCCATCCACCACAACATACATCAGGACAATCCCCAGAACAGCGGTCATCAACGTGATACCTGCCAGTTCTAGCACCATCTTAACTTTCAGGCGTGTGTATCTATCCTTCAATTTTATACCCCACCCCCCAGACCGTCTTGATGAACTTCGGGTTGCGTGCAGGCTCATGTAGCTTTTCACGCAGGCGCCGGATATGCACCATCACCGTGTTGTTGGAATCCAGATATTTTTCTCCCCAAACCCCTTCAAAAAGCTCCTCTGAGGACAGCACCTTCCCCCGATTCTGACAGAGCATCCACAGCAGGGAGAATTCTGTCGGCGTCAGATCGACCGGTTGATCGTACAGCCGGCACTCGTGGGTATCCCGGTTGATCTCCAAGCCGGAAAAGTCGATCACATGTGACTCTGGAGCGGCTCCTGCATTGTAACGAGTCGACCGGCGCAGTTGCGCCTTGACCCGCGCCACCAGCTCCAAAGGATTGAACGGTTTTGTCACATCAGTCATCAGCACCGATGGTCAGCCCTGTGATCTTATCCATATCCTCGGTGCGCGCCGTCAACATAATGACTGGATACGTGTACTTCTCACGAATTTTGCGGCAAAGCGCAAATCCGCTGGTTTCCGGGAGCATAACGTCCAAAATCGCCAGGTCGAAGGGGCGCATTTCGATCTGTTCCAATGCCTGCGTTCCGTCATAACATTTATATAGAGTATAACCCTCGTTCTTTAAATAGAGCTCCACCAGGTCGGCAATCTCTTGTTCATCGTCAACCACCAAAATGTCCGGCATTCCATTCTCCCCCTGTAATTATCGCTGTGCGCGCACCACGGAGGTACCCTTCTCACGCAGGTAGGTGCTCTCCAAATCGGCCAAATGCAGCTTTACCGCCAGCGGATAGCGGTCGTACGCCTGGCTGATGGCAAAACTCCCGCCACGCGCCGCATCGTCAAAGCCGCCCATATGCCAACGGATCGCAATCGCTTCGCTGGTTTTCAAGCGCAAAAAGCGCTCGATCAGGAACACGGACTTTTCCCCATGTCCGTAGGGAAAACTGTCCTCAATCATATAATATGGCTTTTTCTCCCAGGCCCCGGTCTGTTCATTTTTGACATTGCGGGTGCCTTCCTTATAAAACTGCGCTTTACAGACATCGTGCAGCAGGCCACAGATAGCAAAGCTTTCTTCGCTGTCCGTTTCAGGGTCGAAATACCGCTCCACCATAGTGCGGTACACACTAATGCTGTGCTGTACCAGGCCGCTTGGACAGGCACAGTGAAATTTTGTACTTGCCGGCGCGGTAAAAAAGTCCGTCTTGGAGAGCCATTCCAAAAAGGCCGCGCTGCCTTCCCGGGTAACTTTACTGCGGAAAATCTCTTCAAATTCCTCTTGATAACTCAAGCCCATGGTATCCCACCTTTCTCCTTAATGCCTCTCGGCCAACCTTTCCCCATTATACTGGAAAGGTCCGGGTGTGTAAAGGCAATCCAGAATTCCTCATATTATATGGAAAATTGTTTCAAAAATATATACGATTGTCTCATCATCTTTTTAGATATTGATTTTAGACAGAGTTCGTGATACTATAGCGACAACAAACGGCTAAATCGTGATTTGTTTTTATGCATTTTAAATAGAATATTTTTAAAATGTAGCTTTAGAAAGATATTGATTAAGCCGTTTCAAGTTATTTTTATCATTATTTTAGGGAAGGACGTTGGTTCGGAAAGGAGGTCCCAGTTCCTTCCAAATGGAGGAGAAACCCACAATGGTAGAGAAAAGGATGGAGAAAATTATGAAGAGAAAGACCGTGCGATCTTTTATTGCTGTAGCACTCGCGCTACAGATGGCGGCTGCCGGCGCAACACCGGTATTTGCCGCACAGGCGGCTCAGGCTGTTCCTGCCGCCCGCCAGGCAATCACGGCTGTTGTGCAAGAGGAAGAAGGCGACATTGCGCTTTATTTGAGCGACATGAAACCGACCAAGACAAAGGTTGGCTTCGGTAGCTTGGGGGTGGATCAGGACATCGACAATAAGCCGCTACGCCTGCTCGATGAAAACTTAGACATCGTTGAGTACGAAAAGGGGCTCTGTGCCCATGCGGCATCGGAGCTGGTTTATGACATCTCAGCCCAGGGTGCAAAAACATTTCAGGCCTACATAGGCGTTCAAGCGGATTCTGTTTACGATGGCATCTATGGCAACTGTGGTTTCACTGTAGAAGTTGACGGCGAACAAAAATATCACATCGACGACCTCTCCGGACAGGCTGCCCAGGTCTTTGTCAATATCGACATTCCGGAGGGCGCCAAAACACTGACCCTCAAGACCGACAACGGTACGGACGGGGTTACTACCTGTGACCACAGCTTGTGGTGTGATGCAAAAATTCTCTGCGACCGCGAGATACAAACCACATTAGCTTCCGCAGCGGTCACTGCACAGCAGTCCGTTTTGCCGGTTGGTAAGACTACCCAGTTGACCCCGGTCGGTTATTCCGTCGGTGGCGCAGAGATCCCCGCTGATACGCTGGCTGTTTCGTATAAGAGTTCGGACGATTCCATCGCCACGGTTTCGAGCAGCGGCATTGTAACCGGTATCGGCGACGGCATTGCGACCATTACCTGCACATTAACGCAAGGCGACGTCGTCCGTGAAGCCACCGTGGATATCATCATTGGTAAGGGCGATCCAGCTTCTTCCTGGCAGATTGCTTCTCCGGACGGCAGCATCACCGCCCTGTTTGCCCTACATGATGGCAAGGTTTCTTATTCTTCTTTTAAGGACAACAACTTAGTTGTAGACAATTCCGCTGTCGGCTTGACCACCAGCCTGGGGGATTTTTCCGAGCTGACTTTCGTCGATCGTGTCGATGAAGAAATCAACGATCCCTATGAGTTGATCGGTGCAAAGATTACACAGGTTGAAAATCACGCCAACCAGACAACGCTGAACTTTACCAAAGAAGGCGTCGAAGGTGTCACCTTCAGTATTGTTACACGCGCGTACGACGACGGAATTGCTTTTAAATATCAGATCACAGCCGAAAATGAAGACACGCCCATCACCATTTCCTCTGAAAATACGACTTTGCAAATTCCGCAGGGCTCTACCGCTTATGTGATGCCGTACATCAATCATAACGAGCAAGTCGAGGAGGAAAAGCAGCTTTCAGAATTGGATGAACGGTATTGTATGCCATTGTTGTACAAGACGCCTACGGGTGAGTACGCCTTGATCTCTGAGGCAGGGCTCCACGATGAGTATTGTGGTGCAGACATCATCGGCAATCCGAACGGACGCCTTGACATTGTATTCTCCAACGAACAGAAATCTGCCATCCAGACAAAAGCTCCGTTTGCAACGCCGTGGCGCTTTGCTGTGATTGGCACCACCGCGGACATCGTTGAGAATACTATGGCGGAAAACCTCAGTCCTGCCAACGTTTTGGAGGATACCTCCTGGATTCAGCCCGGTGTCACCGCCTGGACTTGGCTGAACCGCGATCCGGTCAACGATCCGGATGTCTATAAAGAATACATCGATCTCGCTGCAGAGATGGGTTGGCAGTATCTACTTTTGGATGAGGGCTGGCAGCCAAGCGGCAGCAGCCAGGGCCACAGCGAATTCGCTTATTATGGTTATTACGATTGGACCGAAGATCTGATCGACTATGCCAACGAGAAGGGCATCGGCCTG
Source organism: Anaeromassilibacillus sp. SJQ-1 (assembly GCF_046693725.1). NCBI lineage: Bacteria > Bacillati > Bacillota > Clostridia > Eubacteriales > Acutalibacteraceae > Anaeromassilibacillus > Anaeromassilibacillus sp. SJQ-1. Next base: position 33,769 of record NZ_JBKEIV010000045.1, on the reverse strand, counting down.
ATCGCCTGGCAAAACCACAACGATTTGAAGAAGGGCGATGAAGCAGAGCGCCGTATCAAGGAGCTCGCTGACATGGGAATCAAAGGCATCAAGCCGGACTTCTTCAACTCACAATCCCAGGATTATATCCAGTTCTATAATCGTTTGATGCGGGTCACCGCGGAAAACCATATGTTCATCAATATCCATGGTGCGAATAAGACGACCGGCGAGCGCCGCACGTATCCGAACGCACTCAGCCGTGAAGGTATCTTCGGTGCCGAACAGGATCTCTTCCGCCCTGCGGATGTAAGCGCTTACCACAACTGTATGTTGCCATTTATGCGTTGTGCGGTTGGTCCCGCAGACTATACACCGATGTTCTCCCACCGCACCAATACCCGCAAACAGTTCACCATCGCGCAGATGGGCGCCCTGACCGTCACCTATGAGAGCGGTATCCAATGCTTTGCGGACCGTCCAGAAGCGTACCTCAACAGCCCCGCCCGTTATTTCTTTGAGGACTTCCCTGGGCAGTGGGACGAGACGCAGCTGTTGGCAGGCGAGCCGGGCGAATATGTCAACACCGCGCGCAGAAGTGGAGAGAATTGGTATCTTGGCCTGATCTGCAACGAGCAGCGCACCGCAGAGTTCCAGCTGGACTTCCTCGGTGAGGGGGACTATTATGCCTTTATCTATGAGGACGGCGAGACTGTGGATGACATCACCGCGCGCATTGAAAAGGTCGACAAGGACACCGTTTTGACGATTCCGATGGCCGAACACGGCGGTGCTATGATTAAGATCCTCCGGAATCAGCCCAGCCAGGCAGAATCCATCACCCTGAGTGCCAGTGAACTCACTCTGGAACAGAACGATTCAACGGTATTGACCGCGACCCTCACCCCTGAGGATGTTGAATACGACACTGTCACATGGACTTCCAGCAATCCCGAGGTTGCCACAGTCGAAAATGGTAAAGTCCTCGGATTAAAGCCCGGTGTCACTACGATCACCGCCGCTACTGGCTTTGACGGCAATATCACCGCCAGCTGCGAAGTGACCGTCCGCCGTCCAGAATTCTCCCTGACCAACGACTGGTCCATCATCCGCAACGATCCGGAAAACTGGAAACTAACGGGCGTGAATTCCATTACCATTACAACCAAGGCAGGCGAATTCTATAGCGGAACCGACAATGCAGAAAACGTATTCCTGACCCCAGTGGAGGGCGATTTTACAGCTACGACAAAACTGACCTTTGTTCCGGGCGCTAACTACCAGACCGCTGGCATTATCGTGTATCAGGACAGCAAGAATCTGTATGGCGCATACAAGCGCTACCATTCCGGATATAATGGCAATATCTTCACGGATTTTGCAATCAATAAGGGCAGCGCTTCCGAGCATACAACGCCAGATTTGAACAAAGACGCACCGGTCTATCTAAAGGTTGTCAAGGAAGGTACAACCTTCACCGCTTATTACAGCTATGACAACTCGGAATGGGTACAAATTGCAGATCCGTTGAATGTGTCCAGCCTCACCGGCGATCTCAAGATCGGCCTGTATGCGGTCGACGGCAATGGCAAGAGCGGTTCTTTGCCGGCAACCTTCGAAGACTTCACAATCAATAACGAAGTGATTCCGTTTGCCAACCAATACGTGGAAGCAACCGAAATTTCACTCGATCATACAGAGCTCTCCATGAAACAGTATGAGACCGCTACCCTCACCGCTACGGTTACACCGGAGGGAGCCGACGATCCAGTTGTATGGACGTCCAGCGACCCAGACGTCGCATCGGTCGATGAAAACGGAAAGATCACTGCATACCAGGCGGGTACGGTCACCATCACCGCTATGACAGGTTTCAACAACGAGGTGACTGCTTCCTGTGAAGTGACCATTTCTCCTGCAGATCTGGTCTTGACGGACGATTGGGATGTCCTGCGCAATGATCCGGAGCACTGGCAGATCAACAGTGAAAACTCCATTACGATCATCACACAGCCGGGTGAATTCTATACCAACACCGACAATGCCAAAAACGTATTCCTATCCCCGGTAGAGGGCGACTTCACTGTCTCGACGAAGCTTGACTTTGTTCCGACAGACGATTATCAAACCGCCGGTATCATCGTCTATCAGGATTCCAGCAACATTTATGGCGCCTATAAGCGCTATCACAGTGGGTTTGATGGGAACATCTTTACGGACTTTGTCCTCAATAACGGCAAGTTCTCTGAACATACAACCCCGGACGCCGATCCAGAGGCAAGCGTCTATCTGAAGGTTGTGAAGGAAGGAACTACGTTCTCCTCCTATTACAGCTATGATAACCAGAATTGGACGCCTATCGCCGACCCTGTCGATATGACGATGGGCGGCAAAGTCCGAATGGATGGCGATCTCAAGGTTGGTATCTATGCAGTGGACGGTAACGGAAAGACCGGTTCTCTGCCAGCAACCTTTGAAGACTTCACCGTTAATGGGAATGTTGGATCGTTTGCGGAGGAGCCGGCTGTGGAAGAGAGCACCAGCTTCATGGTCAACTACGGTACGAATGTAGAGCTTACGCTCAATGGCGAAGAGCAGACCATTGCCAATCTCATTGGCCGGTATACCGGCAACTTTGAGGAGGGCACTGAGCTGAATCTCTCCTTTGTTCCTTCTGTAGAGGGCCGCGAATTCAGTGAAATCCTCTTGGGCGGCGAACCGCAAAAAATCACAAACACAAAGGAATTCACCTATACAGCGGAAAAAGGTGCTACGGCAGAAACCCTTGACTTCTCTTTCACAATCGTCAATAAGGAGATTTTGAATTCCCTGATTGCGTATGCCGATACATTGGACAATGAGGTTGCCGCTGCTGTGCCAACCGTCCAGGCAAAATTTGAAAAGGCATATCATGAAGCCGTAAGAGTCGCGAAAGAGGTTGCAGTCACACAGACAGATATCAACGACGCTTGGGGAGGTTTGCTGGATGCCATCCATTATCTCTCCTTCCAGCCTGGCGACAAGAGCGAGCTGGAAATTCAGCTGGAGATTGCAGAAGCGATTGTAGAAGCTTCGGAAGGTCTGGACCCGAGTACCATTGAAGAACTGAAGGATGCCATGGAAGAGGCCCAAAAGGTCTACGACAATCCCGATGCGATGGAGCAAGAAATTACAGAGGCTGTCCATGCGCTCAAGGAAGCAATTGATAATGTCCGCTATCAGGCAGACAAATCGATTTTGGCCACAGTCCTAGCGAAAGCTGAGGCTATCTCGAATGAACTCGACCTGTATGTTGAAGAGGGCAAGGAGGAATTCCTCACTGCACGAAAGGAAGCCCAAGAGGTCTATGAAGATCCACAGGCAACACAGGAAGAAGTCGATAACGCTAGCAAGACCTTAACAGCCGCCATGACCGCCCTGCGTAAGATCGCAAACAAGGATTATTTAAAGGAATTGATGGAGATCGCGCAGGCAAAGGACGCAGACCGGTTCACAGTGGCGAGTTATCAGAACCTGGTCAAGGTCATGCAGGAAGCACAGGTTGTTTTGGACGACAACACTCTTGCCGAGGGCGATCCGGCCGCTGAAGCCAAGATTCGCAATATCGAAACCAAGCTAGCTGCTGCAATCGACCATCTGGACGAAAAGGGCAGTAGTTCTAGCGGTGGTTCCAGCAGTGGTTCTTCCAGTAGTTCTTCCAACAACGATTCTACTTCGACGGCCACAACAGCCTCCAACTTTACGCTGGACGAATCTACCAAGAGTTGCTCGTTCCGCGTGGGAGAACGCTTTGTCTTTACGGTCAAGACAACCTCTGCAACCGCCCCAACGGTTACCGCAAATAACGCGAACGTTTCGGTGCAGTATCTCACCAAAACTGCGGATGGATACAGCTTCCAGCTGAACGGCGCTGGAATGGGCAACTCCACCATTACGGTCACCTTGGATGGAACTTCCTCCACCTTTACGGCAAATATTCTGGAAGGTTCTGTGCACAGCGATACCACTGGTTCAATTTCGATCAAGAAAGGCCAGGCATACACCTTTAAGATGACCGTTACCGATGGTAGCACCTCTACACCGCTCTTTGTAAGCGGTACAGACGGCGTATTTAAGACCCAGTTTGTGAAGAAGGACGGCAATGACTATTACTTCCGCATCTGGGCGACCGGCAATGTAGGCAGTGCTTCTGGCATCTATACCACGATGCCCAACCAGAATGCAGTGCGCCACTGCGTTGCGACCATCACTGCATAAGTATATCAGCCACCTTCCCTTTCCAAATTTCTCCCGGCTCGTCCGTGTGACGGGCCGGGAGTTTTTTATAGTTCGGTTACGGCCCTTCGAGAGGTAAGATGCTGGATCAAAACGCTGCTAGTGAAAGCCTGTTTACCGGTTCGATATATTTCTCCTAAATGTCAATTTGTAATGGGGTTGGAAAACTTTTTATCAAAATAGATGATTCGTTTTACTTCTCTCTTCTTTTGTCTTCCCCAAAAATCTCTAAAAGGGCTTGCTTCTTTTTTCATTTTCCCTATACTGAAAACAGATTCTACTCAAACCAGTGCTAAAAAAAGCGCCTAATCCAATCCACAGCATCCCTCACAGTGTAGCACAGCCCTTGGAGAGGGGCTCTAATAACTACTACTCTATTATACAAGGAGAATTCTATATGAGCTGGCTGGATCTACATATGCATACCAACTTTAGTGATGATGGCACATATTCCCCAGAGGAATTGATGGATCTTTGTCTGAAGAACGGCGTACGTGTCGCTGCTGTTGCAGATCACAATTGCACCCGTGGGGTTCCTCGCGCCATGCAGCGGGCACAGCAATTGGGAATGGAATGTATTCCCGCTGTAGAGCTGGACTGCACCTATAAAGGCATCGATCTGCACCTTCTAGGTTACTGGATTCAACCGGAATATCCAGGATTTCATGAGACCGAACGTGCTATTTTGGAACAAGAACAGAGGGCCGGTGAATACCGTATTCAACACGCTTATGAAATGGGTTTTCACTTTGATGCATCCCCTCTCCTTGCGGAGAAAGATGGTGTGGTAACCGGTGAGATGATCGCTGAAGCTGTATTGGCGCAGGACCCTCACCATCCTGCTCTCACCCCTTATCTGCCCGGAGGTAATCGCAGCGATAATCCCTACGTAAATTTTTACTGGGACTTCTTTTCGCAAGGGAAACCCGGATATGTTCCCATTGCTTTTCAAAGCTTACAAGAAGCCATTTCTTTGATTCGAACCGCGGGAGGTCTTCCCGTTTTAGCACATCCAGGCAACAATATCCACGAGGATGTGACGTTGCTCCGAGATATTGCCGCGCAGGGGGTCCGCGGAATGGAAGCATACAGCAGTTACCATTCTCCTGAGCAAATTGCCTTTTATCTACGTCAAGCGGAGGACCTCTCTCTCGCTGTAAGCTGTGGGAGTGATTTTCATGGAAAAATCAAGCCCAGTATCTCCCTGGGTGGCTTCGACTGTGGTGGACAAGAATCCAACCTTCTGCATAGATTGCACGAAGCATTGTAGTTTTTAAATATCTCTATTTAAAACGATATCCAATATTCTTCATGTACCTGGATAGAAAGTGCTTCTATCCTCTTTGAAAAGGATTTTTCCCATATAGAACTCTTTATGAATCGTCTGTCATATTCTATTTTTTCGGAAGGTCTATTTCTAGCAGGCTTAAAATTAAGAATAATTATTAATTTTTTAGATATTCCTTGACAAAATCCTCCACAGCTGGTAATATAAGACTATAAAATAATATTAATTATTATTATTAAATTTTAAGCGAAACAGGAGGATATTTGGTATGGAAAATATTAAAGGTACAAAGACCGAAGCAAATTTGATGGCAGCTTTTGCCGGTGAATCCCAGGCACGCAATAAGTATGCATTCTACGCTTCTAAAGCACGCAAAGAAGGATATGTACAAATTGCAAATCTCTTTGAAGAAACCGCAAACAATGAAAAAGAGCACGCAAAAATTTGGTTTAAGCTTTTGCATGACGGAGAAATCGCAGATACCGCTACCAATCTAAAGGACGCGGCAGCAGGTGAGAACTACGAATGGACCGATATGTATGCGAGCTTTGCCGAAGATGCCCGTGCAGAAGGCTTTCCCCGTATCGCCGCATTGTTTGAAATGGTGGGCAAGATTGAAAAGGAACATGAAGCCCGGTATCTCGCCCTGTTGAAAAATGTTGAAGAAGGTTTGGTTTTCTCCAGAGATGGCGATATGATCTGGCAGTGTTCCAATTGCGGCCATATTGTCGTGGGCAAAAAAGCCCCAGAAATCTGCCCTGTTTGCGCCCACCCGAAGGCGTATTTCCAACTTTTAGCTAAAAACTATTGATTGGTAAGTCTGATTTGTTCGTACCTTTCTTATTGCACAACAGCCACCAGAGGAGTTCCTCTGGTGGCTGTTGTTTTTTATGATGATAGGTTTGCCATCTCGGTGTTCCCTATTCCCTCCTTCAACCCCATTCGGTTTCTGTGGAACAATTCAGTGCTTTTTCTGTTTCATCTGTACTCTGCATGGAACGTTTCCTCTGTTCTATCATCATTGGCATCCATCGATGCAATTGTTCCAACAATATAGGTTCCAAAGCTGTATCTGAGGTATCACCTTTGATCGTAAGGTACTCGTCTAGGCTCCTGTAAGGATAAACGGCGCGGACTTACTTCAATTATTCTGTACTTTGTTATTGGAGAAACCATGAAGAATTTTGTACACACGCCTATAAGGGCCGGAGCCATTTCATAAATAATAACTGAATTCTTCTCTCGTTTTCTACAGGTTGCCAATAGATTATTATCTCTTTTCTCTCCATGCCTTAAACATTCTGAGTGGGTATCGAAAAAGTCCCTCTACTTAAGATTTTTCAAATTCAAAAACATATTTACGGAGTTCTTACGTTCGATTGAACGGAAACGCTATCCCAAACGTCCGTCCGATGGCGCCCTTTGATCGCACGACATTCTCCTCTCCTTTTTGCACCGTATGCCCTGCTACAACAGCAAAAGAGGGAAACACAGGACTGAATCCTTGCGTTTCCCCTCTTTTTCAATTGATTGTTCAACCTCCTAAAGGCTTCCCAATTTAAATGTTCTTACAGAAAAAGTATTTTTATAACCTTCAGAGTATGCTTTCCTTTGCATCTTTCTTTTATTTGCTGGAGCAGAGATAGTCCAACTCTGCAACCGCTTCTCCGTTGCGGAAATAGATGCGCGGTACCCGCTTACTGAGCAAACAGACCAACTCATAGCTGATGGTATGATTGTAGCCGGCAAGCTCATCCACTGGAAGAAACGCCTCTCCATCATATCCAAACAGCGTAACAATGTCGCCTTCCCGAACTTCTGGAATATCGGTGACGTTCACCATCAATTGATCCATACAGACACGACCGATAATCTTTGCACGCTGGCCGCGCACCAACACACTGGCACGGTGATACAGATGGCGCGGATACCCATCCGCATATCCAATAGGGACTGTCGCCACGATCGTGCGCTGTTTGGTCGTAAATCGCCGTCCATAACTGATACTGGTCTGTGGCTCTACGGTTTTCAACATGGAGACAATCGATTTGAGCTGCATTGCCGGACGCAGATCTAAAGGTTCCTTGACCGCGCTGGAAGGATTCAACCCATAGAGAATGATTCCCGGCCGCACCATATCGAGCTGTGCGTCTGAATAGTCTAGGACTGCGGCCGAGTTCGAACAGTGGCGCAGACGGAAGGTAATCCCACGCTGTGCCAACCGGTCGATTAACTTTAGGAAGTGGTCCAGCTGCATCAAGGTATATCCGCGTCCGTCGTTCCCTTCATCCGCAACAGCGAAATGCGTAAAGATTCCCTCCGGGTCCAAGCCTTTCAGCTGACAGAGTTCCGCAATCTCATCGATTGCACAGGCATCCCGCTCCGGGTCCTGATACATAAAACCAATCCGGCTCATACCGGTATCTACTACCATATGTGCACGAACGGTGACACCAGCTTCACGGGCGCAGGCGGCCAACCGCTCCCCATATTCGCGGGAAAGGATCGCCTGTGCAACATCCATATTGGCCAGTTCAGCCGCCGATTCTGGCGGTGTATAACCCAACACAAGAATCGGCAGGCCAATCTGCGCATTTCGCAGCTGGATTGCCTCTTCCAAATTGGATACTGCAAACCAGTCCGCCCCCAGCTCCTCATACTCACGCGCCAAAAGTTCTGCCCCATGACCATAGGCGTCTGCCTTGATTACACAGCATACCTTTGTCTCCGGATTCAGACGATCTTTGATCTGATGATAGTTATGTGCAATGGCGTCCAGGTCGATTTCCGCCCAAGTGCGCCTGAAAAAGTCATTCATCCTTCTACTTCGCTCCCAATGTTTTCGATTGTGGCAGACACCGGCCCATCTGCTTTCATCTACATTTATTTAAAATATGCCACACCGGATTCAAAAATACGTGGGTCTTTCTCGCCAGGTACATTGCGATAAAGATCCGTTCCTTTCCGCTCGGAATGGCCCATCTTGCCTAAGACGCGGCCGTCGGGGCTGGTGATGCCTTCGATTGCACAGACCGAGCCATTCGGATTCCAAGCGATCTCGCCGCTTGGCGTTCCATTCAGATCTACATACTGCGTGGCAATCTGGCCGTTTTCAATCAACTGAGCCAACGTCGCATCGTCTGCGACAAAGCGCCCCTCTCCGTGAGATACAGGCACCGTGACCACATCGCCCGCTTTTACCTCTGCAAACCATGGAGACTTGACCGACGTAATTCGTGTATACACCATACGGGATACATGGCGCCCCAATGTATTAAAGGTCAATGTTGGAGCAGTCTCACTTGTCTCGCGGATTTCTCCATAGGGCACCAGACCTAATTTAATAAGCGCCTGGAATCCATTGCAGATGCCCAGCATCAGGCCGTCGCGATTTTTCAACAGTTCCATAACTGCCTCTGCAATCTTTGGATTGCGGAAGGTTGTCGCAATAAACTTTCCAGAGCCGTCCGGCTCGTCGCCGCCGGAGAAACCACCGGGCAACATGATAATTTGCGCATTGCGGATGGCTTTTTCCATCCGCTCGATGGTATTTTCAATGTCAGTCGAGCACAAATTGCGCACAACCAGCACATCGGTTTCTGCTCCTGCTTTTTCAAATGCACGGACGGTGTCGTACTCACAGTTTGTGCCAGGGAATACGGGGATAAATACCCGCGGTTTAGCCGCCTTGATCGCCGGCGTTTGCGCATACCGCGCTGTATAGAGCGGCACTTCTTTTTGCATTTCCACCGCTGGGGCATGATTCGGGAAAATCTTTTCCAACGTACCCATCCAGCGTTCGGCCAGCTTTTGAAGCGGAAGGACCTCTCCGCCAATTTGGATGGCCGATGGCTCTATCGTTTTTCCCAGAAGCACCGTAGCTGTATTGGTGATCGGCACGCCTTCTGCCAGTTCAACCACCAGGCTGCCGGACAACGGTGCAAAGAGGATTCCCTCATCCACGGTGTCAAAGTCAAAGCCGATACCGTTGCCAAAGCACATTTTTGCCACGGCCGCCGCGGCGCCGCCTTCCTTAACAACCGACGCGGACAGTATGCTGCCATCCGCCATCTTTTCGCCGATTTGCTTATAGAACGTCTTTAAACGCTCCCAATCCGGCAGCAGCGTTTTGGCATCCTCCGGAATCGGAAGCAAAACGACGCGGGACCCAGCATGCTGGAACGCCGCTGACACCGTCTTGCTTGCCTTTGTCATGGCAACCGCGAAGCTCACCAGCGTTGGCGGCACATCCATCTGCTCAAACGAACCCGACATACTGTCTTTTCCACCGATGGACGGCAGACCCATCCCCAACTGGGCTGCCAGCGCCCCCAATAACGCTGCAGTCGGTTTGCCCCAGCGCTTAGGGTCCGTGCGGAGACGCTCAAAATATTCCTGGAACGTCAAGCGGCAACTGAGCGGATTTGCCCCCACTGCGCAGAGCTTGGACAGGCTCTCCACCACTGCATAGGCCGCTCCATGAAACGGAGAAAATCTTGCAATACCGGGTATATAGCCATAACTCATTGCCGTTGCATCATCCGTTTCCCCATGGATAACCGGCAGCTTGGCGACCATCGCTTCCTCCGGCGTCAGCTGGTACTTCCCTGCAAACGGCATGAGCACAGTGGCCGCGCCAATGCTCGCGTCAAAACGCTCGGCCAACCCTTTTTGACAGGCGACTTCCAATCGGCTTAGATTCTCCTGGAATGCCTCTGCCAACGGTTTTCCTTTCAGGCAATCGGGAATCTGCTTGCGATAATACTGGTCCGGATTTGGCGCTTCAATCTCTACATCGGCGCGCTGTGTCACGCCGTTTGTATTCAGGAATGCACGCGCAATGTTGACAATCGTATCCCCGCGCCACTCCATCTTGAGGCGTGGCGCCTCCGTAACAATGGCAACCACCTGTGCATTGAGGTTTTCTTCCGCGGCCGCCTGACAGAATGCCTCCACACTCTTTGGAGCAAGGACCACCGCCATACGCTCCTGAGATTCCGAAATAGCCAGTTCCGTCCCATCCAAACCCTCGTATTTCTTGGGAACCTTGTTCAAGTCGATCTCCAGACCGTCCGCTAATTCTCCAATCGCCACACAGACGCCGCCTGCTCCAAAGTCATTGCAGCGCTTAATCAGGCGGGAAACCTGCGGGTCTCGGAATAGGCGCTGAATCTTCCTCTCCGTCGGCGGGTTGCCCTTTTGCACTTCTGCACCGCATACTTCGACGGATTTCTCTGTATGCGCTTTGCTGGAACCAGTTGCACCGCCTATCCCGTCGCGGCCTGTGCTGCCACCCAGCAGCACGATCACATCGCCCGGTTGCGGCTGTTCGCGCACCACGTTCTCCTTTGGGGAGGCGCCGATTACTGCGCCAATCTCCATCCGTTTTGCGACATAGCCGGGATCATACAGCTCTGTGACCTGTCCGGTTGCAAGGCCAATCTGGTTGCCGTAGGAGCTGTAGCCGCTGGCCGCACCGGTTGTAATCTTGCGAGTCGGCAGTTTTCCATGTAACGTCTCTTCAAAAGGAATGCGCGGGTCCCCGGACCCCGTCACACGCATGGCCTGATAGACATATGCGCGGCCGGACAGCGGGTCGCGGATTGCGCCGCCGAGACAGGTCGCCGCTCCGCCAAAGGGCTCGATCTCTGTTGGGTGGTTGTGTGTTTCATTTTTAAACTGGACCAGCCATTTTTCTTCCTTGCCGTCGATGGTCACAGGGACCTCGATGGAACAGGCGTTGATCTCGTCGCTGAGGTCAAGATCCGGAATCTGGCCACGCTTACGCAGAAGTTTCATGCCGATCACCGCCATATCCATCAAAGAAACCGGCCGGTCGGTGTTTTCTCCGTAGACCTCTCTGCGCGCCTCATAATACGCCTGCAAAGCCCCTTCAATCGCCTCGCTTAATGCCCCCTCCACAATCTTGATATGTTCCAAGCGGGTGGAGAAGGTCGTATGACGGCAATGGTCGCTCCAATAAGTATCAATCACACGCAATTCTGTGACACTTGGGTCGCGGTGTTCATCCTTTTTAAAATAGTCGCGGCAGAAGAGCAGATCTTCCAAGGTCATGGCAAAGCCCATCTTCTCATAATAGGCGGTCATTTCCTCTGTGCTCCAGGAAATGAAGCCTGTTACCCGCGCCACGTCCGGCGGCACATCCGCCTGCATATCCAGCGATTCGGGCTTGTCCAAAGACGCCAAGCGGCTCTCCACCGGGTTGACCAGGTAATTTTGAATCTTCTCAAGTTTTTCTTGGTCCAGATTCCCTTTGAGTGCAATGACACGGGCGGTAACGACCTGAGGGCGCTCCCCCTGGGTCAGCAGCTGTACGCACTGAGCCGCAGAATCAGCGCGCTGGTCATACTGTCCGGGCAGGTATTCCATGGCAAAGATCGAATATCCCTCGGGCAATGGGTATTCCTCGTCATAAACAGTATCGACATTCGGCTCGGAAAAGATCGTGCCGCGTGCAGCCTCAAATTCTTCACGGCTCAATCCAGAAATGTCATACCGGTTCAATAATTTTAAATCTTCGACCGGCATTCCCAGATTTTCCACCAAGTCCGCCTTCATGTGCTGTGCTTCCACGTCGAAGCCGGGTTTTTTTTCGACAAATACTCTGATTACGTCAGACATTGTTTCCCCCGTTTCCCCGCCTGTGCCGTCCCACCGGCCAAGCAGATATTGATGGTAATATGATAGCATATTTATGTCATTTAATAAAGAGGACGCTGCCATTTTACTGCAAACGGGAGAGTTCTGCAAGATTCAATCCCTGTAGATTTCCTGAAAGCGCATCACCGACTGTATCTTTTTCCCCTTATCATTTCCCCAAGATAATCAATTCCGTCCCTGCTCTGAACAACCAAGTATCCGATTCTAGCCCGAAAAGAATCGGACAGGCAGAGCCCCATTTTTTTCGTTCAATAGTTGCGTACGCTACTATTTTATGATAAGATCATCTTCGCAGGAAAAGGAGGTGGTCGTTTGAACGAAGATTTTACCAGTATTGGGAGGAACATTTCCAGTCTCACACGTATGATGCGCATGTATTATGACCGTGGCTTGGAAGCTTATCGCATTGGATGGGGACAGCAGTTCTTTCTGCAATACATCTATGAACACCCTGGACGGATGCCACAGGAGTTGACCGAACGGTTCCATGTGGACAAGGGCACTACCACCAAGGTTTTAAAAAAGCTCTGTGCAGAGGGCTATGTCGCGATAGAAGTGGATAAGCGGGACCATCGTGTGCGTATCATTCAACCCCTGAAAAAGGCGGAAGAGGCAGTGAAACAGATTCGTATGCTCCATCAACAGCTCCATCAAATCTTGACGGACGATATGTCCGAGGCGGAGTGTGACGCAATGGAACAAAGCTTGGAACAACTGCGAATTCGATTGCGAAACGAACTGTTGCATGGCCACATCTCACATACATCTGGAGCCGAAAGGAATTGTAACGAATAAGGGACACAGGAGAAAGGAAAACGAATGAATCAAACCAACACCATAGAAGCACATAACCCTCTGGAAACAGAATCCATTGGAAAACTCATGCGTCAGTTTGCCATCCCAGCCATTATCAGCGGTCTGATGAACTCCATCTATAATATTGTCGATCAGATTTTTATTGGCCAAAGCGTCGGCACATTGGGCAATGCGGCAACAAATGTCGCCTTCCCACTGGTGACCATCATGGCCTCGCTCTCGATGATGATCGGTGTGGGTGGTGCTTCAAATTTCAGCTTGTATTTAGGAAAAAATGAAAACGAAAAGGCGGCAAAGGTTGTCGGGAACAGCCTCTGCATGGCAGTCCTATCGGGCATTGCGTTAAGCGTTACTGTTTTGGTATTCTTGGAACCACTGATGGTGCTTTTCGGTGCCAGAGGACAGGTTCTGATCTACGCCAGAGAGTATACCGGCATCACTGCTATCGGAATTCCCTTTACACTGTTCGGTTCTGCCGGAAGCCAATTGATCCGAGCGGACGGGAGTCCCAAGTATTCCATGTTCAGCGCCCTTTCCGGCGCCATCCTGAACACAGTCCTGGACCCCATCTTTATTTTTGGCTTTGGTATGGGCATTCAGGGGGCTGCCTTGGCAACCATCACGGGACAGATTGTAACGGCAATTGCCGTCCTACTCTACTTTCGAAAATTCCGATCTCTGCGTTTAAAAAGAGAACACTTTTTCTTCCGTGCGCGGACCGTTCGTTCCATCGTCTCCCTCGGTGCAGCCGCCTGCTTCAATCAGCTGGCTGTCACTTTGGTACAAATCGTCTTAAACAACACCCTGGGGTATTATGGAGAACTCTCCATCTATGGAAGGGATATTCCGCTCGCCTGTGTCGGTATCATCTCAAAGGTCAATACTATTTTTATTGCTGTGATTTTTGGTATCGCGCAAAGTTGTCAGCCGATTATGGGCTTTAACTACGGCGCTGGAAATTATAAGCGTGTCAAGAACGCCTATAAAATGGCTGCAATCGTGGTAACCTGTATCGCAACCGCGGCGTTCCTCTGCTTTCAAATTTTCCCCAAACAGATCATCTACCTATTTGGACAGGGCGACGCGCTGTATTACGAATTTGGAATCCGCTATTTCCGTATCTTTCTATTCTGTATTTTTATCAATGGAATTCAAATTTTAACATCCAATTTCTTTTCTTCTATCGGCTATGCACTCAAAGGAATTCTACTCTCCCTAAGCCGGCAGATCTTTTTCCTTCTGCCCCTTGTTCTCATTCTTCCCCTCTTTTTGGGGATTGACGGCGTACTATACGCTGGGCCGCTGGCAGATGGTGCCGCCGGATTGATGGCGATTCTTTTTATGATTCATGAAATGCGGCGTCTATCCCGAAAAGACGCTTCTATTCAAACAGCGGTACCCACCCTATGAACGGTGCATCTAACCGAGAACAACTCTTATCGCATGCAAAAGGCTAAAGAGGGCACACCAATTGGTGTGCCCTCTTTAGCCTTTTAAGGTTTTGGTTTTACATGTTCAAAAATTTTCTGCAACAGGCGCATAAATAGATCACGTTCAATGTCTGTCAAGCCACGCAATTGCTCCTCATGAAAATCATTGACAATCTGTACGATTTCAGGATAAATCGATGTAGCCTTCTCCGTAGGATATAACTCATTGACTCTACGGTCCTCACGACTGACCTGCCGCGTGATAAAACCACCCTTTAAAAGCTGCTGTACCGCCTTTGCAACCGTACTCTTATCAATACAGGTCAGCTCTGCAACCTTCTCTTGTGAAACCCCAGGGTTGTCGCAAATGCAGAGAATATACATGAACTGACCGCAGGTGACCCCCAAATCCTTAAGACGCTTTGCACAAAATCCCTGTGACTGCCAATAGATTACCGAAAAAATTTTGATGTAATCCCAATATGGTCCTTTCACGGCTTTCCCCTCCCGACAGCAATACCTGCGCCTTCCGCCAAGTTTATTTTAACTTGTAGAAAACGGGTTGTCAACGAATCTTCCGACAGCTGGAATCCTTCCGTTGACAGGATAAAAAATCTACGAATTTCTTTGATCTTCCTATAATTTTTTATTTTATATTGACAATCCTTTTGTTTCTCATTATAATGCAATTAATTGGTTATGCAACTAATTTGTATATATAATATAGCGATTTCTCTATCAATAAATAAAAATAACCCTTTTATTTAGTTGTATAACCCACTAAAATGTTCCAATGAGGAGTTGCAAAAGCATGAAGAAGAAAGGCATGGGAGGAGGATTGATCGTATGGGAGAATATGTGCTAGAAATGAACAACATCACGAAGGTATTCCCAGGCGTAAAAGCGCTGGACGGAGTAACCTTGAAAGTGCGGCCCGGCAGCGTGCATGCTCTGATGGGCGAGAACGGTGCAGGAAAATCGACACTAATGAAGTGTTTGTTCGGCATCTACCATGAAGATGGCGGCGAAATCATCCTAGATGGAAAGAAACGGGTCATCAATACGTCGAAACAGGCGTTGGACCTGGGAATCTCCATGATCCACCAGGAGCTGCATCCAATCCGGTTCCGTCCGGTAATGGAAAACATCTGGCTGGGAAGATTCCCCATGAAAGGGATCGCCGTCGATAAAAAGACGATGATCAAAAAGACAAAGGAGCTCTTTAAAGAGGTCGACCTGGACATTGATCCGGAGGTACTGGCGGGAACGCTGTCGGCGTCCAACTTGCAGTTGGTGGAGATAGCGAAGGCGGTCAGCTACAATTCGAAGATCATCATCATGGACGAACCGACGTCATCGTTGACAGACAACGAGACCGAGCACTTGTTTAAGATTATCCGGCAGCTGCAGGAAAAAGGCTGCGCGATCATTTACATCTCCCACAAGATGGAAGAGATCTTGAAGATCTCGGATGAAGTAACGATCATGCGAGACGGCACGTATGTAGGAACCTGGCCGGCAAGCGAACTGACAACGGACCTGATTATCAACCGAATGGTAGGGCGCGATATGACGAACCGTTTCCCGCCGAAGGCGTACAAGCCGGGGAAGGAAGTCGTGCTGAAGGTGGACGATCTGTGTTCGCCGCTGCCGAAGTCGTTCCAGCATGTGTCGTTTGAGCTGCATAAAGGAGAAATATTGGGCATCGGCGGTCTGGTAGGCGCACAGCGTACAGAGATGGTCGAGGCTTTGTTCGGTCTGCGTGCGATTGCATCGGGCCATGTGGAAAAGGACGGCAAGCCGTTCAAGGTGAAGTCGGTGCGCGATGCAAAGGCGCATGGGCTGGCGCTGTTGACGGAGGAACGCCGTCAGAGCGGCGTATTTGGCATTCTGTCGATCGAGGACAACACGGTCATTGCCGCACAGAAGAGCTTTGCAAAGCATGGTGTGTTGCAGGAGAGCAAACGCTTTAAAGCGGCGACTGAATCGAACGAAAGCATGCACACAAAGACGCCGAGCATGAAGGAATTGATGCAGAACCTGTCGGGTGGTAACCAGCAGAAGGTTCTGATTGCGCGCTGGCTGTTGACGCATCCGGACATCCTGATATTGGATGAACCGACGCGCGGAATCGACGTTGGTGCAAAGTATGAGATCTATACGATCATGCACGACCTGATTAAGGAAGGCAAGTCGATTATCATGATCTCTTCGGAAATGCCCGAACTGTTGGGCATGGCGGACCGCGTCATGGTCATGTGCGAAGGCCGTGTCACGGGCTTCCTGGACCGCGGCGAGGCGGACTCCGTTGGCGTTATGCGTTTGGCTACCAAATTTATGTAAGGAGAGGAACATCACTATGGAACACACAAAGAGCATCCCACGCAAGCGGTATGCGTCGATCTTTGTCGGCGTTGGCGTGGTATTGGCCATCCTTGGCGTTATCTTTTTGTTCGCCCTGGATGCTGAGAAAACATTTGACCTTCCCTGGTTTATCGTTGGAATCGGGGCAATCGCCATTATCTATGGCGTAGCGCAAATGCTTCGAAGCAATCGCTTACACCCGGAAGTTTTCTTTTCTGCAAGAACGGCGAAAAACTTTTTGACAAATAACGCAATCATGCTGGCATTGTTGGCGTTGGTTGTCGTGATTTGCTTTATCGAGCCGCGCTTTATGCAGGTACAAGTACTTCTCGATATTTTAACGCAGTCCTCCACGCGACTGATTATCGCATTGGGTATCTGTTTTGCACTGTTGATTGCAGGTACGGACCTGTCCGCCGGACGTATGGTCGGTTTGGCGGCTGTTATCTCCACCTCTATGCTGCAAACCGCTACATACGCGAACCGGTTTTACCCGGATCTCCCGCAGGTTCCCGTCATTTTGCCGATCATCGCAGCAATCATAGCTTGCATGCTGTTTGGTATGGTCAATGGCTTCTTGGTTGCAAAGTATGACATGCATCCCTTCATCGCCACCTTGGCTGTGCAGGTTATGATCTACGGTGCATGTTCTCTGTATTTCGATATGCCTCCGAACAGCTCCCAGCCGATCGGCGGCGTCCGTCCGGATTTTGCCGCAATCGGTCAAACAAAGTTGTTTGGCAAATTTTCCATCCTGATTCCAATCGCAATCTTCTTTACGATCGCCATTTGGTTTATCTTGAATAAGACCACCTTTGGAAAGGCGGTTTATGCGATCGGCGGCAACCGGGAAGCGGCCGTAGTATCCGGTATCAATGTATTTAAGACTATTATGCTGATCTTTATCCTCGCTTCCTTCATGTACGGGGTTGGCGGCGTGTTGGAAGCCGCCCGGACAGCTGGCGCAACCAACAACTATGGCGACGGCTATGAGACGGATGCCATCGCAGCCTGTGTGGTCGGCGGTGTATCTTTGAACGGCGGTATTGGCACCGTCGGCGGTATTGTCAGCGGTGTGTTGATTTTCACGGTCATCCAGTATGGTTTGCAATTCATCGGTATTAGTCCGATGTGGCAGCAGATTATCAAAGGAATTATTATTGCCGTGGCGGTAGCAATTGATCTGTCCAAGTACAAGCGCAAATAAGCGATTCCATATACCCATTGCCAGAGAAAATACCCGAAGAAGCCCTTCTGCAGAAGGCTCTTCGGGCATTTTCCCATCAATCGAACCCCACAAAATCCTTCTTGACAAACATCAAAAAATCTGTTACCCTATATTCATACCAAACGAATGTATGAAAAGAGGAAATGCATGGCTCGTAATAAGTACCCAGAAATTACCGAAAAACGAATTCTCGATGCGGCACTCAAGTTGTTCATGGAAAAAGGATATGAACAAACCACGATTCAAGACATTGTGAATGAACTTGGTGACCTGAGCAAAGGCGCGGTTTATCACCACTTTAAGTCCAAGGAGGATATTGTTGATGCAGTCACTACACGCGTCTCCATGGAATCGAACCCATTTGACCGTGTCCAAGAGATGAAGGAGCTAAACGGGTTGCAAAAGATCCGCCAGACTTTTCTTCTTTCTCTTGCGAATCAAAAACAATGGGAAATGTACCACCTGTTCCCCTCTCTTTTGAAAAATCCAAAATTCCTAGCGCAGACGGTTCAAGACAGCGTTCAGTTGGCTCATCTATTGGAAAGAATGATCGAAGAAGGAAATAAAGACGGCTCCCTCTCCATTCCATATCCAAAACAGACTGCTGAGTCCATTCTTCTGTTGGTCAACGTCTGGATCAATCCAGCGGCTTTTCCCGTATCCAGGAAAGAATTTATGCAAAAACTTGCTTTTTTAGAGGATATGCTCGAAAAATTGGGTCTGCCCATTGTGGACGATGAGCTTCGTGAGGTTGCTCAGAATTTTTGCGTGAATATCCTGCCAGAATAAGCCATGGGTTCCTCACTTTTGTGATCCTTTTGTAAGCCATTCTTCTGAATGGCTCTCTTTTCTTCTTTTCATACCTTCGTCCGGTATTTATACTTTTAATTGAAAGTAGGTGTCTGTTATGTATCAAAAGTTGATGAATCGCGACTTTTCTCTGGTCGTCATCGGCCAAATTATCTCTCTGTTTGGAAATTCCATCCTACGTTTTGCGTTGCCCCTCTATCTGCTCGATCAGACCGGTTCGTCCGCTCTGTTTGGATCGGTACTTGCCATTTCAATGATTCCCATGATCCTATTTTCCCCCATTGCCGGCATGGTAGCAGACCGCGTCAACCGCCGCAATATTATGGTGATACTCGACTTCAGTACAGCCGCCCTGGTAGCCGTATTTGGTCTACTCAATGCCTCTGGAAATCCCGCTGTCCTAGTTGCGATCATGCTTATCTGCCTTTCTGTCATCCAGGCCTTTTATCAGCCAGCGGTTCAGGCAAGCATTCCCGTTCTTTCCAGTACCAACAACCTCTTGAGGGCCAACGCCATCATCAATCAAGTACAATCGCTCTCCAATCTGATCGGTCCTATCCTCGGCGGAATGCTTTACAGTGTGTGGGGCGTCGTACCGGTCATTTGGGCCAGCGCAGCCAGCTTCCTCTTTTCCGCTGTGATGGAGATTTTCATCCATATTCCTTTCGAAAAACGTGCAGCTAGCGGCGGAATTCTTACCACTGCAGTAAATGACTTAAAAGAAAGCTTACATTTTATGATACGCGAGAGGCCAGTTATTTTGAGAGTGGTGATCTTTGTATCGCTGTTCAACCTAGCTTTGAGTTCCCTGATTACCGTAGGAGTCCCCTCTATGGTCAAAATCACCCTGCATTTGTCCAGTTCCCTTTACAGTCTGACCCAAGTACTTTTAGCCGCTGGTGCACTCTGCGGTGGCATTCTAGCCGGCATACTCGCCCCCAAACTTTCCCTGCGGAATATGCACTGGGTGCTCTTGCTGGCTTCTCTCTGCCTTCTGCCGATTGGTATTTCTCTGGCATTGGGCGCCTCTATCATGGTCAGTTATGTGGTCATTACCACATGTGGATTTGTCTTTATGGGATTGGGTACACTGTTCTCTGTGATGATGCTGGCTTTTTTGCAGAAGGAAACCCCTCGCCATCTGATCGGCAAGGTTTTGTCGTATGTCGTCGGGCTCTCCATCTGCTCTCAACCAGTTGGGCAGGCGCTCTACGGGTTTCTATTTGACGCATTGGTAGAACAACCGCAGTGGATTCTTTTCGTTGCGGTGGTATTCTCCGTCATCGTTTCTCTGATCTCCAAAAAGACCTTCGCTCATTTGGAAGAATCCGCAACTTAATGTCCGCCTGACCCGATCGCGGTGTTGGAAACAAAGGTGTTCTCCCTTGTGTTGAAAAACCTTTTCCAAGCAACGCAACATGTCCCGAAGAAATGGTCCGAGGTGTTAAAAAATTTTTGAGTAGGATGAATCGTCTTTTCTTTCTGCAATGGAGTATCTGTTTCTGACATTTTTGTCAGGTTTGTGGATCGTTCCTATACGGCAAGAAAATTTGAATAGTTAAGCAAAGAAATGGAAAAATTAGAATAGCTTGTAGACCGGACAGACCCTAACAGAATGCGAAGCGCCGGTGCAGTTCGTACGTCCACTGGCGTCCACATTAGCCAAAGCAACCGAAGAAACGACGTCTCTGATCTAGAAAGTAGATACATACGTTCTTGTATTTATGTATAAATACGGATATAAGAGCAATACCGGAATCTTGTAAGGATTACTGACATTTCCCTGCTTCTATTCATTCCTGTCTGCTTGATAAATCCGGTATTTACAAGTATTGAAAGGCCATCGATATTCCAGTCTGTTTCTATATAAAACGGAAATGGCAAAATCGCGGTCGTCCACGCGTGTTTTCTATGACTCCACAATCTAGCTTCTCCCAACTTTCCTACCGGTTTCCCTATAATGGTAAAAGAACACAGTAAAAACCAATGCAAACAACGATGGTTGTAGGACAATCATAAGAAACGGCAAAAGAAAACCTAAAAAAACACAGAAATGACGCCTTGGAATCCAAAAATATGGATTCCAAGGCGTCATGTTGTCCAATCTTTATTTCTCTATTTACTCCATGTGCTTATACAGGAAAATGTCACCAAACTGTATTTTCAAAAAATGGTTAAATGCGATCCACATCTCCCGCAAAAAAGCCGTAACTGTGGACCCCTTCGGGACAGAATAACTCCCTTTCCTCCCTGTTTCTCAAGCCAAGGCGCATCTTCGGCCACACATCATCATCGACGGTCTGCTCCGACGTCCACTTGCCTCTTTACAAAAACTACGGCAGGAAGAGGTATCTTCTCCAGTTCCCTTTTCACTTTTAATGGCTTCCTGGAGCTCCACATTCCCTTAGGGAAGGGTATTTCAGGCGTTTTATCCGACACGGTTTTTTCCACCTGTATGTCCCAGTACATAAGTCACAAAGAAAATCGCCGCGGCTATTAAAACGATGGTTCCCCCCGCTGCCGTACCCATATAATAGGATGCAATAAGCCCGCTGACACCGGAGAACAACGAGATACCAATGGCCCAAAAGTGATAAGAACGCATACTCTTGGCCAAATTCCTTGCAGAAGCTGCCGGCAACACCAAAAGGGAATTGATGATCAGAATACCCACCCACTTGATTGTAATCGTAACAATCACAGCAACAATCACCACAAAAAGCTTTTCCATCAGGCGGGTATGAATGTTTTTGCTTGCCGCCAAATCCGTATTGACGCTTGTCAGTAGAAACCGGTTGAAAAACACCACCCAAACCAGGAGTACGGCTGCCAATACAATGGCCAGCAGGCCAATTTCAGACGGCTGTACGGTCAAAATATCCCCGATCAAATAACTGGAGTATTTTGCGAAGCCGCCTGTTGCAGAAAGCAGCACGACGCCTAACGCAAGGCCGGTGCTGGAAAAAACGCCGATGATTGTATCTGCAGACGAGGTTCCGGAACTCATAACAGCTGATATACATAGGGCAAACAGAAGCGCAAACCCCAACATAGAGAGCAGGTAATTGTCCACCCCAAGCAGCACACCGATGGCAATCCCGGTCAAGGCCGAATGGCCGAGTGCATCCGAAAAAAGCTCATCTTATTGTTTACCACCATGGTCCCGACTAGGCCAAATAAGGGCGTAATCAACAGCACTGCTAGAAATGCATTTTTCATATAGGAGAATTCGGTCCATTCAAACGGCAACAGTGTGTCGATCAAGCTGTACAAAGCACTCATGCGTGTACACCCCCCACTACATCCAGCCCAAACGTCTCCCGTACCTCCGGCGAAGCCATCACCTTTTTCACATCTCCGCTGACCCGGATGGTCCGGTCAAGCAGTGCCGCACGTGTGGCATAGCGCGCAACATGGGATAGATCGTGAGAAACCAAAATGACTGGCATATGATATTCGCTGCGCAAAGAAGTCACCAGATCATAAAAGACCTCAATTCCTTTTCGATCCACGGCGGAAACCGGTTCGTCCAGCAACAGCATATCCGGCATGGGTTCGAGGGCAAACGCCAACAGCACCCGCTGCATCTCCCCTCCGGATAGACTTCCCAAACGCTTCTGTAGAAGGTTCTTTCCACCGACCTTTTGCAGCATGGCATCTGCACGCGCCATCTTTTCTTTCTTATGTCCCAACCAAACGGGAAATTCCGAGAGATTGGCGCAAAGCATGTCTGCAACCGTCATAGGCGTGGAACGGTCAAAAATCATATTTTGCGGCACATAACCAATGCGGGGCTTTTCCACGCGCTCCCCTTTTGGATTGGTAAAAAGGATACTGCCTGTATAGGGAATCCTCCCCAAGAGAGCCTTGAGCAAGGTGGTTTTGCCCGCGCCATTTCGCCCGATAATCGCCATAATTTCACCGTGGTGTACATCCAATGTAACATCATGGATGATCGTACCATCGCGTTTACGCACGGTCAATCCGCGAATCTGCGTACTACATTTGCATTGTTCCATGTTTGAACCTCATCTATTTAGTATTATAATATCAAAATAATAC
Organism: Anaeromassilibacillus sp. SJQ-1; assembly: GCF_046693725.1. Classification (NCBI taxonomy): domain Bacteria; kingdom Bacillati; phylum Bacillota; class Clostridia; order Eubacteriales; family Acutalibacteraceae; genus Anaeromassilibacillus; species Anaeromassilibacillus sp. SJQ-1. Next base: position 10,836 of record NZ_JBKEIV010000045.1, on the reverse strand, counting down.
GAATTGTAAAAGAAAAAGGCATTTTATGTGCTGCCCAATGCCTCTTTCAGAACTTCCATATTCTGTTCCATTGCGCGCAAGTACGCATCCGGATCGTTCTCCCCCGTGACAGCTGGGTCCAGGATATAGACCTCCGCTCCACTCTCCTGTGCGATGATCTGCGCTGCATCGGTGGAATATTGGGGTTCTGCAAACACAGCTTTTACACCCGTACTTTCAATCAACCGGATGGTATCCGCCAATTCTTTGGCGCTGGGCTGGCTGTCCGGCTCCCGATTCACAACCTTGACAATATGCAGATCAAATTCCTCTGCAAAATAAGGGAATGCCTCGTGAAAAGTGATGATGTCCCGGTTTGGCAGATTGTCCAGGGTTTTATGCATACGCCCGCGCAACGCACTGAGCTTCGCCAGATATTCCTGGGCATTTTCCTCTATAGCATCTGCATCCTCTGGATCTGCTTCTTTTAATCCATCTGCAATTGTCCGCACCTGCTGCATACAGTTGGAAATAGATACCCAGATATGAGGATTTGCGTCACCGTGGTCATGGTCGTACACTTCTTCATCGTGATCATGGGACTCCTCGCCGCTCATGAGCAAGGAGATTCCTTCGCTGGAATCGATCACACGCAAATCAGGAAGCTGATCGGTCACTTTTTCCATGAAACTCTCCATCCCAGCTCCGTTGATGACAAAGACGTCCGCTTGCTCAATATTTTTCATATCCTTCGACTGCAATTGATAGTCGTGCAGGCAACCGGTCTGTTGCCCTGCCATATTGTCCACCTGCACCCCTTCAATCCCATCTGTAATATTGAGTGCCATAATATACAAAGGGTAAAATGATGTTACAATCCGAAACCGTGGGGGATCTACCGTCTGACGAGGCGTGCAGCCAGTTGGTATCAGCCATAACAGGCATATACACAAAATTGCGGCGATCACACGCCGCAAAGGATAAAAAACGCCGGAGTTACCGGCGTACACGTTCTTTTTCACGGGAACCTCCTAAATGCAAATGATTTGCATTTACTATCATACCCCGATGTCCCCGGTCTGTCAAGGGGAAACATGGTGCTCAAAAAGGCTTCTTTCCATCCAGCCAGCCCTGGCGGCTCCAATATGCTGCGTCAGCGCTCGTCCCTGCTTTCTTCTTCTGCATCATCCGCATCACAAAAAAGAGGGCGCGTGTATGTAGGGTCGGGCGCTTCTTCGTTCCCAAAGAGCGCCAAAAGAGGTCTGTTGTATGGCGGAGTTTCTTCTCGATGCTCTGTTTTCGAGTGGGAGGAATGGCATCCCATCCCGGCGCAAAGATGGAAATCCCACAGGAAAAAATGCGCCGGACTCCCCAATGCTTCAAGGAGCGGGCGATCGAGGCATTGGCATCTTTGGTTCCTCCTCCTGCAGCAGTAGAAATCACCAAGGCAGATTTTTGAAACATCTCCGGATATGGGCGATGTACCATGTAGAAATAGCCTGTGTGATCCAAGAACGCTTTCATCTGTGCCGTCATGTCCATCACATAGACCGGCGTTGCAAAAATCAAACCATCCGCATCGCGCATCGCTTGAATCACCGGTTGAACATGTGCCGCATGCGGACACTTCTCCTCATGTCCCTCGATGCAGGTATAGCAACCACAGCAAAAATCGTGGGATTCCGTTTGCAAAAAGTATTCGTTATAGTCCACCTTTCCCAATCGGTTCAATTGCTCTTTGATGACTTGTACCGCTGCGTACGTATTTTTCTTTCGCGGGCTACCATAAAGAATACAAATCTTCATACGCTCTTTCCTCACACTCCTTTAAACTCTTGTGAGCATGTTCCGGATTTGCGGCAGTTTTTCCTCCGCATCTGCCATCCCCATCTGATACGCCTGCTTCAAACGATCCGGATCTTTTTCATATCGCCCCACAGGGATAGGTCTGCTGGGACGAATTAGAATCGCCTTCCCCTCTTTTTCCTGTTGATTGCACAGTTCGACCTCCCGATTGTACATCTGCGGCCGGCGCAACATAGCGTCAATAAACAGAGGATATTCCCCATACTTTGCCCGAAGCGCGGCGCGGGGAACTCCGGGCGGCCCCCTTTTCGATAGGACGCGTCACGCGTCAGAACCACTACATTATAGGAGTTTCCATCCTCCAAGGAACATTGCAGTGGAATCGACGTCGAACAGCCCCCGTCCAACAGCGCATGCCCTTGATAGAAAACGATTTCCGATACAAAAGGCATTGCGCTGGAAGCGCGTACAGGAAGGAAACGTTCATCCATCTCTTCCTTTCCGAAAAAAAGCGGTTTCCCCGTGTACAAATCGGTGGTTCCTGCTTTGAGCTGCACAGGCGATTCAAAAAAGGCCTTATAATCAAATGGCAACAGCTTGCGCGACAATTCCCCAAAAATAAAATCGAAGCCAAACAGGTTTCCCGTCCGGCGCAGGCTGGCCACGCTCATATAGCGGTCGTCCTGGATATAATCATAAAAGATGTGGAAATTTCGTCCCACCTGCCCCGAAATATAGCTCAAGGCGTTACACGCCCCTGCGGAAATTCCATAGACCACTGGGAAAATAATCTGATTTTTGCTAAATACGTCCAATACTCCGCTGGTATAAGCGCCGCGTGTTCCGCCGCCTTCCAAGACTAGGCCAACCGGCATAATAGATTCCCCTTTCTCTATTCGACAGACCAGTACGGATGCGAAGGCATATTCTGCCATGTCCACCCACTGGTTCGAAGTTCTTTTCTCTTATCTATTTTTTCAGTATAGGGCAAACACCCCATATTTACAAGCGAATGGATGTGAGATTAAAAAAATTTTACAAAACCTCTTGATTTTTCCCCTTTCTTCAGCTATAATAATGAAGCACTTTAGAAACGCCTCATCCTTTCTGCCCTGATAGAAAGGGCCTGGCGCTCTCTGTCAGGGGACGAGCTGCCAAAGAAAATGGACGTTTAGCTCAGTTGGCTAGAGCATTCGCTTGACGTGCGAAGGGTCACAGGTTCGAGTCCTGTAATGTCCACCAAAAAGCTTTTGGAATGAATTGTTCCAAAAGCTTTTTTTATTTTTGCAAGTTGGAAAAGCAGTCGGGTCATTCCGCTTTTGCCATATATGGGTAGCCCATAAGTAGAAACACAGTGGCATTTCTTTCGCCGCTTATAAAGGAGCCCGACGCTTTCAGAGACACCGATAAAATATATATTCCCGTTGCAAAATAAGAACATTACCAGGTTATTCTTATAAATATTTTTATATACGATCAACCATCCTACAAAAAAGGACGCTCTACTCCGGGTAAATCCGGCTGATCTGTAGAGCGTCCTTTTTGCCTATTTTTAGAGCGTCATGCACGATTCTTTTTTGATTAAGCAAGTTCTCGCCTTGAGGAATACAAGATCGTATGTCGGGTAACTGCGGTGAGCAACCGCGCCGGTTTTTCGAGTTCTCGATGGACCGCATACGCACCAGCCCCAAGTAGAGAGGGATTTGGATGCAATTGATTTACTTCCACAACAATGTTACCAGCCAAGAGAGCGTTCGTCCGACTCTCGACACTTTTTGTAATCACATCCAACATCATTTCCGGATAAATTTCTGCCAGTTGATCGCCAATCACAATTTTCCCTGGATTTAACTGATTCATCAAACTGACAATCCCCATCGCTAGGAACCCGCAGACATACCGGTATGCATCACTGGCAACGCGATCCCCATTTTTGATCGCTTGAGATAAAGCATGTACATTCAAACAATTCCGATGCAGCCTGGAGATAGCTCCATGGTCAAGTTGTTCTGAAATCCGTTCGAATAACGCACGCATGGAACCGTATTGTTCCAGACATCCGCGGTTTCCGCAAGCACATATCGGACCGTCAAACTGAATACTGCTGTGACCAAATTCTCCAGCAAGGCTTTGTTGACCGAGCAGAAGCTTGCCATCGACAATCATTCCGCAGCCTATGCCCTGTCCAGCTAAAATATACACCATGTTTTGTGTATGGGCGTCGTGGCTATTGTACCAAAGCTGTGCGAATGCACCCGCATTTGCATCATTGAGAATATAAAGGGGCAAATCTAATCCTCTGGAAAGGGTCTCCCGCACTGGGCAGTCTTGCCAGCCAGGCATCCCTGTCACAAAGAGAAGCCGGTCTTCGCTCTCCTGGTAAGGGCCGGGAACCGCCACCCCTGCGGATAAGATCTCCGCATCCGAATGTTCCCGGACAATGGTCTGGATCATCGTCCGCACCCGTTCTAATGCAGCCTCTCCCTGTTCTTCTGGGACAATGGGACATTCCCATTTGTCATATAGTTTTCCAGAAAGCCCCATCAGGCAAGCCGTACAGGTCTGGCGAGTCAAATGAACGCCGATCACCTGAAATCGTTCGTCATTCAGAGTTAAACCAATCGAACGCCGGTTTTTCTCTCCGGCAATTAAACCTGTTTCCACTACGAGTCCGCTGTGAATAAGTTCTCCTACAATATTGGTGATCGTTGCCTGACGCAATCCGGACAGCTTCGCCAAGGTTGCACGCGAACAAAGGCCCTCTTGTCGAAGAAGATTGAGGATGAGCGAACGATTAATCATCTGTATTTTTGCCTGGTTAACGCTTGTTTGATCCATTATTGAAATCACCTCCCCAGACGGTTTATTTTGGGTAACATAAATGTATGTGCAATATGACCCTTGTAAAAAGCAGGCCGTTTTTCAAAAATTGGCCTATGAAGGGGAATGTGCCCACAGCGACTGAGCACTGTGGGCACATCCTAAAGGGTTCACAAGGAAAACTTCCGGATAAAATAGTCGATAAGTTCATTCCGGATTTGACGGCTGCTATTCTTACTCTTAAATAGTTCCACTATCCAGCCGCCAATATTTTCCTTGTTCAGATATACAAGCACTTTTCGTCGAAACAGATTCTTAGTTAAAATGCTCGTAGTGGGCATAGAGCTTTCGTACACTGGCAAAATCTACCGTATTTTTACAAAACATCCAGATTTGTAGCGCCCTTTGTTGCCTAATATGGGCATCTGACGCCTTTCATTTCCACGATATTTTTATGGAAGATTTTAGCCAATGGTTACTGTGCAATGTTTAACTGCATTCTGGCCCGACAGCGTTGTATAAACGCCCGTACTCTGGCCCGGTGTACCAATTGCATACACTCGGTAGTAGTAATCATTGCCAACTTTAGCAACGAACTGGGTCTTCAGCACATCGCCATTGCCGACCGTAAAGCTCGGCGTGAGGTTGTTGCCGTTGACAACGGTCATCTTGAAGCAGTATGCGCTGCCTCTCTTCAAGGTGAAGTTGACCGTCGTGTCGGAAACCACCTGAGCAGCCGCCTGCGCGGTGGTAGCGGCGCCGACAATCGAGGTGCCGGTAGATCCATAGGTGTTCGCGCTTGCAGAGCTTCCCGAGCTGCTGGAAGAGCTGCTATGGCTGTTCGTCGTCTTGACCTTCAACTGGTCCTTAGCATCCTGCAAAGCGTCGGTCATTGCATCGACTTCAGCCTGGTTGTCTTCGCTCAGGGTTGCATCCGCCGCCATAATCTTAGCTTCCGCCAGCGTGTCTTTCAAAGCGGCAACAGAGGCTGCTGTGTATTTGTTCAAATTCATACCTTCAACGGAAGCAATCAAAGCATTCAAAGCACTCTTATCCGCCACTTTGCGCAGGGCTTCCATTGCTGCGTTCAGAGTTTCTGTGGCCTCTTCCACTTCTTCCTGCGTGGCTTGGTCGTCGTACAGGACATCTTCTGCATGGGCCAATGCGTCGTTAAATGCGTCCTTGCCTGCGTCGACATATTTGTCCAAATCCAGATTTTGTGCCTTCTCAATCACAGTGCGAAGCATATCCTTTGTAGAGCCACGGACCAAACCGAGAAGAGCTTCTTCCAGTGTTTTTGCTGCATTTGTGATCTCATCCGCCAAAGCATCCGGGTCGTCATAGACCTTCTGTGCAGCCTCATAGGCATCCTTGAATGCGGTTACGCCCTGGATGAACTCACTCGTGTCGATTTTTTCCGCTACAGACAGCAGGTATTCCAGATAGGTCTTGCTGCCACTCTGGAAGGAAAGGTTGTGCATTGCGTCAATCAAAGCGTTCCATGCCGCATCAATTTCTTCCTGCGTAGCGGTGGGGTTCTTATAAACAGTGTTTGCATTTTCAAGTGCTTCTTCAAAGTCTTCCAGTACGCTGGGGATCACGCCTTCGATCTCATCCTCGCAAGCGTTGGCCGCCTCGATGGTTGCGAGCAGGATGCTCTTATCCACCGTGATGAAGGCAAAGGTCAGTTCGTCTGCCTCGCCTGCCTGGAGTGTGTAGGTGAAGGAATCGGCATCATCGAAATCAACTGCTTCACCATTAAGGGTGACGCCTGCGATCTCTCTACCCTCTACTGCAGGTTCAAAGGTCAAGGTGACGGTCTCGCCCGTTTCAAAGGTGTTCTCATAATCGCCCACCAAGTTGGCAATCGTCTGCTCTTCGCCATTGACGAACAGCTTGACGTTGGTGCCATACTGGACGGACAGGTTGCTGTTTCCGCTCTCTTCCGGAGCCTTTACATTGACAGTGGTCTCCAACGGGAGATTGTCGGAGCTGGTGCCCACCAGGATAGCGCGTTCGCCTTCTGCGACTGTCCACTTATCCTTGGTGCCGTCCGCACGAGTTACATATTCCCCATTGGTATTCCAATAGGACAGGGAACGCTGGGAAATCGAAATGCTTACCTCGCGGGATTCGCCCGGTTGCAAATCTTCCACGCGTGCAAAACCTGCCAGCTGTTTTTCCGCCATCTGTACGCCGTTCGGAACTTCCGCTGCGCCAAGGTAAACCTGTGCAACTTCATCGCCCGCTACGTCGCCAGTATTGGTGACGGTAAAGGTCACATCAAAGCCATTTTCGTCGTTCTCTTCCACCTTCATGTCGGAATAAGCAAAGGTGGTGTAGGACAGGCCATGGCCAAAGTCAAACAGAGGAGCGATGTCCTCGCTGTCATACCAACGATAGCCGGTCATGATGCCCTCGGTGTAGTAAACCGAATTCTTCGGCTGGTTCACGCCGTCGCCGGTTTCCTCTTCGCTCTTCTTGAGGCGCTCTTCAAAGTGCTCCTGGCTGTCGGTAACCGGGGTCTCGTTGTCGTACATCATAAAGGTCTGTGCCAACTTGCCGCTCGGGTTGACTTCGCCAAGCAGGATCCGTGCGGTTGCGAGGCCGCCTTCCTGTCCGGGATACCACATCTCGAGCACGGCGTCTACATCGTTGATCCACTTGTTCATTGTTACGGCGCCGCCGTTGTTGAGCACGACCGTAACCTTATTGCCGTTTTCTTTTGCCGCCTCGATGACTTCCATCAGCAGTGCTTCCTGATCCTCAGGGAGTGCCAGGCTGCAGTCTTCGATGGTATTGCCTTCTGCGCCGGTGGATCTCCAAGCAAAGAAGACGACATTGTCATTTTCGCTTGCAATGCGGATTGCTTCGTCATGGTTCTCCTGCTTCTGGCTCGGGGTAATCCAGCCCAGGCGGATCTGGAGGTCCTTCAGATCCAGAGCTGCAACGCCCGTGATCTTTACTTTATAGAGCTTGCCAGCTTCCAGGGTAACCGTGGAGTTGCTGATGTCCATGCCGGTGGAGGTGCAGATCACGTTGTTCCACGGCCACTGCGAGCCTTCACGCAAGGACATGTTGCCAAGGGATTTCTCCTGTTCGTCAACGGTGATCTTTCCGCTGATGGTGCCGCCGATTCCGGAGAGTACCATGGTGTATTCACCGTCTTCCGGCGCCTTGAGGTAGGTTTCCAAAGTATAGGCAGAACCATTTTCAAAGGCTGTGCCATCCGGGCCATTCTTATAGGTCTTTGTTCCAGTATTGAAGTTGATGTCTTCCTCGATCTTTGCAACCGTTCCGGTCTCATAGCCTTCCATGTCGATCGGGTCGGTCTTGCCCATCCAGAAGATCTGTCCATTGATCTCAACCGGCGTGCCCGGGTTGCCTTCTACGCCATACTTGCGCAAAACGCCGTTCTGCTCGCCGTTTTCATCCTGATACAGGTATTCTGCCGGGATCGTGGTTCCCACGATGTCGAGGCCTGCCGTCGCTTCGATGTTGGCATCCTCGCCTGCAATTTCCATCATCCGGTCATACGGACTGACCATCCGGCTCAATGTTCCGAAGGAACGCTCCTGGCCGCTGCCGCCCGCGATCGGGTTGACCGCGCCAAGGCCGATCATACCAACAGAGGAATTGGAAGCATCCAGCGGGAGGGTTTCGTTATCGTTCTTGAGAAGGACTGCGCCCTTTTCCGCAACTTCCAAAGCGATGTCCTGATTCTCTGCCAAGAGGCCGTCGTCTACTTGTTCTGCATAGGTGTCGGGCAGCTTGATCGGCTCGGTACGGCCCGGCTCTTCTTTGACGTAGCCCTTGCCGTCCAGCTCGACCAGATACAGATAGCCAACTTTGCCCATCGCGTTGAGCACATGGCTGACCGCCTCGTCCACATCGTCCCAAGTCATCTCGCCGTTGGCGATCTTTTCTTCGGTCGCCGCCTGCGTATTCTGGCTGGCAGAAGGCATCTCGAGATCCGTGCCCTTGTCCAGCGTATACGCATGGTTGCCGCCCCAGTCGGTCACAGTGAAGCCGTCAAATCCCCACTCGTCGCGGAGAATATCGAGCTGCAATTCCGTGCTTGCGGAAGCCCAAGCGCCGTTTACGCCGTTGTAAGAGGACATCACGGATGCTGCGTCCGCTTCATGGATAGCCGCCTCAAACGGAGCAAGATAGAGCTCATGCAACGTCTGCTCGTCAACCTGCACATCCACTGCGCCGCCCGGCGTGCTGTCCTGTGCGAACACTGCGAAGTGCTTCAAAGTTGCGATGACGTTCTGATCCTGGATACCTTCGGTTTCGCTGACTGCCAAACGGGACAGCAGGAACGGATCCTCGCCCATCTGGTCCTTGCTGCGGCCAAAGTGTGCCGTACGGGTAATATCAAACTGAGAACCAAGCTGTACGTTGCCGGAGATGGCCTTGTTCTCAGAACCGCTGATCTTGCCGTAGTCATAAGCGAGGTCGGTGCTCCAGGTGGAGGCCAACATCTGCTCAATCGGCGGGTTGGTGGTGTCGTAAATAGAAGTTACGCCATCCGGGCCGTCAAACATGCGCAGCTCCGGAATTCCCAAGCGCGGAACGCCCGCAAGGCTGCCTGCGTCCGCAACGCCGGCCTTTTCGCCGCCGCCCAACAGAGAGAACTTCTCTTCTGTTGTCATGGTGTTGATGAGCGCCTCGACCTTCTCATCGCGGACTTCCTGGCTCTCAACAACCAGATATTTCTCATCGTAGGTGTCCGGGAACGTGGTCTTTTCCAGGTTCGGGTCACCGATGTCTGTGTATTTCGCAGTACGTTCGTCAGCAATCTGGCCGTCCCAGTTCAGACCAAAGCCAAAGCTGTACGCATTGCCGTCGCTGTCCACATAGACTTCCATATCGTGGTAGCCATCCTCATAGGCGGTCTCCACAGCTTCCATGCTGGCGGGCATATTGACCGGCAGCAGGCCGCTCGGTTCCGTCTGGCCGGAAATCACTTCCATGAAGGCATCCGGCGATACACTGGTGCCGATGAGCATTGCATCCACAGAGGGTTCAAATTCAGAAACGACCATCGGGTTCTCCATGCTGAGGATAAAGATGATCGGCTTGTCGCCCATCAGTTCCACGGTTTCCTGAATCAGTTCCAGGTTTTCCGGAGTACCCGCATGGGTGTTGCCCTTTCTGGAGCGGTTGGACTTATAATCGCCCTTGGACTCGTCCGGGGTCTCGTTATACTGAACCAGCGTGCCGTCTGCATGATACCAGTCGTATCCGATGCTGACTTCGCGCATTGCGTCCGCCGTATATTCGCCATAGGTCAAGTTCTGCGGACGGCCGTCGGTGTATTCCATCGCCATGCTCGGGGACTCCAATTCGATGATGGCGAAATCCGCTTCGCTTGCCGCCTGTGCCTTAGCCTCGTCGCTCGGCATCTCCCCGTTCTCCGTCGCTTGTACCAGCGTATCCGGGACGTTATAGTATTTCTGCACGGTATCCAAGCTGATGACCGGCTCGACCTTTGTACTGGAACCGCTGCCACCACCCGGGAAACCTGGGAAGCCGCCTCCGCCGCTGGATTCCTTGAGCGGCACATAAGCGGTCAGCTCTTCGCCGTCCTCTGCCTGAAGCGGCAGGGTGTTGTTGGAGTTCTTCGTCATGATGACAGCGTCCTTATGGGTTTCATACGCCGTCTCGTTCAATTCCGGAGAACCGACAAAGGATTTTGCATAGCCCGGGTCCACATACGGATCCTCGAACAGGCCCAGGTTGAAGATCACTTTCAGGATGCGGGTTGCCGAAGCCTCGGTCAGCTCGTCCATGAATTCCTCTCCCAGAGCTTCAATGCCGTACTCCTCGCTGCCGTTGACGCCCATATCATAGGCTGCCAGCATGTCTTCCATGACGTATTCGTCGCTGTCCAGGCCGCCCATCTGGTCAACGCCTGCCAGCATGCTGGCCAGGATACGGTACGGACGGTTGTAGCCCTTGCCAGGCTCCAAGCCCCAAGGCGTATCCGCGCCGCCCATGCCTTCATGGCTTCCATGGATTTTCCAGTCTGTGCAGACCAGGCCGTCATAGTTGAGGTCTTCGCGCAGACGCTCCTGGACAATGTACTTGCTGAAGCCGTTCGCTACGTTTGCGCCGCTCGGGTCCTGGTTAAACGGGATCGTATAATACGGCATTACGCCTGCGGACTGCTTAGTTGTGTCCTTGTATTCCTCTGCGAATCCTGCGCCCTTTACAAAATATTGC
>NZ_JBKEIV010000044.1:0-256811 GCF_046693725.1 Anaeromassilibacillus sp. SJQ-1 | reverse complement strand
ATCCATCTTATGTACCATACGGACAAGAAGTGCATCCTTCCCTCCTTTTCCTTTTCATTTTCCTACAGCAAATACACAAAAAGTGGCACGTTTGAACGCTTACGCATATTTTATGCAAATGGATTGAAAGAGCTCTTTTGTAAGCATATCCCTTCATACTACACAATTCCTTTACCAATTTTTTACAGGATTTTAAATATTGCACAAAGAATTAGGCTTGCAATTATGCAACATGTATGATATAATCCTTTATGTAAACTACAAGGAGGGAAACATGAAACTATACGACATTAGCGTGGGTGAATTTGTGAACCTGCTTGAACATGCAAAAGGGAACATTTATTTGGTTACGGAAGAGGGTGTTTCCTTTGGGTTGAACAGCAAGCTGGCACAGCTTTATGGTATTAAGATGCTGCTCGAAGACTCAAATGACAACAAGGTTTCTCCAGAGATTATCGTAGAAGACAAGGAGGACCAGGAGATGTTTCTTCGCTATTGGATGTCCCGGTGCGCCAGAGTAAGCGGCTGGACATCGAAATAATAGCAGAGGAGCCCTAAGGATTCTTGTCTATCATTTACATTGTATTTCAGTAGTTTACATGGTATAATATACCTAAATCCTAAAAAATTAATTGGAGGGAATAATTATGAAATTATATGACATCGATATTCAGAAACTTCTTGATCTTCTTGATAAAGCACAGGGAAATGTCTATCTGGTAACAGAGGATGGCAATACCCTCAATCTTAAGAGTAAGCTGTGCCAGCTATACGGTGTACGCGCTCTTCTGGATGGCGCAAAAAGCTCTAAGGTTTCGGCTGAGTTGAAAGTAGAAAATCCGGAAGACGAATCCATGTTCCTGAACTATATGATTGGCAACTAACAAGCTTTCACCCAAAAATGATTCGTGCCGCTGCAACTTTTAAAGTTGCAGCGGCACTTTTTTGACCCTCTAGAGACAACCAAGGACCGTCCGGGGAAGGACGGTCCCATCGTTGGTTGTATTGGTAAAAAACTCATGTAGGCAAATGATACGGAATTGCTTCCGTCGAAAAGTAAAACCCGCTTTCCGGCCGCCAATTCTTACCGAACAGCGGCCAGAAAGACAAAATCCATCCATCAATTGCGCGGAAATTGTAATTGGATGATTGGGTCCAAACTGTAGCGACAAAAGAACGCGTTATTAAACCGTCTCTGTCTCGCTATAAGTAGTCACCGTCTCAGATCCGTTGAAGACTGCAGTTACCTTCACGCGATAGGTTCCCGAAGAAACCGATTTTTCCTCCGAGATATAGATATAATCGCTGGATTCGGTGTCGGTCCAAGTCTTTACAGTGGACCAGCTGCTGCCGCTCTTCTTCTGAAGAGTAACTGTCAGCTTAATCTTGGACACATTGGATTTTCCCTGTGCTTCTGCATCTACATAGGCGGTTTTGCCGCTGATGGACAAAAATGCCTCTACACGGTCCGCATAAGTATAGCGCGGCTGAATCTCAATCGCACTAACCTGATTTGCCGGAACTTCTGTTGCGGCCATTGCGTTGGCGCCTACGCCAAACATCATACAAAATGCACAAAGGACAGCTGCGAATTTCTTAAACATGGGGAATTCCTCCTTTAATATTGATACATCTATTAACAACGACAGGAAAACCCCAAAGTGGACAATAACTTTCACTTTTTTTCAAATTTTATTGAAATTTTTATAATACAGATGTACTGTTTTCAAAAAGACTATACAGAGTGGCTTGCCGATGCAGCTCTCAGACCGTCAGTTTCTCCATGAAATTCAAAACAAAATATTTCGTATGTCTATAAAACAAAACTGCATCCCTTTTTGTCTACAACAAATATGGGACCGATCTGTTGACAATCTACAATTACAAAAGCTTCAGATTTCCGAAATGTTTCCGAAATTCACTTTGGTCATTGTCAAACAAGGTGTTTCGTAGTATGCTAATCTAGACAACTGAATCGAAAATGTCTTCGGGGCAGGGTGAAATTCCCGATTGGCGGTAAAGTCCGCGAGCGTAAAACGCATGATTTGGTGTGATTCCAAAACCAACAGTATAGTCTGGATGAAAGAAGATTCCATCAGCTGTAGCAACACGTTGTGACGTTTTGCGGTTTGCTGCGCTTATTAGCACCTGAAAGGCATCTCTTTTCGGTGCTAATTTTTTTGCGGAGGGAACAACAGATGGAAAGCAAAACAAAAAGAATTACAACAATTGCAATGCTATGCGCGATTTCCTACGTGGCCATGGCCGTTGGGCGTGTACCAGTCGTATTGTTTCTCAAGTATGATCCTAAAGACGCCATCATCGCACTGGGAGGCTTAATTTGGGGACCATTGACCTCTTGTATCGTTACCATAATTGTTTCTCTTATGGAGATGATTACAGTCAGCGACACAGGCCTCCTGGGGTGTGTCATGAATGTTTTATCTTCATGCGCTTTTGCTTGTACTGCCGCGGCAATCTATAAGAAAAAGCATACGTTTCCGGTGCGGTCCTTGGGTTAGCAGCGGGATGTGTAACCATGGTTACAGTGATGATGGTTTGGAATTATCTGGTCACTCCTCTTTATATGGGGTACCCTAGGGAAGCCGTCGTCGAATTATTAATTCCGGCGTTTCTCCCTTTCAATTTGTTAAAATCCGGACTCAATGCTGGAATTACATTTTTACTGTATAAGCCGGTCATCACTGCCTTGCGAAAAGGTGGGTATATCTCCATGTCGGAAAAGCAAAGTCAGGGCAAACCTACCGGCCTAATCCTGTTGGCTGTTGTGGTCATCATCACTTGTATTCTGTTTATCCTATCCATGAACGGGGTGATATAAGGATGGAAGAACAACGAAAAAAGGAACCTAAACCTATTTGTACCATATCAGGCACGGTCATTCATGGACGAGGAATTGGGAAATGGATAGGAGCCCCTACTGCAAATTTAAAACTGGAAAATAGATGTGACTTGCCAGAATCCGGGGTATATATAGCACAAATTCTATGGAACGCCAAACGATACTACGGGATTACTCATATTGGGAAACGCCCCACGGTGGACAACCAAACGGATATTTCCATCGAAACACACATCTTAAATTTCGATGGGGATTCTATACGGCCAAAAGATAGATGTTCAATTATACCAGCGACTTCGCAGAATACAAAAGTTCGATGATTTTTCAAGGTTATCTGAACAAATCAAACAGGATTGTCTTTTCGCACAGAGTTTCTGGGAAATTCAGCAAGACGCTATTTCGTTTACTATGGACGCCAAAACTCATGATGTAATCATCGACAACCAGAGCATTTATTTATCTGTAAAGGAATTCGATGTCTTATATCTCCTGTATTCCCATCCGAAAGCCGCATTTACAAAAGCCCAGATTTATGAATCTGTTTGGCATGAACCGGGCAATTATCGCTGCCATGCTGTAGAAAACACGGTGTTTCAAATTAGGAAACGCCTCCAACCATATGCAAAAGGGCACGACTTTATAAAAACAGTTGTCGGATTTGGATACCGATACCACGAATCCTAAAAAGATTATCCCACACCATGTATTTCACATGAGCAAACATGTTCCTTGTCCTTAAACGCGCCAAGCCTTGCGAATTCTAATTTTATAGGTATTAAAATTTGGGAATCGTATCGGCTTAGATTTTATGCAACGGTGCTGTGCTTTTCTTTTCATTGCACGGCATCGTTTCTTTTCAACATTGGATCTTTTCTTTATGTGTACGATTCGACATTGGTAGGCAAAAATACTGTTCTTTTATCGTCTTTCTTTGCTTCAAACACTTCTAAAGAATCAAAAAACTAGGAATCTTTTCCCTGCTGCAACCGATAGGGCCCGATTCCCATTCAATCGTTTGACGATTCCCAATGCATAAGAGAACAAAATTTCTACCAGATTTCGGCAGGTTTTTCACAGAATAAAACCGAACCACCAAAAACAATTCTAGTAAAATGGTTATTAACTACTTCCTCTTACCCCGTTATACAAATAGAATCCCCTGCAAAGAGAAAAGCTCTCCTTGCAGGGGAATGATGTCCTTTTACATTCAAGCAGTATATGGCTTTTGTTCCACAATCTTACCATCCGCGCCAAATGTATAGGAAATGCCATCAATAATTCGAATGGTATTGATAACATACTGACCGTCTTCGTAATAGTACTTGTCCCCGTCATATGTAGCCCAACCAGTCGTCGGATATGTAATCTGGGGCAATTTAAACCATTTCGTCCATTTGATATTCTTTCGTCCAAATACTTCTTCGTACTTCATATCCTCGCCAGAACTCCGATTGTCAATCGCCATGTTGTTGCCAACATAAACGCCCACATGGCCTGGCTGATAGAGAATCAAACCATGAATTCGTGGAAGGGACGATGGGTCGTTATAGTCAATGTTTCCAGAAACTTCTGCACTCTGCAACATAGCACCGGAGCTTCCTGCGACTGACATGGAACCTGGATTCGGATTCTTTCCCTCTCCCTGCCACCAAAGATAGGATTTGATCAAACCGGAACAATCACTTGCTCGTTTATTCCCCACAAACTGTCCGTAGCAGCCACTGCGGTACTTCCAACCATTCTTGTACGCCAGCAGCACATGATCTGCCAACCCTACACCGGTCTTTTCCTCCGCAGCTTTTGCTGCAACGCTATGACCAAAAGACACTGTAATGGTCAAAGCTGCAAACAGCAGGGTAAAGAAAAGCAAAAATTTCCGATTCAATGGAAACCCCTCCAATTTTTTACTGTCTCCCGTGGAAACAGCTTGTCCTTTTTATTCAAATATGTAACAATCTTTACATACAAATTACAATCTGTAACAAATTGGTTACAGTATAGCACACATAGCATTACATAGCAACCCTTTTTACGAAAAAAATTACAAATTGTAACCAGTGAAGCTTATAAAATCAAAATAATCGCACAAAAACCGTGCGCAAACAGAGAAAAACCCCAGCTGTTTGCGCACGGTTTTTTAAAATTATAACAAGTTTGTAATTTTTATGTTCCCTCTCGCAAAAGGACTTAACCGATGTGCCCGAGAATTTTTTTGACAATTTCATCCGTATGCATGCCGCGGGACCCCTTTACCAACACAATATCCCCCCTGCGGAGAATGCTCTTTAGCACCTCAGCGGCCTCCTCATTGGCATGACACACATGGCAAGGAATCTCCGGCCTGACGGAACGCGCTCCCTCTGCGATCGCCGCTGCACGCTCTCCAACGGTCACAAGGACATCCAAACCGGTTTTGGCAGCGTATGCGCCCACTTCGAAATGCGCACGGTGTTCCAACTCCCCCAGTTCCAGCATATCCGCCAAAACCGCTAAACAGCGTCCATCCTGCTCTCGAAGGGATTCCAACATATCCAAGCTGCTTTTAATTGCATCCGGGCTGGCATTGTAGGAATCATCGACCACAGTAATCCCATTATGGCGGTGCAATTGTTGCCTCATAGCCAAAGGCTGGTATTCCTGGAGTGCCTTTGCAGCTTTCCCAAGATCAACTCCAAGTGAATGGGAAACCGCGAGGCTGGCTAATGCATTTGTTACATTGTGAAGTCCCAGAACAGGGAGTTCTACCTCCTGCTCAACTCCTTTTGCGCGGAAAACAAAATGAATTCCGTTCGGATGAAATGCGATTTTCTCGGCCCGATAATCGCACCACGGCTGCATACCAAAATATTGTGTTCTTACCCGAAGCTTTCCGCGGAGATTTGCCAACAATGGATCATCGCCATTCAAAAATAGGATGGAGTCCTCCCGAAAACGATCGATGATATGCAGCTTTTCTCCCAAAATATTCTGTTGTGTTTTCAGCTGTTGAATATGAGAGATTCCGATGTTGGTGATAACCGCATAATCGGGTGCGGCAATTTCCGCCAAACGGCTCATCTCGCCAAAGTCGCTCATTCCCATTTCCACCACGGCTGCTTCGTGTTCGGGTCCAAGTCGGAAAATCGTCAATGGCAATCCTACTTGACTGTTGTGATTCCCCTCGGTCCGCATGACATTCTTCTCCGCGGAAAGTGCTAACGCGATCATTTCCTTGGTTGTTGTCTTACCGACGCTTCCTGTCACCCCCACCACGGGAATCGAAAATCGCGCGCGATGTGCTGTAGCAATCAACTGCAAAGCGGAAAGGGTGCTCGGCACACGAATCCACGCATTGGAATCCTTCATCTCCGTATGTTCTTCTGTCAACGTTGCCACTGCGCCTGCAGCAAAGGTAGCAGTGATGTACGCATGCGACATCTGTCCGTTCCCCCTTGATGGGAACGAATAGTGCACCCGGCTCGATTTTCCGGCTGTCTGTACTCACAGAAGTGACCACTGCCTCTGGGTCTCCGCACAGGAGCTTTCCTCCACAGGCCCTTCGAATCTCCCCTACTGTCATCTTCATATTTCTCTGCCTCCTTTTCTGTTCCATATTTGAGAGACTGTTGGCTTTTAAGCTAACCCCTCTTCTTTTAAAATATCCGCGACAACCTCGCGTTCGTCTAGATGGTACTTCACGCCCTTGATCTCCTGGTAATCCTCATGCCCTTTGCCAGCCAGGACAATGATATCTCCTTCCTGCGCATGATCCATACGATATTGAATGGCCTGCTTCCGATCTGGGATGACAATATATTTACCGTTTGTTCGATGCAATCCCACCTCGATGTCTGCGATAATATCCATCACATCTTCAAAGCGGGAATTGTCGGCCGTCACAACGGAAAGATCCGCCAACCTTCCACTGACCTCCCCCATCTCATAGCGCCGGGAACGCGCCCGGTTACCACCAGCGCCAAACAGGCAAATTAAACGGTTCGGGTGGTATTCTCGCAGCGTCTCCAAAATATTCTCCATGCCTGACTGCATTGTGCGCATAGTCGATCAACAGCGTATAGTTCCCCGGCACTTTTACCGGCTCCACACGTCCCTTGACCCTCACTGCATTCAAACCGCGCCGGATATTTTCCTCGGTCACGCCAAAGTGGCGGCAAACCGCAATGGCCGCCAAGGCATTGTAGACACTAAAATGTCCGGGAATATCAACGTCTACGCCAAACGAATAAGGCCCCTCCAATTCAAAATGCACGCCCAGATACCCCGGTCGGGAGAGCAGACGTTCCTCTTTTGCGCGCAATTGTGCTTCTTCATGGAACCCATAGGTCTCTAACTGGCAGGTATGTCCCTCCGTGATTGCCTGCCAATTTTCATCGTCCATGTTTACAATTCCCAATTCGCACTGCCGAAACAGGAGAGCCTTGCATGCACGATACTCTTCCAACGATTTGTGCTCATTTCCTCCGATATGATCCGGAGAAAGATTGGTAAACAATCCAATCGCAAATGTAAAACCTGAAACACGATGGTCGCGCAACCCAATGGAGGCAAGCCTCGATCACCGCCGCCTGGCAGCCCTCGTCTGCCATTTCCCGCAGTGATCGCTGTACCTCATACGATTCCGGAGTTGTATTTTCTGTTTTGATGATCTTCTCACCAATTACCGTGCCGATTGTACCGATCAAGCCCGTTTTAATCCCTGCATCCTCCAAAATAGAGCGAATCATGTAAGAAGTCGTGGTTTTCCCTTTGGTGCCTGTAAGGCCTACCACACGTAAATCCTTGGCGGGATGTCCAAAATACGCTGCTGAGAGGACAGCAAGTGCATAACGGGTATCCGCTACCAACACGACGGTCACTCCCTCAACCTCGACCGCATGCTGGGCGATGACCGCCACTGCGCCCGCTTCTACAGCCTGTTTGGCATAAAGGTGTCCATCTACGTTGGCTCCACACAAACAGACAAACGCACAGCCGGGCTTGACCTTGCGTGAATCATAGACCAAATCCGCGATTTCCTTTTCAGTACTCCCGGTCGCTTGATACTCCAGTCCTTCCAGCAAATCTTTTAACAGCATATCGTTTCTCCGATGCGCCAACCAGGCGCTCCTTTCTGCACAAAATTGCTTCGATTCAAAACAGTTATGTTTATTCTATACTCAATAAGGAATATACCTTTTCTATTTCATTTTCATTCGTGAAGTCCTCCGCTGCAAGGGCATTGTGGAATTCTTTTCGCAACGCGGAATCCGTTAAGAGCTTTTCAAGCCCCTCTGCAATCCCTTCCGGCGTCATAGGGACAATCAATCCATTCTTTCCGGAGGTCACTTGATCCGCTGCTGTGGAGAAGTCTGTTAATAAAATGGGTTTACAAAGCACCATGGCTTCATCCACTGCGATCGATTTTCCTTCAAAGCGCGACGGCTGTAAGTATACCTCACACGCGCGCAAAAAGGGATATGGATTGGCCTGTTCTCCCAAAAAACAAACATTCTGTTCGATTCCCAGTGAACGCGCCTGCTCTTTCAAAGATTCCTCCTCTGGACCGACACCAATGATATACCAGCGGAACTTCAATCCTTTTTCTCGAAGAGCCGCTATCGCAGGCAGGGCCAGGTCCAACCCTTTCTGCGTAGAAAGCCGCGCAATCGTCAACACCCGGCTTCCTTGGAAGCCGTCCTTGAAATTCGCTGGCTCCTCCGCCATTTTCCGCAAAAAACGCGCCGAAATAATATTATAGATCACATGAAACTTTTCCTGAAATTCTGGAAAATTGTCCTCTAAAGCGGCCTTACATCCCTCTGACACCGTGCAAAGAGCGTCCAGTTGCTTTACATAGGGACGGTCAAAATCCTGATTTAAGCCCATCGCATTGTAATCCCCATGAATAAACCCGATCTTCCTCTTTGCCTTAACTTTTGTAACGGCATAATAGATCGGCTGTCCCTCCATAAAGGCAACAACTGCATCGTATTCCTTCTGAGCGGAATGTACAAAGTGCTTCTCAATCTTCCACATGCGCACCAGACGGTCTCCCATTCCTCCGGGAGTTTTCCCCGCGAAGGTCACCAACAGCCGGCAGATTGCTACAAGCGGATGGCCCTTTCTCAAAAGGGCGGTCAGCGCTTGGCGGATATTCAACTTATATTCCGCAGGGAACAAGGGCGGCAATAAATGCACCTGAGAAGGCACACGCTCCAGAAAAAGGCCCTCGTTGGCGAAAAGCTGCAAATCAACCTCGTACTTTGCAAAATCGAACAGGGAGAGCAAAGTCACCAAGCTTTTTTCAATCCCGCCGCTGTGCAGACTGTAGTTGATAAAAAGCACCTGCTTTTTCCGGGACATGTCGTTCCCTCCTTCGGTTATTTTTTTTGCGTATCACGGAACAGCATATGGGTATAAAACCGATAAAAGGCATAGACAACGGCTGGATTCCCCGTACGAATCACCCGCAGGAGCAACCGGTCTGACCGGTTCCCTTCCGCGAGATAATTGGAAGCCGCCGCCTCCTTGAGCAGCGGTGTATTCAATATCTCTTGGACCTCTGCCTTACGCTGCTTGGAATCCGCAGGGTTATGCGGACTAAAACAATTTACCAGTGCCGAGTGTGCTGCATTCCGAAGCAACCAGGCCAAGTGGCGCTCTCGATATTGCTCATACAACTTTTGCTTTTTCAGGAACTTCTGTACCAGCTGAAAACACTTGGTCAACATTTCCATCTTATGAGGGCGATAGCGGGTGCTGAGCGATACCGGATTATAGCGATAATGATAATAGGCGCCCTTCGCAAACACAATCTTCTCAGCCAACGCATGCGCCATAATCGATACGGGCAAGTCCTCCAACATGACCTCCTGCTCATTGGGATACAACAGATGGTTCTCGACAAACCACTCTCGCCGGTACAATCGACGCCAAGCACATCCTAACATCTCTGTTGTGCGCCAAGGGCTCCCACTCACCGAAGGACCGATCAATTCTTCCAGCAGCGCTCGATTGCGCTCTTCGTCCGATCCAGAAGCCTGTAGCGGAACACTGCAAGCACGGCTTTCCCCGTCAATTAAGTTCTCACGCATGTAATTAAAGACTACCAAGTCCGCCGAATGCTCCTTTGCTGCCGCATAGACGGTTTCCAGCATTTCCGGGTCCACCCAATCGTCCGAATCTACAAAAGCAAGGTATTCTCCCGTCGCACGGGCTACCCCGTAGTTGCGGGTATCTCCCAACCCGCCGTGAGGTTTATCCAGCACCCGTACCCGTGCATCATTCTCATAGGAACGGGCGATTTCCAACGATCCATCCGTAGATGCATCGTTTATCAACAATACTTCTATATCCTCCAATGTTTGGGACAAAATACTCTTTACACACTGGTCCAAGTATGCTTCTACATTATAAACCGGTACAATCACACTGACTTTCGGCAAATAAAAGCCCTCCTTTCCGCCTTCTTAAACACCAAGAAATACAAGGATGCGCTGCATCATTGCCTTCCAATCGTATTGTTCTTCTGCAAACGTACGCTCTTGTACGCTACAATCCGGCTGTCTACGGCAGCGCTCAACAAATGCGATCAACCGTTCCATATCTACAGGAGTATCGTCATTGGGCACTCGGAGAGCGAAAGGTTCCTTTCCAGTAAGACTGTCATCGTCGTATGCATAGAGAAACGGCAGGCCTGCAGCCGCATATTCACGCGCTTTCAAGGAGGAACAACGTGTCAGACCTCGCCGAAAACATCCCAGCGTAGAAATTCCCACATCCGCTGTGCGGTACGTGCGGTTGAGCGCATCACCTGTTTGAAAACCCGGACAAAGCACCTCTTTCTCCAAGCCCAGGGACTTTACCTGCGCCAAAAAATCCGGCATTTCCGTGCGGTCTCCCCCCACCAGAACAAAGCGCAATGGATGCCGCCCGCCTGCCTGCCGGTACGCCTGCATTCCCCGTAAAATACGGTCATACCCTTGCCACCACAGGGTGCCTGCCACCCCCAACATGGTGATAGGTTCCCCTTCCTGCTTTGGGGGAACAACCGGTATCGTATCCGTATCAATACCATTGTCCGCATTGATCGCTTTTACACCGAAAAAGTAGTCCGCATGATTTCCATAGAGCACAACGCCATTGACCAATCCCTTCAAAGATCCCCCTGATAGGCGGTCCCCGCTGATGTTGGCAGCAATCTTTGCTGCAGTTACTGCTCGGGCCTTTAGCCCCTCTGCGTATTGGAGGTTTCGTGCGTAATCCTTTAAATAAGGGTAATTGGGTATTTCTATTCCAATATGTCGCGTTCCCGCTCGTTTGGCTGCTCGGCATAAACGAATCGCATCAAAACTGATTCGGTCCAAACGAATATATAGCACATCAAAGCGATGCGAAGCCACATAGTCGGTTGCAATCTGGAAAAACTGTTTCATCACACGGCCTTGCCCAATCTGTACCTCGCAGCTGTCTGCGCCATAAAAACAAAACGTTCTTCCATTCCACAATGTGTAGGTCACATGATAACCTAACTTTTGAAATGCAGACGCCTGCCCGCGAATTTTTCGGGTAACGCCCAGATAAAGCGGTGCATCTTCCTGAAATGTGAGATACAGTAAGTTCATCGATGGCAAAGCCTCCTTTCTAGGGGACAGTCCCCTCTCTATTTTCCTTTTTAATTGTACAAATTATACCATCCTCCCCCAGAGAGGGCAAGTAGAATCTAACCGCACTGGCGGTTGAAATGCATGGGGCGGTATGTTATCCTAAACTTGCACACATCTTGATTGGAGGCATTTTCATGAAGACCTGTCTGGTTCTCCTCACAAAAACGTATCCTTTTGACAAGGGAGAAGAGTTCATCGAAGATGAGGTTCCTGTGCTGGCTAAGGCATTTGACCGGCTGTTTATTGTTGCCACCAGCACCTCCGATACCCCAGAACAAACCCGTTCGGTCCCAGCAAATGCAACGGTTTTTCATATTCCCGCAAGCCATGTCAAACGGGCCCTGTTGAGAACCGCGTTCTCCTATCTTCCCTTCACTCAGTGCAATGGATATGCTGGCCCGGAAGAACGTGCAGCTGTCCGAGGTTCTTTGAAGCGCCGGGGATTCCTAACCTACTTTCTGGCAAAGGCCGATGCTGTTTACCGTGCGGTCTCTAAAAAGTTAGAGGGGTGTGATTTGGAGCATTGGGATGGAGTCACCTTTTATAGCTATTGGTTTTACGATACTGCGCTTGTAGCCGTCCGTTTGCGGGATTGTTGTAAAGCAAAAGCAACACGTGCAGTTAGCCGCGCGCATCGCTACGACCTCTATGCAGACCGCAATGCGACCGGTTATCTGCCTCTTCGCCCTTATCTTTTGAAGCACATCGACCGCGTTTACCCCTGTTCAGCCAATGGAAGCCAGCTGCTGCAAAAAAGTTATCCAGCCTACCGCGACAAGGTAGAGACTGCTTATCTGGGCACCCGTGACTTTGGCCTCTCTCCAAAACCGCAGGAAAACCAATTACAAATCGTCAGTTGTTGCCATATCTCTCCAGTCAAACGTGTAGAGCTTCTAGCACAGGCACTCTCTCTTTTGGAGAAAAGTGGCCTGAAGCTTCGATGGACTCATTTTGGCGGAGGGGATGGGCTGGAAGCATTGCAAGCCTATGCAAAGGAACATCTTTCGTTTATGGATTGTCAGCTTGCAGGGCCCATTCGGAATGAAGATTTGATGGCCTATTACCGGCAACATCCAGTGGATATCTTTATCAACACCAGCAGTTCTGAAGGTCTTCCAGTCAGTATCATGGAGGCCTGTTCCTTTGGAATTCCCGCTATTGCTACGGACGTAGGTGGTACCTCTGAAATCGTCTGTGAGGGAAAAACCGGCTATTTGCTCCCCATGGAATTCGAGCCCTCTGTTCTTGCTCATCATATCACTGCCTTTGCGCAACTTTCCCCTGCGGAACGCCAGGCACTGCGGGCCAATTGCCGCCGTATCTGGGAAGAACACTTCTTTGGAGAACACAATTTCACCCGCTTTGCCGCTGCAATCCAACCCTGATAGAAAAGACAGCCTCGGACCTCCGAGGCTGTCTTTTCTTTATGCTTGAACTTCAATATATGCCTTAAAAATAAAACCATCCTGTCCTTCGTAGGTAATCTTAACCCAATCGCCAGAACTACCGTCTGTATCCACTAAAAAAGTATCCCCCAAGTAGGCTCTACCGATTGCCTGGCTGGTCTGGTCAGGCGCACTACGAACATTCGCATAACTTCCTTCGATGATATTGACAATTCTCCCAATGGTCAGATGCACATCTGGTAAGGCGGGCAATGCCGCTGGGATGAGAGAAGGCTCCTCTTCTGCTGGGGAGGAGGACGCCGGAGCGGAATTCTCTGAAGACGTCTCTCCCTCCTCACTATTTCCAAAACAGCCGGTAAGCAGGAACAGACTTACTACCAACAATAGACAGAAAAACCGTTTCATAGAACGCCTCCCCACATATTTCAATGACATTTAAACAAATTATACCACCAATTGGCAGAATTGTGCAACCGCTCCAATACAAAAATTCCAAAAAATACTGCCTATCGATTATATTTCCGAAAATTGCGCCTTGTATTCCAATAACGCATCTTTTGTTTTGCCCAACGGAAGAAGTCTCCGCCAAAAAAGAGCAAGACATTCAATAGGGACATCAGAATTGCCGCCCTAGAAGCCCAGGTACCAAAGAGGAACGCACCAACATAGTAAATTAGATTAATTAACGCCAAATATTTCACCTTGATTGGCAAAATAAAGAATAGCAACAATTCAAAATCGGGATAAAGTGCAGCAAAGGCTAAAAAAGGGACAAATTCAAAAAATGATTGACTCCATAGCCGGTGACCCATGCGGCCAAAATTGACCCTAGTACGCCGCAAAGATAATAAACATTGAACCGAAAGGCTCCCCATTCGCTTTCCAAAGCGTTGCCCAGTAGACAATAAAAATAGAGATTGAATAAAATCCAAAACGGAGAACTGGAGGGGGGCAAAAAGATAAATGTGATCAAACGCCAAATTTGTCCCTGTGCGACTAACCCCATATCAAGTGCCAGTAGCGATTGAACTGGCGCCCCTGGAAGAAACAGATCGATTAAAAAAATCGCCAGCATTATACCAGAGAGATAATACATCAAATGAGGAATCGCATAGCGGCCAAATTTGTAGTCAAGATGATTCAGCCATTTCATGGATAACACCTTCCTTATCTTTCAAGTCTCGGTCAAAATGATTGGATTCATACAACCAACCCCTCTATCCCCTCAGATTCGGGCTAAAATCGGGTATACTAACAACAAATTATTTGAAGGAGGTATCGCTATGCAATTTGATTCGTCCGATCTGGAAAACATCTGTGAAGCTCTACACCAAATGGAGTTTCGTTGTATCAGAAACATTCATCTGATTGAAGATGCACAGCTCATTTCAACAGATGCAAATTCTCAAGTGGAACTGAGCTTGTTGCGGAATCAGCTGCAACGATGCCACACAACTATGGAAAAAATAAAACTTTTCGGAAATTCCGACCAGCATTGATCGTTCCTCAATCTTCGTCTAACACGACCTCATCCGCAAGGTCTGCAATTGCAGCAAATAATGCCTGTGGGTCCTTATGAGTATCGCGCAATAGATCTGTATCCTCTTTATCATTCCCCCATACCGAGAAACGCCCATCGTCCTGACGGACAACTTCTAATTCCGTATACTTCTCATATCGATGTGGATCGAACTCTTTTTGTCCGCCGAATAGTCGATTGATTGCATCCCACTTGTGAGTCCTAAAAAAGTATCGTTTCATCCGCTTTTGCTTCCTTTCTATCCTTTGATTCTTTTCGGACACCAATCCTCTTCTATCGAATAAAATATTGGTGGAGGTGTGAATCATGGTTGTAAAAATGAACGTCTACCACTGTATGAACCCCAAAGAGAACCCTGAACCTCAGTGGATGAGGCGCCCCAAAATGCGGGCGATCCCCAAGAGGATCTAGTCAAACGGTTTAAAGAGTCGCCGGACTCCTTTTTCCCTTCTTTTTATCCACCCACAAAGCCCGATTCCGAAACATAAGCGCCAGCTCTGAAAGCCTTCTTTCCGAAAAAGGGAAAGAAGGCTTTCAGAGGACTCATCCGTTTTGGACGCTTATGGCCGCACAAAATGTCCTTTTGTTCGAACTTTTGAGATTTAAAACTCTGGCATGATAAAGAAAAAGAGAGCCAAAACAGCTCTCTACAGGATGGGGTCAAGTCCCCGAGGAATAGAAAAAGGTCGTACCATCCACAACCTTACACCAATCGGATCGCTCCAAAATATCCAGAACCTCGCTGCGCTTTACTTTTCCGCCCAGGGCTTTCGTCACCTCAGGCATACGAATCAGGCGGTCTGGATTCTGTTTAAAAAATGCTTCCAACTGTCCTTCCAAATTGGAGGAACCCTGTGCCTTCTGCGGCGTTGTCGCTGGTCTAGAAACACGCCGGTCGATTAAGAAAGCCTCTGTATGCTGTTTGACATACATAAGAAACATGGTCTTGATTCGACTTACCAAGCGCGGTTGAAGACCCTCTGATGCTGCAAGTTGATCAAATCTGCACCGAGCCAAATCCGTCATCGTTTTGTAATGGTGCCGCTCACAATAAAGAAGAAACGGCCGATAGATCTCCCCGGAATAAATTTGCTCGATTTCGTCCACAATAACATTCCTTTCCTAACTTAAAGTCGTGCGAGAAATCATTATACAGGAATCAATCGAAATCTGCAAGCATTTTCCAAAAAAACAGGAAACAATGGATCGTTTAAACAGAAACGTCCTCTACAACCGATGGTTCTATAGCCACTGAAATGCTCATTTGACGAAAGATTCATTTCCCCGCAGATGTTGCCGAATCTTCTCCAACACATTCAAATATCCTCGCTCATAACTTCCTGCCGGCACCTGTTGAAAAACCACCTCAACATTTAAACTTTCAAGCAAAGAGTGCAGCTGTAAAAAGCTTTCCCTTTCTTCTCCCACATGGTAAAATACAATGCGATTCTTTATAAAGGAAGCCATCCCGCGGTAATTCGCATTCATCAGGAAAGCCCGATACGTCAGCAGCCACCAGACGTCCACCTCCACCCGATCCAACCCATAGCCAACGAAAAAAAGGTCGTGCGTAAAAAACAGGTCTGCAAAACTTCCGGTGCTCTTCCGTTCTCCTCTTAGCAGATTAAATAGTACCACATCACGTACGCCCGGTTCGTGGGCGAGCAGCATCCCTCTCAGTTTTGCCAAAGCCCCTGCATAATGTTCAAAACCTAAGCAAACCGAGGAAGGGGCCTTCGCCTCTCCATGAATATGCCGGACTATCTTCCCTCCTACGATCTGCTTGCGGTATAAGCTATAACGAATTTCATCGCTCCCCGCCCTTATCCCACGCTGAAAAAAACCTGGGTCCCATGCATACTCCAACATATAATCATAATTGGTCGTCAAAATTTCTTTCACCGGCAGTTCCATCAAACACCTATGGAGCACTTGCGGCTGACTTTTTGGATTCAACATGGACGAAACAACACAGGTTTTGATCCGCCGGAATGCCTGATCCCCAGAAAAGCGCCCTTTTTTCAAAGCAATATTGGCAATGCGTTCAAACTCCATGGTAAAGGAAGCATTTTTGTTTCCTGACACACCTAGTCTTTCCGCCAAACTTTCTAACATACCGCCCCAGGAATGTAGAGTCGGATAACAGCGGTTCAAGCCATTGCCAACAAAAAGTGCATTCGGCATTTATTCATCCTCTTTCTAAGTCTTTTGGCCCCCTCTTTCAAAAAGCGGATTTGGTGAGTATGTGAATAAAAATGCGGATCTCCCCAGTTACAGCTCGACATTGAAAGAAACACGGGATAATTGTATCGTTAACATTCGGAGCAAATAAAAATGAAATGGGTTCAACAAGCTATTTCGAAGTGAAAACAGCTGAACCAACGGAAAACAAAGGAGGTAAAAATGGACCAAATATGGATGGATTTATATAACGCTGCAAAAGCAGTTCAAAATGACCGGGTCCTTTCAGAACAAATCCGTGCAGGATGTGTAGCTGCGGCCGTTGAGTCAAACTCCGGGAAAATCTATGTTGGCGTCTGTGTAGATACAGCGTGTTCCCTTGGTATCTGTGCAGAAAGAAACGCCATATTCAACATGATAACCAATGGGGAAAATGAGCTGAGGCGCGTCGTAGCGTTAATGCCAAACGGAAAAACGGGAGCCCCCTGTGGCGCATGTCGTGAATTTATGGCTCAACTCATGCCGGGCAAATGCAATCAAGTACAAATCATGATGGATTATGATACCAATCAGATCTTGACTCTCAGTGAACTGACGCCAGAATGGTGGATATAGATTTAAGCGATTCCATGGAGTAGAGTGAAGTTAGGCACGATAAGGACATCCTATCTCTTTAGCCATGAACAAGCATGAAGCATTATCCATTTTTTGAAATCTCATTTTTCATTTTCCCTCAGTACATATCCCAAAGTATAACAGATCCGTTTTTTGTAACCATGCCTAAATAGCGACAATCAAAAAAATACAGATAACAAAAAGTCCAGGACCCCAAATGGTTCCTGGACTTTTTGTGGAGCTGCTAACCAGAATCGAACTGGTGACCTCATCCTTACCAAGGATGTGCTCTACCGACTGAGCCATAGCAGCAAAATGGCGACTCGGAACGGGATCGAACCGTCGACCTCTAGCGTGACAGGCTAGCGTTCTAACCAGCTGAACTACCGAGCCATATGGCAGGGGCAGAAGGACTTGAACCCTCGGCACGCGGTTTTGGAGACCGCTGCTCTACCAACTGAGCTATACCCCTATTTCTTTGCGGTACCCTCAAGCGCGAGATTAATTTTAGCATTTTCTACACAATCTGTCAATAGCTTTTCCCAAACTTTTTTTAAAAATTATTTCCAAAGAAAAGGAAGAAAAAACGGGCGAATTCGAACCACGTTTTCGCCCGTTTTTAACCAATTCTATGTAGATTCCCCTCCAAATCAGATGGAAATCTTCAATGCAATATCATAGAGTTCTTTGTTGAAAGGACGCTTCATCGCCAACGCCTCGGTAATGTCCAAATCGACAACCTTACCTTCGCGAACCACAATGACACGATTGCTGCGGCCGCTCTCAAGCAGCTTTACCGCTTTATAACCCATCTCACTGGCTACTACACGATCGCGCAACGTCGGCGAACCACCGCGCTGTACATGGCCCAGAACGGTTGCACGCGTCTCAATTCCCGTGCTCTCTTCAATCTTCTTTGCCAACTCTGTCACACCGCCGACGCCTTCAGCCACCACAATAATGAAGTGTTTCTTGCCAGTTTTCTGGGTAAACCGCATGCGGTCGATAATGTCCTTCTGGAAGTCAAACGGAACTTCCGGAACCAGAATCACGGTTGCGCCCACTGCAATTCCTACCTGCAACGCCAAGTCGCCACAGCGGCGGCCCATTACCTCTACAACGCTGCAACGATCGTGGGACTCTGTCGTATCACGCAAACGGTCCACCATTTCCACCGCTGTATTCATGGCCGTATCAAAACCGACCGTGTACTCGCTGCTGGATACATCGTTGTCGATGGTACCAGGAATACAGACACAGGGGATGCCTGCTCCAGTCAGGTCGCGCGCACCACGGAAAGAACCGTCGCCACCGATCACCACAACGCCTTCGATGCCCAACTGGTGGCACATATCAGCCGCCTTCTGAACTCCTTCCGGCGTATTATATTCCTTACTGCGCGCTGTATACAGCATTGTACCGCCGTGATGAATGATATCCGATACACTGCGGAGATCCATCGCAAACACGTCGCCGTTCAACAAGCCGTGATACCCTCTGTGAATACCAAGAACTTCCATTCCAGAAGTCAACGCTGTACGCGCCACTGCACGCACCGCTGCATTCATACCCGGTGCATCACCGCCGCTTGTCAGCACGCCAATTTTTTTCATACTCATAACCGTATCCTCCTAAAACAAAATCTATTTGATTTTATAAAGCCGCGCCCGTATGGCGCTGATACTGGATTCTTTGTCTAATTATCCCTATTATAGCGTATTTTGTAAGAACTAATCAAGACATAAATATGGATAAATGAACCCGCTATATGGAAAATTCACTCATTCTTTCACAAAAGCAACATTTGCATTCCCCAAAACCTTACGAAGTTCGCGCAATAACACATCATTTACATCCACACGCATAGCGGTAGGAGCAAGCATCAACTTTTTCGTATCTTCAAAATAAACATATAAGGGAGTTGGTCCATCAAAGATCAACAGGTATTTCTTGGCCTTC
Organism: Anaeromassilibacillus sp. SJQ-1; assembly: GCF_046693725.1. Taxonomy (NCBI): domain Bacteria; kingdom Bacillati; phylum Bacillota; class Clostridia; order Eubacteriales; family Acutalibacteraceae; genus Anaeromassilibacillus; species Anaeromassilibacillus sp. SJQ-1. The sequence goes on along the minus strand of NZ_JBKEIV010000044.1, from coordinate 237,602 downwards.
TCATATAAAGGGCTCTCTTTTCCTGGAACTTTTAGATATAAACCGGGCCGCTTTGTTTTTCTTTTGGGCGCCCCCTCCACGTGATGTCCTTTTTCTGGAGCAGGAAGTACCTGTTCACAGACCAGTTTGGTCTCCTCATCCTCGCGCATACTGACACGTCCGCGCATCTGCACAATATTTCCCTCTGCAATGAGGGGCGCATACTGCGTCAAAGTATTTGGGAATACCAGGGCTTCAATGGAGCCAAACATATCTTCCACGGTGACAAAAGCCATTGTGCTATTGTTTTTTGTCACCTTCAAACGAACCTTGGTAAGAATTCCCAACAGTGTTACGTTGTCGCCGTCATGGTAACGGTCCAGCTCTTCATCCAATAAATCTCCCGTCTTTGCTGCATGCAATCGGTCATATTCTTCTAAATACTCTGCCATTGGGTGTCCGGAAAGATACATTCCCGTCACTTCTTTTTCCATGGCCAACTTATCCGCAATGCTCAAGTCCTGCATAGGTCCGACCGTAAATTCTTCCTCCGCCGCCTTTGGAGTTAAGCTGTCAAAGAAACCCAGCTGTCCCTCAACATTGCGTCGTTTGTCCGCATCCAACGACTCTAGGACAGAAGCAACGCTCTCCAACATTTGCCTACGGTTATAACCTAACTGGTCCAACGCACCACATTTTACCAAACTTTCCAATGCACGGCGGTTTAAATCTTTTCCATACATCCGCTTACAGAAATTATAAAACGAGGTATACGAACCATTTTCATCGCGTTCCTGTAGGAGACTGCTGATGAATCCCTTTCCCAGATTCCGGATTGCCAAAAGCCCAAAACGAATGTCTTGGCCGTCAACGGTAAAGCCGTTGCGGCTGAGGTTGACATGGGGAGGCAATACGCGGATTCCCAAACGAACACACTCTGCAATGTAGCGCGCCAACTTGTTTGTATTGTCCAAAACACTGGTGAGCAGCGCCGCCAGGTACTCTCGCGGGTAATAACATTTCAGCCAAGCCGTCTGATAGGACAGGGTTGCATAAGCAGTTGCATGCGATTTGTTGAATGCATAGGAGGCAAAACTCTCCATCTCGCCGAAGATCGCTTTGGCGGTTTCTTCATCCACTCCACGGCGGATACATCCCTCGACTTCCACCGTGCCGTCCTCATTGACCAAACCATAAATAAAAATCTGCCGTTCCTTTTCCATTACAGCCGCTTTTTTCTTGCTCATGGCGCGGCGAACAATATCAGCACGTCCGAGGGAATACCCCGCCAAGCTTCGAAAAATCTGCATAACCTGTTCCTGATAGACAATACACCCATAGGTGACGTCCAGAATGTCCCGCAACAGCGGATGGCGGAACCGCACTTTCTCTGGATGATGGCGGCACTCAATGTAGCGTGGGATGGAATCCATCGGCCCGGGACGGTACAGAGAAATCACCGCAATCAGATCTTCCAGGTGCTCCGGCTTCAGCTGCATAATGACACTGCGCATTCCACCGGATTCAAATTGAAAGACCCCATCCGTCGAGCCGGCGGAAAGCATGTCAAAGACTTTTTGATCGTCCAACGGAATCTTCTCAATCTGAAAATCCGGGTCCTTTTCCCGAATCATCCCCTGCGCATCGTGTATGACCGATAGGTTCCGCAAGCCCAGAAAGTCCATTTTCAGCAGGCCCAGTTCTTCCAATGTCGTCATGGTATATTGTGTGACGATCGAATCATTATTCTTTGCCAACGGGACATATTCGCTTACCGGGCGGTCTGTAATTACGACTCCGGCCGCATGTGTAGAAGCGTTCCTGGGCATTCCTTCCAGCTGGCGGGCCATATCGATCAGCTCATGAACCTGCGGGTCCGTATCATATCGCTGCCGCAACTCTTGGGAAGCCTTCAGCGCCTTTTCCAGTGTAATATTCAGCTCCATTGGAACCAGCTTTGCAATGCTATCCACAGTCGCGTAGGGAATCGCCATAGCGCGTCCCACATCACGAATCGATCCGCGTGCCGCCATCGTGCCAAAAGTGACAATCTGCGCCACATGATCGCTGCCGTATTTACGCACCACATAATCGATCATCTCTTGCCGGCGCTCATCGCTAAAATCAATGTCAAAATCGGGCATACTGATCCGTTCCGGATTCAAAAAACGTTCAAACAGCAGATGATACCGCAATGGGTCCACACCTGTAATGCCGATGCAGTATGCAGCTAAGCTGCCCGCCCCGGAACCACGCCCAGGTCCCACCGGAATCCCGACACTTTTCGCATACCGGACAAAATCGTATACAATCAGATAGTAATTGACATACCCCATCTTTTCAATGGTGGAAAGTTCGTACTCCAATCGCTCAACAATGGCAGAATCCGGATGCTCTCCGTAGTATTTGTACAACCCTTCATAACATTTCTCGCGAAAATAAGCTGTGTTTTCCTGCCCGTTCGGCGTATCAAAATGTGGTAACTTCGTCTTTCCAAATTCAAACTCTACACGACAGCGCTCTGCAATTTTCCAAGTGTTGTCGGCAGCCTCCGGATGATCTGGAAACAACGCGCGCATCTCTTCCTCCGTCTTATAGTAAAATTCATCCGAGGCGAATTCCATGCCGTCCTTATCTTCGACGGTATGGTTCGTTTGAATGCACAAAAGAATATGGTGCATCTTGCTGTCTGCACGTTGAATATAGTGGCAATCGTTCGTAACCACCAATGGAATTCCGGTATCCTTAGACAGACGAATCAACGACGGATTGATCAATTTTTGTTCCCGAATTCCGTGATCCTGTAGTTCCAAAAAGAAATTCCCGTCTCCAAAAATATCCCGATAGCGCAAGGCCGCTTCCTTTGCCCGCTCGTAATCATTTGCTGTAAGTGCCCGTGGAATCTCTCCTGCCAGGCAAGCAGACAGCGCAATGAGCCCTTCATGGTATTGCTCCAGAAGCTCATAGTCCACCCGCGGCTTACTGTAAAACCCTTCGATCCAACTTTTTGATACCATAGCGGCTAAATTTTGGTAACCAGTGTTATTTTCACAAAGCAGAACCAAATGGCGATGCTCAGAATCAAGTTCACGGGTCTTATCAAACCGGGAACGCTGTGCCACGTACACCTCGCAGCCAATGATCGGGTTAATGCCGCGCGCCTTTGCCGCCTTATAAAACTCCACCGCGCCATACATCACGCCGTGGTCTGTGATCGCCACCGCTTTATCCCCACGTTCCGCCGCAGTATCCAAAAGACGGTTGATGCGGCATGCGCCGTCTAAAAGGCTGTATTCCGTATGCAAATGCAGGTGCGCAAACATGTCGCTTCCCCCTTTTCCATAAATGTAACAGGTTCTTATCGCTCGGATCGACTTTCTGCCAATTCCACAAGGCGTTGTAAACGATGATTGACTCCGGATCGGCTCAACGGAGGCGAAAGCGTCTCCCCCAATTCCCGCAGGGACATATCCGGATTTTGCAGGCGCAGTTCTGCCAGTTCGCGCAGGTCTTCCGGCAATTCTCCCAATCCCGTAGAGGCAACAATCTTCTGGATTGCCAACAACTGTCGGGCTGCAGCTGTTGCCGTTTTTCCAAGATTTGCTGTCTCAAAGTTGGTCCGGCGATTGACCTGATTGCGAACCTCTTTGAGCATCTTGACCTGCATGAGCTCCATAGCGGCCGATTGAGCGCCCAAGTATGTCAGCACATCCGTAACCTGCTCCATTCCCTTGCTATAAACCACAAACGCCCCCCGCCGGTTGCTCAAACCCGGCTGTAAATTTTCAACACCACAGGTCTGTAGGATACATAAAAGATCCTTTGCCAAATTGCTATAAGGCACAACAAACTCCAGATGATACTCCTTGTTTGGATCGGTTACCGTGCCGCAACACAAAAATGCACCGCGCAAAAATGCCGCTAGGCAATCCGGGCAGAGGAAGTTCTGCTTATGAATACGCAGGTTCATCTCCCCCGCTTCATGTCCAAAGACGCTCAACAGGCGTTCTCTCTGGTCGTCCCCCTCTACAAAGACGGAGAAGGTATTATGATTCTCCTTCTTACGGGAAAAAGAACTGCGTAGATCGACGATGACCCCGGCCACCTGTGCCGCCAATTGAGCCACCTGATGGGCGACAGAGGCATTTTCTGTTACCATACAGACCGACGATCTTGAAAAACCCCTGCCAAATAAAAGTAAACCGTAGCACTCCGCCCTTCTGCAGCAGGAGCGCTGCGGTACTGATTTACACATTTCATTTTTGGTATCTGCCGCAAACGACACGATTTCACCGCCTTACTGTCCAATTCCGGTCTTCTGCCAAGCGCAGGCTTTTAAAAACCGTTTATTTTCGAATATCCCGATGATTGACACTTGTCCGATGCCCTTTTTCCAGAAGATGATCGTAAAGCAGCTGAGCCAACGCGACGGAACGGTGTTTTCCTCCGGTACAACCGATCGCAATCACCAACTGACTCTTCCCTTCATCACAATAGAGCGGAATCATGTAGTCGATCAAACTGATAAGCCTCTGCACAAAGCCCTTTGTCTGTTCCCACTTCATCACGTAGGAGTATACCGGTTCATCCAAGCCTGTGAGAGGTTTGAGTTCCTCGATATAAAATGGATTCGGCAGACAGCGCACATCAAAGACCAAATCGGCTTCCGTTGGGATGCCATACTTAAAACCAAAGGAGACACAATGAATCATCAGAGCCTGGGAAGCATCTCCCAAAAACAGGTTGGAGATGCGCTCTTTGAGCTGTGCCGGAGAAAGAAAGGAGGTATCAATGATATAATCCGCTTTTTCTCGGACGGGGCGCAAAATCTCACGTTCCAGCTTAACCGCTTGTTCCAGAGAACCCAGGTTGTTCTCTGCCAAAGGATGTTTCCGGCGCGTCTCCTTAAAACGGTTGATGAGCACAAAGTCGTTTGCATCCAGGAATAAAATGCGATAGCGTTTATCCTCATTTCTTAAATCGTCCAATGTCTCAAACAGACTGCTGAACATATCGCCCCCGCGGATATCCGTCACCACAGCGACGCGAGAAAAAGTGTTCCCCGCCTTGGCACACAGATCGTAAAACGTAGGAATCAGCTTGGGTGGGATGTTGTCCACACAATAGAACCCTATGTCCTCCAAAGCATCCACCGCTCGGGATTTTCCTGCCCCAGAGAGGCCTGTGACGATTAAAAATTCCATGAAAACTCGCATCCTTTCCTGTAAACATCCGGGCGGCCGGTCAAGACACCAGCCGCACCTCGCATTCCAGAGAGACCCCTGTTTCCCGGAGAACCGTCTCCTGGATGATGGAAATCAGCTCCAAGACGTCCTTACAGGTCGCATCTCCCAAATTCACTATAAATCCAGCGTGTTTTTCGCTGACTGCGGCTCCGCCCACACGGCGTCCTTTGAGTCCACACTGCTCAATTAACGCCCCCGCATAATGGCCAGCCGGCCGTTTAAACACGCTGCCTGCACTGGGCTTATTCAAAGGCTGCTTTGCCTTGCGGCTATTATAGTGTTCCTCCATCAGCAGTGCAATCTGCCCTGCATCGCCCCGCTGCAATTCCAGCGTCATGGAAACGATGGTACAACCGTTTTCCATATAGGCGCTGTGCCGGTAACCAAACTGCAAAGAATCCCCGGACAAAATGCCAAACGTCCCATCCGGCGCAACATGGCTGACTGAGGTGACAACACTGCTCATATCGTAATTATAAGCCCCCGCATTCATATAAACTGCTCCGCCTGCCGATCCGGGGATGCCCCAAGCAAATTCCAAGCCAGCAAGGGACCGCCCCTTTGCAAAATTACACAGGCCTGCCAAGGAAATACCTGCGCCACACACAATCTCCTTTTCACTGCGTTGATGAACATCACAAAATTCGCCGTCCAACAGGATCACCGCGCCGCGAATTCCTTCGTCGCTCACCAGCAGGTTGGAACCGTTTCCAACCATCATGACGTGCACGTCCAGTTCCTTCGCTTCCCGCAAAAAGTCAGACAACATTGCCGCATTGTGCGCCGTCACAAAAAGCTCGGCGGGACCGCCAATTTTAAAGGTCGTATGGCGGTTCATCGGCTCCTCATAAGCCACGCCACATCCGAAAGCCAATGCCTTTCTCCCAAGCATTTCAATCCGGTTCATCGTGTTCCTCCCTCGCCATTTATTCTTTAAAGCAAATCCAATTCCAACAGAGGGTCTTGATATACCTTGGTGTATTGCCTCAAGTAGGCATTAAAACGCTCTACGCTGGAATTGACCACCAGTTCCTCTGGGAAATCCAGTTCCTCTAACAAGCGCAAAGAATTCTCAAAGCATCCCACACGTGCCGAAAAATGGGAATCCGTATTGACCACAATGGGAACCCCATACTGTTTGCAGAGCTTCATAATCTGTACACAGTTCTGGACCGATTTCCGGCGGTTGCTGAACGTCGCCTCGTTCAGTTCAACCAGTTTCCCATTCCGCCCAAATTCTGGGATGACCCGCTCATAATCATACTTGAATTGTTCGGAACCGCTGTGCCCAATCACCTGGATGTGCGGATTTTTGGAAATGTTCAACCATGCATTGGTGATCGCTTCTACAGAATGCGGCCCTTTGGGCATAGCCGGATCATGCATCGAAGCAACAATCCAATCCAAACTGTTCAAGTCGCTCTCCAAAAGATCTGTGTTCCCTTCGTAGTCTATCACATCACACTCTTCCCCGCGCAAGACCAATACGCCTTCCAACTTGTGCGGCACCACTACTAAATTCTGGAAATACCATTTTCCCGGGGCATCCGGCATGGCGACACCATGGTCGGTGATGGCAATGGCGTACAGCCCTTTTACTGCCGCCGCGTGCACCATTTCGTTGAGGGTAGAATACGCATGCGTGGACGCGATGGTATGACAATGAGTATCCGCTATAATTTTCATCGTTCTCTGCTCCGTATGCAATAAAATGTACGGGGCGGTTCCAATGGATAGAACCGCCGCCGCAAGAGATTCCCGCATGCCGCAAAAGGAAGTTTTCCCCTTAGGGCACACGGCTGATCGTTCAAATAATAAACATGCCCGAACAATTTACAGGTCCAGTTCCAGCTTCTTTTCATCCTCTCGCAACGTGGACACATCCATTCCTAAGCTGGCCAAAAGCTCTGTGGCAGCATTATAGCCCATCTTCTTCTGGCGATTGTTCATTGCTGCAACCTCAATGATAATCGCAAGATTTCGTCCGGGCTTGACCGGAATCGTCAATACCGGAACCTTGATTCCCAGGATCTCGGTGTACTCGCTGTCGATTCCCATACGATCGTATACCTTTTTGTTGTCCCAAATTTCCAGATTGATTACAATATCAATCTTCTCCGTCACCTTAACCGCACCCATACCAAAGATACGGCGGGCATTGATGATTCCGATACCACGCAGCTCGATAAAATGGCGGATATTTTTCGGCGCAGAACCAACGAGAGACTTTGCGGAAACACGCCGGATCTCCACCGCATCGTCTGCGATCAAACGATGCCCTCGCTTGATAAGCTCGATTGCCGTTTCACTCTTGCCGACACCGCTGTCCCCTACCAGCAGAATTCCTTCGCCGTAAACTTCAACCAGCACACCATGGCGCGTAATACGCGGCGCCAGCTCTACATTCATGAACTGTACCAGCGCTGCTACCAAGCTGGAAGTGGTCTCTTGGGTACTCAGCAGCGGTACACCGTTCTGTTTTGTCGCCTCCAGCAGCTCTGGTGCAGGCTTCAAGCCCCGCGCTATGATGGCAGCCGGCGGTTTCTGCGAGAACAGCTCGTCCAAAACCTTGGCGCGTTCCGCCGGTTCCAAGGAATCGAGGAATGCGGTCTCCGCATTGCCAAAAATTACGATTCGGCTGGTGTCGTAATAATCAAAGAACCGATTGAGTTCCAAACCTGGACGGTTGACGTCCATGGAAGAGATCATAATTTTATCCGGGTCGCCGCACATATTGATGACATCCAAAGAGAGCTCCTGCATGACTTTGGAAAGGGATACTCGAAATTGACTGGTTGGCATCATGGATACACCTGCTTTCTTTGTTACTTTTCCAATCGACAACCTCCCCGCGAAGCTGCCATCGGCCCGGTGGACTAGACCATCCGGAAAACATCTTGTTGTTATTATATATCAATAACGGAGAAGTTTAAAGGGAATTGCCTAAAATAATATGGAGGATTTTATGTTACAGATGCGGGAGAATATGCTATAATGGTGACGCATCATTCTACCTCTACGGCATTTTTGTGAAAATGCTCTTTTTCCGTTGTATTTTCGTAAGAGCAATGAATATAGGGACGGGTGAAAAATGAAAATTGCACTTTTTTTAGAAGCCTACCTCTCCCAGGCAAACGCATCGGCTACACACGTGTCTCTTTTAGCCGAAGGTCTTGTCAAACTGGGGCATGAGGTTTTGATTGTTACAACCGACCCAGAGACCGACGAGTGCTACGAGCAAGACGGGATTCTCTATTGTCCTGCCAAACCAAGCTCCAATCTTTTTGGACAGAGCGCCCGGGTATCAAAGCTGCCCGGCTTGGTTCCTTTCATTGAGGCTTTCTCCCCGGAACTGGTGCACATCCAAACGATCACTGAGGTCGGCGGACTCGGTCTGAAATACGCCCAAAAGCATCAGCTGCCGGTTGTTTGCACCTTGCACGACCTTCAGGATGTTCAGGAAGGATTCGGTTCTAACCGGCCAGCAGTTCTTCTCAATAAAAGGCAGTGCCAGATGCTCTTCAAAAAAATCCTCTCTGGTTCAGACGTGGTTACCACCGCCTCCCAGAAATGTGCAGAGGCGGCTCAGGTGCTGTTTCCCTGTCAAATTCATAGAATCCCCTATTGTGTGGATACCGAGCGTTTTTGCCCCGCTCGCTGGACGATCCCGCCAAGGAGGAGATGCGTACACGCATGCATTTGACCGATGGAAAAATTGGGTTTGTTTTTTCCGGGCGTCTCTGTGCAGAAACACGGGTGGAGGAACTTCTCGCCTGTTGGGGAAAAGCGGTAGCCACAAGAGACGACTTGCGGCTCATTCTGGTGGGCAGTGGTCCGGATGCTGCAGAGTTACACGAACGTGCACGGGTACTTGGCGTTGGCGATAAGGTGTTTTTTGCAGGAGGCCTTACTCGCGACGATCTCAGTCTATGCTTTTCCGTCTGTAAGGCTTTTGTCAGTGCGTCGGATTCCATCACGATGGAAGCTGCCCCGATTGAGGCTATTGCGAGCGGGTTGCCCGTCGTCTTGAATCCATCTTGTGCCAATGCCGACTTGATTATCAGAGGTGTAAATGGGTTTTCCTATGAAACGCCGGATGAACTGGGAGACATTGTCAAAAAACTCGCGCAGCTCGATGCAGACGGGGAACAACTCATGCGCAAATTGGTCAGCAAAACCGCCGCCAGTTTGACCGATCTCAACCAGGCCAAGGCGCTTGTCTCCTGCTATGAAATGGCACTCGGGCGCCATGTGCAAAACTGAAATCCTTTCTGCATAGATTTCCTTTTTAAGGACCATACTATGGAAAACCGATGAAGGAGATGTTTTTCATGGCCCGTACCCGCAGGGGAATCGACTATGATACGGAAATTATGAAGGTTGAGGCTCAAATCACCCGCTGGAAAAAGACGATTATCGAATTGGAAGAAAAGCGAAAAGAGCTTTTAAACGCAAAACGGGAAGCAGAAATCAACACGCTTTACGACGCCATGCTGCGTTCTGGCAAAACCGTCGACGATGTCCTGTCCTTGCTCTGTCCTACGCCAACCGAACATGCAGGTTGACTTCCATCCGTTTCCTTGTGAATCTGTGAACCCTTCTGCATATACTAGTAGTCCACCGAAGTTACACGCATATACACAAGTTTATGCTTTTAACCTCGGTGATCTACAGGAATCTATATGTATCTCGTATAGGCTCCTTTGCGGAGGTGTTTTCATGGACAACCGATATGGCGGCTTCAACAAGGGATACAACGGGGATATGTCTGCGGCAGGTTACTTCGATTCCCTTCCACTGGAGGTTAAAGAAGAAATCAATCGTCGGGCAGCGGATATTCATTCGATTTCCGACCTCGAGGTACTCGCCACCTATCTGGAGAACAAACTGGAATCGTAAAATCACCGAATGCAAATAATGCGCCCGGACATAGCCAAAAAGGTTATGTCCGGGCGCAACATTTCATGCAAGAAATAAAAGACTAAATACGGATCAACTCGTAATCACGTGTTCCCAGTCCCATTTCCTCTGCGTAATCGATGGTGACGCGCCAATTGGTGGTTGGATGCGTCGCATCAAAGTGGTCATGTACGGGTTTCCCATCGATGATACTTCCCGCCATTGCAGGCTGTTGGTTGCAGAGATCTGCACACGCCATGTCCAAAGCTACTGGATCATACGAAGCCAACATACCGACATCCGGAATAATCGGAACGTCGTTCTCTGCGTGGCAATCACAGAATGGAGAAACATCACAAATCAAGCTGATATGGAAATTCGGCTTCTCGCGGAGAATGGCCGCAGAGTATTCCACAATCTTTTTATTCAGTATATCGTTTGCCTCATCATCCGGGGATTTTACCGCATCCATCGGGCAAGCGCCGATGCAACGTCCACATCCTACGCACTTGTTGTGGTCAATGTCCGCCTTTCGATCTGTGATGGTGATCGCAGAATGTGCACAGTTTTTCTGGCACGAACCGCATCCCACGCAAAGCGCCTGATCGACAAACGGCTTACCGCTGCTGTGCATCTCCATCTTACCTGCACGGGACCCGCAACCCATGCCGATATTCTTAAATGTACCGCCAAACCCAGTCGCTTCATGGCCTTTGAAATGGGTCAATGTGATAAAAATATCTGCATCCATAATGGCGCGGCCAATTTTCGCCTCTTTGACATACTGTCCATCCGGAACGGACACAAGCGCCTCATCCGTTCCCTTCAAGCCATCTGCAATAATGACATGACAGCCCGTAGCAAAGGGATTGTAGCCATTTTCATAGGCGGCATCCAGATGATCCAGTGCATTCTTGCGGCGCCCTACATAAAGCGTATTACAGTCAGTCAGAAAGGGGCGGCCTCCGTTGCGCCGCACCAAGTCGACAATAACCTTCGCGTAGTTCGGGCGCAGGTATGCCAGGTTGCCCGGCTCCCCGAAATGGATTTTGATCGCTGCAAATTTATTCTGGAAATCCAGCTGTTCAATGCCCGCCTTTACCACCAATTTTTCCAGCTTTTGCAGCAGATTTTGATTCAGGCCAGCTCGAAAATCAGTAAAATAGACCTTTGCTTTTTCCATCTTGTTTCCTCCTTCGTCTTTACATCCATACAAATCATGGATGGCCACTCTATAGCCACGTACTCCATCGACAAGTCATTTTTATTATAGCAAACTCATGTTTGCTTTACAATGGCATCCCTTTCGGTATTTTCGTAAATTATGGGTTCCTTTGCCCGCTGGAATGTGTACGTTTTCCCATGGCATTGATTACTCCCATCTGTGTCCGGGCGGTGGCGCGGAACACATCTCCATGGACACTCCCTTTGACGGAAAGCTGCAACCTGCCCAGCGGCGTTTGAAAAACACTGGAAAATGCACAATCCTCGCCCTGTACGGTCCCGCCAGAAAACGGATGCCGCCCTCCCATCGCCTCCAATACGCCGCTCAGTGTTTCTCCTTCTGTCTTTAAGAGCAGTGTCCCATTTACAGGGCCCATAGGTGTCTGCATAACAATGCTATACTTACCGTCGATCATGTGGATGTTCCCCTTTCACCGTCCGGTGGTGTCTCACCCCGGATTTCTCATATCACCAAACTATGCGGAAATTTCTGTACAGTGCATCATGCAGTGAAAAGCAGCGGGTTTCCTCCTTGGTCCCCGCTGCATCAAATTGCATATTTACTTTTTTCGAAGTACGTCCCGTTTTCTCTGCCAATACTGGCTCATGCTGTAATAGGAATCCTCCGTCACCTCATTGTCCAGCCATGCTGGCGGCTGAAACGCTAAAGCATCTTCTATGGAGGGAAACTCTACCTCCGCATAGAGAAATTCTGTTGGTTCCCCTCAATCCACCCAACTACATTCCAAGCGATGTCCATCTTCCAGCGCATAAACCCGATATTCTTTACGCACCATAGGGATTTCCAGGAGCTCTTCCAACTCCTGAAAGACATCCTCTGTCAGGTTCCATTCAATCTCTTTCCGGCAAAGCCTCCCTTTCCCCTTGATGCACAGCACATAGCTCGTATGATCTTTTTTACCTTTTTTCGGATTCGAACAACCGGCTCCACGGACAGATACCCTTGAAACGTCTCCGCCTTTTCCAACAGCGGCAAATCTGGAAACTCCGATAGTAGAAACTTTCGCTCAATTTCCTGCATATTTCATCCTCCGAATCTATGGTGTTTAGTGAAATTATAACACAAACCACACCACTCTTCCAGCGATCATGCAGAAGCACGCTTTTGCGAGGAATCCGGCGATTGTTCCAATGATTTCTTAGGAAGAAAATCCAGGTTTTCCCTTACTCGCAGCCGACGATATACGTGAAAAATTTCAGCAAGCGCGCACAGCTTGTCCGCTGTGCTCACCACAAAGCTTTCTGCATATTTCGGAAATGCAGGTGTCAACGGCCACATATGCTTGACGATAATATCCTTCTCTTTTTCATTCAGCTCGAACAGGCGCGTCGCATTTGCGAGCGCTGTGATCGGGTGCATGGTCATGTGGTTTCCTTTGTGGGTGCGCCAATCGTACAAATACAGGTCGTGCAGTAACCCTCCCCGCGCCGCAGAAACGGCATCCAAATGAAATTTCCGGCAAAACAAAAAGCTTAAATAGGCTACAAACAGACAATGCTGCAGGCAATTGGCGTCCTCTACATGTTGGCGAATTTCCTGCATTTTTTGTACCTTGGGTTCCTTTAATAGGTCCGCTACACATTCAAAAAACGCCGTACGGTTCTCTATACTCCACATAAAGTTTTTAACTCCTCATCAAAATTGGACTTACCGCTTCAAGTACACTATGGAGTATAACACGAAAAAAGACAAAAAGTTGCTTTTTAAAAGTCTTTTAAGGCAATTGTAAGAAAACCGTAAGATTCATTTTTAATTTTAAAGAATATAAACCCTTGTTAAAGGAAACTTTTCTTCTTGTTTTCACTTTTTTTACAATTCTTGAATTTTCTTAGGAAAACCGGGCAAACTTTCAGAAACGAATGTCCCGCAATCCGCCCAAAGCCAGCAACCCCCGGTTGACTTGAAATTTAGCGCGTGCTATCATGAGTAAAAATTTTTAAAGGAGTTGGAAATATGCTGAAAAAATAATCGCTGCCATGATGATTGCAGCTCTTACATGTACGCTATTCGCCTGCACTCCCTCAGAAGAGAGCACCTCCTCTTCTGAGACAGAGTCGTCCTCTTCTTCAATGGCTTCGTCTTCGGAGGCAGAGTCTTCTTCCTCTGAAACCGAATCAACTGTCTCTACCAATGAATCCGGCGAGGGGGCTACTTCTTCCAATACGATGTCCTCTGCTACTTCTACTGGAAACGCTGCAACTGGTACTGGAACAAATTCTAAGAAGTATACAGAAACAGATGAAAATTTCACCTTTCAGGATGGCGTGTACAAGCGTATCTACGGGAACCGCGCAATGTTTGTTGTAACGAAAGACCCGGAGTCCCTGTCGAATAAGGAACTCAAAGAGCTTGCTGAGGCAACTGCCGGCCAGTATTATAAGGACAAATATTACTGTACGGTCTGCTTTGTAAAGCCGGATAATGCCGACGGAACCTTTGACATTACGTCCAAGAAATCGGACGACCGCATGGCCACCATCCTATCCCTGCACAAGCCGGATTCCTCTAAAATGACCATTAATCTGAAAGAACGTCCGCTCCAGGAGTATATTGACAAGCAGGTGGCAAAGGCAAAAGTAAACTCTTAAATCGCTATACTTCCTATTAAAAGAGGGTGTCCCAAAACTATGAATTTTTCGATTCATAGGAAAAGGGGCGTCCTCTTTCTGTCTGGAAAATATCTCAGTTTCTAAAAAAGAGGGTATCCTTCCGTCATTTCATGGCTTCTAGGACACCCTCTTTTTGTGTCCATTTGCTCCTCCCAAGCATAAACTGTATTTGGAATATTCCAAATCTTTGCTCGGAGGTAAAGAGCATGAAAATTTATCCGAATGAAGAGCTCAATAACGCATGCTACAATTCCTCCTGTTGTCCACCGCCTTGCTGCCGCCTCCACCCTGTTGTGTACCTGTTCCATGTCCGGAACCTGGGCCAACAGGCGCGACTGGAGCGACCGGGCCAACCGGCGAACGTGGTCCCATCGGACCGACAGGACCACAAGGAATTCAGGGCATTCAAGGCGTTGAAGGTCCCCGCGGCCTTACAGGGCCGACTGGGCCACAGGGCATACAAGGAATGCAGGGCGTAGAGGGGCCGCGAGGGGCCACTGGAGCTACTGGTGCAACTGGCCCTCAAGGTTTTGCTGGATTACCGGGCGCGACCGGTGCTACTGGGCCACAGGGATTACCAGGTGCCACGGGCGTTACGGGGCCAACCGGACTCACCGGACCAACTGGTGCCACAGGAGCAACCGGACCACAGGGATTGCCCGGTGTCACAGGTGCTACGGGGCCAACCGGACTCACCGGACCAACTGGTGCCACAGGAGCAGCCGGACCAACTGGTGCCACAGGAGCAGCCGGACCACAGGGATTACCCGGTGTCACAGGTGCTACGGGGCCAACCGGACCTACCGGACCTTCCGGCGCGACCGGCGTAACTGGCGCTACGGGGCCGACCGGACCCACCGGGCCTTCCGGCGCGACCGGCGTAACTGGTGCTACTGGACCGACTGGACCCACCGGGCCTTCCGGCGCGACCGGCGTAACTGGCGCTACGGGGCCGACCGGACCCACCGGGCCTTCCGGCGCGACCGGCGTAACTGGCGCTACGGGGCCGACTGGACCAACTGGACCTTCCGGCACGACCGGTGTAACTGGCGCTACCGGACCGACTGGGCCAACCGGGCCTTCCGGCGCGACCGGCATAACTGGCGCTACCGGACCGACTGGGCCAACCGGGCCTTCCGGCGCGACCGGCATAACTGGCGCTACCGGACCGACTGGGCCAACCGGGCCTTCCGGCGCGACCGGCGTAACTGGCGCTACGGGGCCGACTGGACCAACTGCCCCGTCAATATATGCACAACAAGGAAAATGCCGTAACCATGCGGCTTTCAGCACATTAAAGACAATTAAACAACCCCTATAATTACACCTAAAACGCCGTAGCAAGGTTGGACAAGCCTTGATATGGCGTTTTTAAGTGAGTAGGATATGTCGCCGCAGCTTGAAAAGAGTTGCGGTTTTTTTATGCCCGAAAACAGGCGGTAACGTGGAACGTTAGGCGCGAAAAAGCCCTTGCAATACAAGGCTTTTCAGACACAAAAACGGCAAAGGCATACTGCAATACCAAAACCGCCGAAAACGGCTTTCTAATATTCCACGCAGACCAAGAGAGGAAGTGATGAAACATGGCAGTTTTCAGAGTGGAACGCAATACGGGATATACCGTTATGAGCAACCACCACTTGCGCAATAAGGAACTCACCTTAAAGGCAAAAGGCTTGCTTTCGCAAATGCTGTCTTTGCCCGAAGATTGGGATTATACCCTTGCGGGCTTATCTCACATCAACCGCGAGAAGATCGACGCAATCCGCGAAGCGGTAAAAGAACTCGAAAAAGCCGGATATATCGTGCGCAGCCGGGAGCGCGACGAGAAAGGACGCTTGCGGGGCGCGGATTATGTCATATACGAGCAGCCGCAGCCGCGAGAGCCGGAAGCAGCTACCAGCGGCGAACAGCCGTCTATATCGGATTACCCTACATTGGAAAATCCAACATTGGAAAATCCAACATTGGATAATCCAACGTTGGAAAAACCTACGTTGGAAAATCCAACGCAATTAAATAAAGATATATCAAGTAAAGAACAATCAATTACTGATTTATCAAGTACCCATTCCATTCCTTTCCATTCCCCAAACCCCTTGCCCTTTGCACAGGACGAAGCGGCTACGCCGCCGGAAAGGAAAAGAACGGAAGCGAAAAGCAATAGCGCAGTAGAGATTTACAGGGAGATTATCAAGGACAATATCGAATACGACCATCTCATTCAAAACTGTAAAATCGACGCAGACCGCCTAAATGAGATTGTTGACCTTATGCTGGAAACCGTCTGCACAGCCCGAAAGACAATCCGTATTGCCGGGGACGACTACCCCGCCGAACTTGTCAAATCCAAGTTTTTGAAGCTGAACAGCAGCCATATTGAATTTGTTTTGGACTGCATGAGGGAAAACACAACCAAAGTGCGCAATATCAAGCAGTATCTAAAAGCGGTGCTGTTCAACGCGCCGAGTACCATTGACAGCTACTATACCGCCCTTGTCAATCACGATTTTTACGGCGGCGAATGAGCATAGCCACACTTTACCGGGAAAGGAGTTGATACCTTGCAGGAGGAAGTAACCCAAAAAACGATTGCCCTATACGTCAAAGTGGGAAAAGGCGCGGCGCGGCTTACCGAACAGGCGTTGCAGAAAGCAATCCGAAAGTTTTTGGAGCAGAAAAGCAAGCCCGCGCATGGGAAACAGACCATGCGCCAGCTTATGAAGCAGAACGCGGGCGTTTCCAACATCGAGATCACCGACAGCAATATTAAAGCCTTTGAGAGTACGGCGAAGAAATACAACATAGATTTTTCGCTGAAAAAGGTTAAGGGCGAGCAGACCCGTTACCTTGTGTTTTTCAAAGGCCGGGACGCGGACGTTATGACCGCAGCATTTCAAGAGTTTTCCGCAAAGAAGCTGAACCGGGATAAAAAGCCCTCTATCCGCAAAGCCCTTGCCGCTGCAAAGGACAAGGCGAAGCAGCTTAACGCCGCCCGCGACAAGGTAAAGAAAATAGACAGGGGGCGCGAGATATGAAGCAAATAAACTACAAAAAGCTGATACTTCCGAATATCCCCTATGTGTTCTTTGTCTATCTCTTTGATAAAGTCGGACAGGCGGTGCGACTTGCCCCCGGCGCGGATATATCCGCAAAGATACTGAATATCACAAAAGGATTTTCCGCAGCATTTGAAAACGCCTTGCCGAGCGTGTACCCGCTGGATTTGCTTGTTGGCATTGTAGGCGCGGTGGTTATCCGCTTGATTGTCTATGTCAAAGGGAAAAACGCAAAGAAATACCGCAAGGGCGCGGAGTACGGCTCTGCCCGATGGGGCAACGCCGAAGATATAAAGCCCTACATTGACCCGGATTTTCAGAACAACATCATTTTGACGCAGACCGAACGCCTTACCATGAACAGCCGCCCGAAGCAGCCGAAATATGCGAGAAATAAAAACGTCGTGGTGATCGGCGGCAGCGGCAGCGGCAAGACAAGGTTTTTCGTAAAGCCTAATTTAATGCAGCTTCATTCTTCCTACGTCTTGACCGACCCAAAAGGCACCGTCCTAATCGAGTGCGGAAAGCTGCTGCAACGGGCAGGCTACCGCATTAAGGTACTGAACACGATAAACTTTCGGAAAAGTATGCACTATAACCCCTTTGTCTATATCCGCAGCGAAAAGGACGTGTTAAAGGTTGTCAATACCCTTATTGTCAATACCAAAGGCGAGGGAGAAAAAAGCGCGGAAGATTTTTGGGTGAAAGCCGAGAGATTATTATATTGCGCGTTGATCGGCTACATTTGGTATGAAGCCCCCGCCGAGGAAATGAACTTTACAACGCTGCTTGAACTTATCAATGCAAGCGAAGCACGCGAGGACGACGAGGAATACCAAAGCCCCGTTGATCTGCTCTTTGCCGATTTAGAAGAACGCAGCCCCGACCATTTCGCGGTGAAGCAATATAAAAAATACAAATTGGCGGCGGGTGTTGTATGCTCTAAAAGACTTCTTAATCAAGCGGTTGGGAAGTCTCTTAGAACACACAACCTAAAACCGAAGAAAGGAGCGCAAGTTATGAGAAAAAACGAGAAAATCACAGCTCTGTACGAACGACTGAGCCGTGATGACTTTGGCAAAGATGATGACCAACAGCGTGAGAGCAATTCCATTTCCAATCAAAAGGCTATGTTGGAGGAGTTCGCCGCACGGCAGGGCTTTACGAACATTGTCCATTTCACGGACGATGGCATTAGTGGTACTTGCTTTGACCGTCCCGGATTTTTGGCAATGATGAAAGAGGTTGAAGCCGGGAATGTGGAGTATCTGTGCATCAAGGACATGAGTCGCATGGGTCGTGACTATCTGAAAGTCGGTCAGATTATGGAAATCCTGCGTCAGCGTGGCGTTCGCCTTATCGCCATCAATGACGGCGTGGACAGTGCCAGAGGGGACGATGATTTTACCCCTTTCCGCAACATTATGAACGAGTATTACGCCAGAGACACCAGCCGTAAAATCCGTTCCACTTTCCAGTCCAAAGGCAAGTCCGGCAAGCACCTCACAGGCACAGTCATTTACGGCTATCTCTGGAACGAAGCCAGAGACCAATGGTTGGTTGACCCCGAAGCCGCAGAGGTGGTCAAGCGTATCTTTGCCATGACGATTGAGGGCTACGGTCCGTATCAGATCGCCAGCAAGCTGAAAGAAGAAAAAATTCTCATTCCGTCCGCTTACCTTGCCCAGCACGGCGAGGGCGTGAACAAGAATAAGACTTTCAAAGATGTGTACGGCTGGGGTTCTTCCACCATCTGCAACCTTCTTGAAAAGCGTGAATATCTGGGACACACCATCAATTTCAAGACCCGAAAGCACTTCAAGGACAAGAAAAGCCATTATGTCCCGGAGGACGAATGGACGATTTTTGAGAATACGCACGAAGCCATTATTGACCAGCAGACCTTTGACCTTGTGCAGAAAATCCGTGGGAATGTCAGACGCTACCCGGACGGCTGGGGCGAAGCAGCTCCCCTCACAGGCTTGCTTTATTGTGCCGATTGCGGCGGCAAGATGTATGTCCACCGTACCAACAACGGCAAGCGTATTTCTCAATATACCTGTTCCCAATACAGCAAAGTCCCAGTTGGAAAGCTCTGCACGACACAGCACCGTATCAATGAAGATGTGGTACTGTCCCTTGTTTCCGAAATGCTCAAAGCTATTGCCGAATATGCCAAGCATGACAGAGCCGAGTTTGTCCGTGTGGTGCAGGAAGCACAGTCCAGCCAGCAGACGGCAGAGGTCAGGAAACAGCGGACACGCCTTGCCACAGCAAAGCAGAGAGTTTCCGAGCTGGAAGTCCTGCTCTGCAAAATCTATGAGGACAACATTTTAGGCAAGCTGTCCGACAGCAGATACGCCACTCTGGACGCTCAATACGAAAAGGAACAGTCCGAGCTTACCGCTGAAATCTCTGTTCTGGAAAAGGCTGTCAAGAGCTATGAGAAGCACGAAAAGGACGCTGACCGTTTTATCGCTCTGATTGGTAAGTATGAGAACTTCGACAAGCTGACCATTGCCATGCTCAACGAGTTTATCGAGAAAATTCTTGTGCATGAGCGTGACCGCAAAGGAAGTATACAGACCACACAGGAGGTTGAGATTTACTTCAATTTTGTTGGGCGTTTCGTTCCCCCGGCGTTTGGAGAAGTGGAGCTGACCCCGGAGGAATTAGAAGAAATCCGCAAGCGAGAGGAACGCAAGGACAGACTTCATCAGAACTACTTGAAGCGTAAAGCCAGCGGAGCGCAGAAGCGATACGAGGATAAAATCAAGGAGCGGAAAAAGGCAGAAATCGAAGCCAAGAAAGCCGCCATTCGTGCAGAGGACATTGCAAAGGGCGTGTTCGTCCCTGTCAGCAGCTTACCGCAGAGAGAGCCAATGAAAGGAGTACAATCAGCATGAATATCACTTACACACAGAACGGCGATTATCTTATCCCGAACATCGTTATCCGCAAGACCAAGCCCATCGGACACTACGGCAGACTTCGCAAGGCGTATCTGGAAATGCACCGCCCGATACTGTTCAATGAACTGGTGCTATCCGACAAGCTCTTTGAACATTGTGCCGAGATTGACGAAGCGGCACGAAACCGCATGGAGCTGATCGTGCGGTCACTGGCAGAGCAAAACGGTGTGACTGAGCAACTGAAAGCCGATAATCAAATGGAATGGGTGCGGCAGATGAACGCTTGCAAGGCACAGGCAGAGGAGATTGTGAAAGCAGAATTGATTTATGATTGAGTGAGGAAGTGCCGGGCAGAAAACTGTTCGGACTTTTCTCATATATTCCAAAGTTGCGATAGAATTGTTCACGAGTTTTATGGTATAATTTGAATGCGAAAAATCGTAGAATTGGAAGTTGGTAGGAGGTTGCTTTATGAGCCTTGATAGGAAAATAAATCGCATTCAATTTCTCTCAGGAAATTCGCTAAAGGTTATTGCTGTACTGACAATGCTTATTGACCATCTATGTAAAATTGTGCTGCAATGGCTGCTATCAAACTACTGGGGGGCTATGGCAGATAACGGGCAAATGTCGTGGGAGAGATTCCGAGAGATAGATTATTTCATACGGTTTGATTTGCAAAGCATTGGGACGATTGCTTTTCCGCTATTCTGTTTTTTGCTGGCAGAAGGATTCCAACACACAAGAAGTAAAAAACGCTATATTGGGTTGATGCTTGCATTTGCCCTTATTTCGGAAGTTCCATTTGACATAGGTTTCTTTAGTGCGTATTCACGAATGGAAGATACATTTCCGTTTTACTTGAAGTATCAAAATGTATTTTTCACCTTGTTTTTAGGCTTATTGACATTGGTATGCCTTGAAAGATTTTCGTGTAAATCAGACCTACCGGTGGATAGAATAAAATCAGCAGTCCTGCAAGTTCTCAGTGTAGTGCTTTTTTCCGGCATTGCGGAAGGAATCCATTGTGACTACGGTATGCAGGGGATCTTATTCATATCAGCATTTTATATTTGCCGTAATCACCGAATCTATCAAGTGTTGCTGTTCCTTTTGGCTTACATGGGGACAACGGGGAATCAACCGCCTTTATGTACGCTTCTTGCCTGCTTGCTTATTCTGCTATACAACGGAAAGCGTGGTAAACTGAAGCTAAAATACTTCTTCTATGTTTTTTATCCAGCACATATCCTTGTCCTATATTTGATTCAGATAGGACTCGGAAAATACTTACTGAAATGACTAATTGCAGTTTGTCGAGAAATTAAGCCGGAGCAAACCCCTTTAGGAACTAAAGGGCGCACTTCTATACTCTCTGTCGAGAGTAGTGCGCCCTGCGGAGCTTCATTCTCCGTCAGCAGAAGAAAACTGCATGACCGAGAATGTTGCGTCACTTCGTTCCGTCAAGGTGGCTACACCCCCTTGCGCCGCTAAAGCGGCTATCCCCTGTGGACTTGCCGTCCGCAAACGGTTTTGACAAACCGTTCGCCGCCAGCAAGTTTGAAAATCAAGAATCTTAATTTGATAAAGGAGTGTGATTCTATGAAAAAGAAATTACCCATAATCCTCTTGGGTGTTATTTTGGCTTGTGTGTTGGTTTTCGGTTTCCTTTATGCAAACAATGACATTGGTAAAACCGCAAACAGTTTAGAAGCAGACATTCGCCAATCTCAAAAAATTTTGGATGATTGGATTGTTGATGGAAGCATTTCCGACACAATGGCTGCATTTATTTCTTACCCACAGGACAAGACAGACCACACTTTTTCTGTCTATGTAAATCGCCCTGGCTTGTCTTTTGGATATTTCTTCCGTGGTGGTGGAGATATAGTTGAGGTTGATGATTACATTGCAGAGTTTGTTGTTGAGGGAAATAACGAAAGGGCATTTATCTCAATGAATACCCAAAATATTGTTCGACTTGAAGTAGATGATGGCAACGGCATTCAGGTGATTGATATTGATAGTGGCAAGCCTTTCGCCATTGTCCTGCCCCTCAATGTAGGAAACATCTGTTTCTATGATACGAATGGAAATGTTGTGGAATATCTTCGCCAACAACTTTGACCAACTTCAATTTACCGAACTGAACACAACAACTGAATACCGAAAAACTGACCGTTGACTGGTCGCAATCTGCGAAAAGTTGACGGTCTTTTTTTATCCCCATTTTCAAAAAAGGAGGTCACGAAAAATGGCAAAACCGAAAAACCTTGAAC
Organism: Anaeromassilibacillus sp. SJQ-1; assembly: GCF_046693725.1. Lineage (NCBI taxonomy): Bacteria > Bacillati > Bacillota > Clostridia > Eubacteriales > Acutalibacteraceae > Anaeromassilibacillus > Anaeromassilibacillus sp. SJQ-1. The sequence continues at coordinate 215,373 of NZ_JBKEIV010000044.1, read as the reverse complement.
AGCTCCGAGCCGAAAAGGAACAGGTCGAGACACAGCTTGCACAGGAACAGCACAAGCTGGAGCGTCTGGAGAACAGAAAGAAGTATCTGGAGAAAGGCGAGAGACAAAAGCGCACCCACCGTCTTTGCAATCTGGGCGGCACGATTGAGAGCCTTGCCCCGGAGTTCAAAGATCTCACACGCACCGAAATGACGGAGCTGATGGAGTACATCTTTTCTCTGCCCGAAGTCCAGCGAGCCGTCCGTCACATGGCGATTACCCACATCAACCAAGCGAGCAGAGGAAAGGAGCAGAAAGCCGATGGCACTATTTCATCTGAGCGTCACGCAGACTAAGCGAAGCGCAGGACAGTCCGCTATTGCTTCTGCCGCCTACCGTGCCGGGGAGCGATTGTATAGCGAGTATTATGGCGAATACAGCGACTACACCCGCAAGGGCGGCGTGATATGCTCCGACATTCTCCTGCCGTCCCATGCACCGAAAGAATACGCAGACCGTCAGACCCTATGGAACGCCGTGGAAAAAGCCGAGCGTGGAAAGACGGCACAGCTTGCATACAGCTTTGACATTGCTTTGCAGAATGAATTTTCCCTTGAGGAAAACATCGCTCTTGCAAGGCAATTTTTATTGGAGCAGTTTGTGAGCCGTGGCATGGTGGTTGACTTCGCTGTACACCAGCCAGACAGAGAGGACGGCGGCATACCCAATCCCCATTTTCATGTGCTTTGCCCCATCCGTCCCATCGAGCAGAACGGCAAATGGGGCTGTAAGCAGCACCGAGTTTACGAGCTGGACGAGGACGGCAACCGTATCCGGGACGCAGATGGAAACTTTGTGTTTAACGCCGTTCCCACTACCGACTGGGGCAGTCCCGAAACGCTGGAATACTGGCGGCAGACATGGGCGGAGCTATGCAACGCCAAGTTTGCTGAAAAGGGGCTTGACGTTAGTATCGACCACCGAAGCTATGAGCGTCAGGGCGTGGAGCTTCTTCCCACCGTCCATGAGGGCGCAACCGTCCGGGCAATGGAGAAGAAGGGCATACGCACCGAGAAAGGCGAGTTCAACCGCTGGATCAAAGCCACCAATGCCGTTATCCGGGACATTAAGAAGAAAATCGCTCACCTGTTTGATTGGATTGCCGAAGCAAAGGTGGAGCTTGCCAAGCCGCAGGCACCCGACCTTGTTTCTCTGCTGAACGCCTATTACACCCAGCGCAGAGCCGGGGCGTATTCCCAGAAAGGTAAAATCAGCAATCTAAAGGAGATGAACGAGACTTTCAATTATCTTCGGAGGAATGGCATTTACTCCCTTGAAGATTTGGAAAGCCGTGTCAGCGAACACAGTGCTGCCACAGAGAGCTTGAAGAAAACGCTGGATGAGCAGACGGCACGAATGAAAGCGATTAAGCGGCTCTATGACAGCTCCGCCGCTTTCCAGAACTTGAAGCCTGTCTATGACGGCTTGCAGAAAATCAAGCTTGAGAAGCCCAGAGCCAAGTACAAGGCAGAGCATGAAGCGGAACTGATACAGTTCTACGCCGCCAGACGAAAGCTGACCGGGGAGTTCCCAGACGGCAAGGTGGATATGAAAAAGCTGTCCGACGAGTATGACGAGCTGGAACAGGCGCACAACACCACCTATGGCGAGTTTAAGACCGTCAGAGACGATTTACACCGCCTTTGGAAGGTCAAGTCATGTGTAGATACTGCCGCCCGATTTAACGAGCGTACAGAGGAACAAAAGCTCCAAAATCGACCCCAAACACGACAGAAAAAGGAGGATATGACACGATGAAAAAATACGACTGGAAGAACGAGTACAACCCCATCCGCAGAACGGCAAAACGCCTTTTGAGCGGAGAAGCTTTGACCGATGGCAGACCGCTTTCCGACCTGATCGAGCTGGACGAACACACCCGGAAATGCCTTGCCTTTGAAGCCACCCTCACCGACCGCCAGATTGATATGTTGCAGGAGCTGGGCTATCTGCCTGTTATCATGAGACAGTACGGCGAGGAATGTGCGAACTGCCCCTACACGCTGGACGAGCGTGAGCATGGCATTTGCAGACGATGCGCTGTTTTCAAGAAGTAAGGAGGACGCCCATGCAGTACACCCAAGCACAGATCGACCGGGCAAACGCCGTCAGTCTGGAAGATTTTCTCCGCACACAGGGAGAGACACTTATCAAAAGCGGACGGGAATACCGCTGGAAAGAACATGACAGCCTGACCGTCCGGGGAAACAAATGGTTTCGCCACAGCCAGAGCAAGGGCGGCTATCCTATTGATTTTGTCATGGAGTTTTACGGCAAGTCCTTTCCCGAAGCAGTCCAGCTCTTAACCGGCGAAAGCGCCGAGGGACAGAGCGAAGCCAGCACAGCACCGCCCACAGCGTTTCACTTGCCCTTGCACAACAGGACAGCCGACAGAGCAATCCAATATCTCACAGAAAGCCGAGGTCTCAACAAAACGCTTGTTGAGGCTTTTCTTCTTTCCGGGGATATTTACGAGGACGCAAAGCGGCACAATGTTGTGTTTGTCGGCAGAGACCGAAGCGGTACGCCGAGATACGCCCATGTGCGAGGAACGGCAGACCCATTCAGACAGGACATTGCCGGGTCTGACAAATCCCTATCCGTTCCACTATGAGGGAAACGGCAACCAGCTCTTTGTCTTTGAAGCACCGATTGACCTTTTGTCCTTTATCTGCCTTTATCCGCAGGACTGGCAGACAAGGAGCTACCTTGCCCTGGGCGGCGTTTCAGGCAAAGCCCTTGACCGTTTTCTTTCTGAACGCAAGGACATCCGAAAAGTGTTCCTCTGCCTTGACAGCGACACCGCAGGAAGTGAAGCCTGCACCCGGCTGGCACAGGACATTCCCGGCGAGATCGCCGTCATTCGCCTTGTCCCGGTAAGGAAAGACTGGAACGATGTTCTCCGTCAGCAAGGGGACATTCCCAGCCGCAAATTCATAGCCGAGACAATCACGCTGCGAGAGCTGCCCACCGCCCAGCCTGTCCCCATGCTCCGCATGGCAGATGTGGAGCTGACGAGCGTGGATTGGCTATGGTTTCCGTATATCCCCTTTGGAAAAGCTGACAATTATCCAGGGCAATCCCGGCGAGGGCAAGACCTACTTTGCCATGCGCCTTGCGGCGGCTTGCACCAATCGAAAGCCTTTGCCCGGTATGGAGACACTTGAGCCTTTCAATATCATCTATCAGACCGCCGAGGACGGTCTGGGTGATACCGTCAAGCCCCGACTGATAGAAGCAGACGCAGACCTTGAACGAGTGCTTGTCATTGACGATAGAGACACACCGCTGACCCTTGCCGATGAACGCATAGCAAGGGCAATCCGGGAAAACAGCGCAAGGCTGGTTATCATTGACCCGGTACAGGCTTTTCTGGGTGCAGATGTGGACATGAACAGAGCAAACGAGGTGCGCCCGATATTCCGCAGTCTGGGAGACATTGCACAGGCTACCGGGTGCGCTATCGTGCTGATCGGACACCTCAACAAAGCCGCAGGAACGCAAAGCACCTACCGGGGATTAGGGTCTATCGACATTACGGCGGCAGTCCGCAGTCTGCTCTTTATCGGCAAGCTGAAGGACAGCCCCACAACGAGGGTGCTGATCCATGAGAAAAGCTCCTTGCGCCGCCCGGACAGTCCATTGCCTTTTCTCTGGGAGACGAGAAAGGGTTTGCGTGGATAGGAAGCTTATGACATTACCGCTGACGAGCTTCTTGCCGGGACGGACACCGCCAAGACCGAGAGCAAGACCGCACAGGCGCAAATGCTCATTCTGGAACTGCTTGCGGACGGAAAGCGTATGCCGAGCGCAGAACTGGAAAAGGCAGTCAATGAGCGTGGGATTTCCTCACGCACCATGAGGACGGCAAAGAGCCGTATCGGGGACAGACTTGTGACCGAGAAAGACGGCACAGCATGGGTCTGCTATCTCCGAGACTGACAACAGGAACACGGCAAGCATGGCAAAGACGGCAAGGTTTTTATAGATACCTTAATGTTGCCGCCTTGCCTTGTTCCCTCATACCGACACCGCTCGATGATGAACAGTCACCGGGCATTTTTCATTTACAGGAGGATTTTGAATGAACAATACCGCAACCAACACCGCCACTTGCCCGACTGTCAGAAAGCAGATCGGCAAGACAACCTATATCGTCCGTGTCCATTTCAGCCAGACCGCAAAAGAGACGATGGAGGACAAAATCAAGCGTCTGCTCCGTGAGGAAGTCCGCAAAATGTGACTTCTTTTTGAATTTGATGAAAAAGTCCTTGACTTTTCGTCTCTGGCAAAACGGCAAAATCAATCCTTATTTCTTGCGGTGCGCGTCTTGCCCCTTTTGATATAGAGGAACTCCGGGAACTCATGTCCTATGATGAATTGGAACTTGATACATTGGGCGACAGGAAAACCGCGCTTTTCCTCATAATGAGCGATACCGACGACACCTTTAATTTTGTTATCGCTATTCTGCAATCGCAGCTTTTCAATTTGCTTTGTGATAAAGCGGACAACGAATACAACGGCAAATTGCCTATTCATGTCCGGTTTTTGCTTGATGAATTTGCCAACATCGGGCAGATACCCCGCTTTGATAAGTTAATTGCGACCATTCGCAGCAGGGAAATGTCCGCTTCTATCATTCTGCAATCGCAGAGCCAACTAAAAGCCATTTACAAGGACGCGGCAGAAATCATACTTGATAATGCCGACAGCACCTTGTTTTTGGGAGGACGTGGGAAAAATGCAAAGGATATTTCGGATAACTTGGGACGGGAAACAATCGACAGTTTCAATACTTCCGAAAATCGCGGCACGCAGGTTTCTCATGGACTTACTTATCAAAAATTAGGAAAGGATACGCCGCAGGCAGAAAGCGGAAAGTGAGAGAAACAGGCGTTTACGGATAAAAACAACTACATAGCAAGCACAGCAAACGAGTACCCGTTTGCGAGAAATGCCCGCGCTGCTCTTGGAACGGCGCGGGCATTTTGCTTGTTGGGATAGTCCCAAACCCTTATATGACCGAGAAAGGACGTGATGAAACAATATGCCGTACACCTCATACGACCATGACAAATTAGAAGCCGCCGAAACCATGCGGATAGAACGCCGGATATATTTTGAAGCAAAGGACGGAGATATTGCCCCTTATGCTTCCTTGCCGATTGCGCAGCTACTTTCCATGCGCAGCGAAAGCGCGGCGGCAGAACAGGCGATTTTTGACAGCTTAAAGGAGCAAGCCGCCGCATGGGAAGAACAGGCGGGGAAAACGCTTTTGCTGGATAAAGCACTTGAATATGTGAGAACGCCGCACGTCCAGCACACCGCTAATGAGTGGCAGAAAAATGAATATGACCGATATACCCGCAGCAACCGGGTATATCAGATGAATTACTACATTTACGAGAATACCCGCTATGACAAAGAAGCGCAGAAATCTATCCCGTATTCATGGACGCTTACATGGAGCGTGCGCACCAACAGCCCAAGCAGAACCCAAGCGAAGATTGCCGGACAAGATAGAAAGGTTTTCACCGATAAGGCGGCTATGGAAAAGTATCTGAATGGGCGTATCAAAGCGTATGACCGCTTGTTTACGGAAATCTCCCCGCCTATCCCGCAGGAGTACGCCGACTATTTCAAAGTAAACGGTATGCTCATGCCGGACTACACCATAGAGGGCGAAGAACCCCCGCAGCAGCAACAGGCGGCAGCTATCCCCGAAAATACCGGGCAGGAAAAGGAGCGTGAACACATGAGCGAACAGTTTTCTATTATGATAGGCAACCGCAGCCGCTTTGAAGCGGGCGACCCAAGCGGCTATTGGCTGGATATGCCTGCCACAAAGGAGCAGTTACACGAAGCTATGCGGAACGTAGGCATTACCGCAGACAACCCGCAGGATTTTTCCATTCGCGGCTATTCCGACGACCCGGAGAAACATATTGCTTTGCCTTATGAAATGGTATGCGCCGCCGACGTGGACGAACTCAATTTTCTTGCGGCGCAGCTCGAACAGCTTGACCCCGCCGAGGTTGGCAAGCTGAACGCAGCTTTGCAGCAGAAAAACGGGCTTGCAAATATCGGACAGGTAATTGACTTCACCTACAACGTGGATTTTTACGTCCATATCCCCGAAGTACATACCTACCGCGATTTGGGCGACTATTACTTATATCAATCCGGCATGGTACAAATGCCCGAAGAATGGAAAGGCGGCATTGACCTTACTACTTTCGGCAGGAACGCCGCCGCGCAGGAAAAAGGCGCGTTTACCGAATACGGCTATATCGTGGAAAGCGGCGACGAGTGGGAACGGCAGTTTGAGGGGCGCGAAGTGCCGGAGGAATACCGCATTATGAGTTACCCGCAGCGGTCGCGCGGCGAACAGGACAAAGCCTATATGGACGCAGCCGAAACGCAGCAAGCAGCCGTACAGGCCGCAGAGCCGCAGCAGCCCCGCCCCGTCGTCCCCATTATCCTTACTTCCGAAAAGCCCGCCGAAAAGGTAAAGGAGATCACCGCCCGTTTGGAACAGGGCGTACAAGCGATTTTTGACAGCGACCGCTACAAAGAGTTTCTAACCGCTATGTCGAAGTTCCATGATTATAGTTTGAATAACACTATCCTAATTGCTATGCAGGGCGGCAATTTAGTAATGGGCTTCCGTCAATGGGAAAAGGAGTTTGACCGCCATGTAAAGAAAGGCGAGAAAGGCATTAAAATCTTTGCCCCCGCACCCTACAAGGTGAAAAAGCTGGTTGATAAAATCGACCCCGAAACGAGAAAGCCCATGCTTGACCGCGAGGGAAAAGTGGTAAAGGAAGAAACGGAAATCACCGTCCCCGCCTTTAAGGTTATAACCGTCTTTGATATTTCGCAGACCGAGGGCAAGGAGTTTCCCGACCTTTCCGTTAAACCGCTGCTTGCCGATGTGGAGCAGTACGAGGATTTTTTCGCCGCCCTTGAAAAAGCGTCCCCCGTCCCGATTACTTTTGAACAGATTACAAACGGCGCAAACGGGTATTTCAGTCTAACCGACAAGCGCATTGCAATCAAAGAGGGCGTGAGTGAATTACAGGCGGTAAAGACCGCCATTCACGAAATCGCCCATGCGAAGCTGCACGACGTGGACTTGAACGCCCCGCCGGAAGAACAAAACCGCGTTGACCGCCATACCCGCGAGGTAGAAGCGGAAAGCGTCGCTTACACCGTCTGCCAGCACTTTGGGCTTGATACGTCCGATTATTCTTTCGGCTATGTGGCGGGTTGGAGCAGCGGCAAGGAAATGACCGAGTTAAAAGCGTCCCTTGAAACGATACAGGCCACCGCAAAGGAACTCATTACCGAGATTGAGGGGCATTTTACCGAGTTGCAGCAGCAACGGCAAGCCGAGCAGGAACAGCAAACCCCCGTATTTGACAAGCTGCCGCCCGAACAGCAGCAAGCCTTGTCCGACACCGTAAAAAACACCTTGCAAATGCTGGTTGACGCAGATAAGCGGATTTATGGCGACGTTACAGGCAAGACCCTTGAAGCAATCGCGGCGCAAGGATATTCCTACAAGGACGGGCAGCTTGAAAAGCAGCAGCCGGAAGCGACCCCCGAAAGCCTTTTGACGGGTGAAACCGTTAGAACGCCGAGGGGCAATTTTCATATTACCGATATGAGCCGGGAACAGATCGAAGCGTCGGGCTTTGGTTTTCACCATGCGTCGGAGGACGGGAAGTATCTCATTATGGGGAACGGCACACAGGCTTACGCCATAGCCGCCGAGCAGCCGCAGCGGGATAATCCCTTAAAGCACGTCGAGGACACCATAGAGCAGAACGACAACAATTTTGACGGGATTATCAATAACACGCCGCAAACGCCCACCGTCGCAGATTTGGAGCAGCGGGCAAAGGCGGGCGAAGCAATTTCCGTTACCGACCTTGCGAAAGCGGTAAAAGCCGAGAAACGGGAGCAGCCGCAGAAAAAGCCCTCTATTCTGAAAAAGCTGGACGAGTATAAGAAACAGGCGGCGCAGCAGCCGAAAGATAAACAGAAAGAGCATAAAAAGGATTTGGAGGTTTGATAGCATGAATATCTGCTTTACCATAGAGGAAGAAAACATTGTTGCGATCTACGCCGAGGACAGCCGAGAAACAACGCTTGAAAATATCCTTGCCGCCATGCCCTACATGGACGAGGATATGCGTCAGCTTGCCGCCGCAACGGTAAACAAGCTGCAAGCCATGACGGACAGCGAGTTTTCTGAACGGGAGTTTATCTTGACCGACGAGGAATAGTCCATAGAAACAGGGGCGCGGTTGCCGATTTCCGGCGCCGCGCCCCTGTTCTTTTTTGTCCTTGCGTGGACAATTAGAAAGCCGTTTTTGCGGGTTTTAATATAAAGTATCGTCTACGCCGTTTCCCCGCGCTGGAAGCCGCAGAAATACAGGCGTTTTCAGCCCTTAACATTCCACTTGTTACCCTTGCTTTTCTAAATTAACCGAGCAACAATTTTGAATTTGCATGGGTGATAGTAAAACCTATTTTCTTTAATCCATGTCTTTTCATATTTCTTGGTAGAATGAAACAGTTGGATATGGTATAATAAAAAAGCACATTGTGCTTTTTAGAACTCTAAATTCAATAAATGAGGTGCAAAGGAATGAGGAAACTTCTATGTGCCATTTCGATGGCAGCTTTATTGGTAAGTATGACGGCCTGCAATTCATCGCAGGATAATTTTACGCCTGATTATGAATCGGCGATAGGGGCAATTTTTATAAACAATGAGCAAGAGTTGCCGGAAAATACAAAGGTCTATGCGGATTTTGCAGATAATAGCTACTCATTTGATTTGGACGCTGCTTGCGTATATTATTTCTCTGCCAGTGCAGATGTTGCTTATGCTGGAGATCAGAACTTTACCAGTATGACGTTTGGGGCAAACTTGGACAATGATTCCGTGGGTGCTGAAGGCGCGATAGCATATCTTCCGCAAGAGGAATCCGAAAACTCTGTTACAGCTTACTATCTGTATCATGATGAAGAAGGGGTATATTTTGATACAGAAACTTATTTTGACCGCATGGAAATCACTGATCAATGTGCCATGACAGGAATTGATTATTCCTGCCAAGTTACATTTGAAATTCAACAACCGACAACATCTTTTTCCATGATATATTATGATGAAAACCATTCGGAAATCTCCAAAACAGATTACACCCCAGAGGAAGTTACTGACTATCAAACCTTTGAATTAGGGAGTGAAGTTGGTTCGGTGGAAATCATTTGTTATGACGCTAATGGTTCAGAATTAGAAACAATGACAATTACTCCGGATAATCCCAGTACGGTGATTTGTTTTGATGATGGAGGGCAGATTCTTGCCAGCCGGTATCTCCGCTTTACTTGGGAAAAGTAATCTTGAGTTATCAAGCAGTACCAGTAAGGACAGCCGAGTAAATCGACTGTCCTTTTTATTTATGTTTGGTTTATCGCTCCTGCTCCCGCGCCTTGCTTTGGGACGGGTAAAGAATACTATCGACGTTCTTTTTGACAATGCCGTACTCCTGCATTTGCTTTTTCGCTTGGCGGTAATCCTCATACAATTTGCTTTTCCTGTCGTTTAAGCTGCTATACTCCTTGCGCAGCGCGGCGAGATCGGGCAGCTTCTTTATCTGCATTTCCCGGAGTGCCTTTGCCGCAGCTTCAAACAGGATAATTTCGCTTTCATGCCCCCGCAGATACTTTTCCTTGTCCCGCGACTTCTTGTATTCCTCGTAAATCGGTTTTAACTGTCGGTATGTGGTGGTGTGCTTGATAAGCAGCGACAAATCAGACATACGCTGTTCTACCTCTTTAACCGCCCTTGCCGCCGCGTCATGGGCGGTCATAATATCCGCAATTTTGCTTTCAAGGTCGCTGTAATACTCAATCTTGTTTTCGGTTAGGAAGTTCATGCTTTTAGCAGCCTGTTTCAGATTATGGATTTTCGCCCACCGTTCATAGCCCGCCGACTGTTGGGCTTTGATACTGTTTTCAAGATCGACGACAAGCCGGATTTTCTTATCTTCCCGCAGCGTTTTTGTTTTGGCAACATACACGCCCTTGATACGCTCCTTTATCGCTTCTTCCGTATAGGCCGCGCCGAGCGTCTTTGTGCGGGTAAACCGTTCCTGTCCGGCAGCGCGAAAGGAAATGTATTTGCCCTGTTTGATTTCATACCCCATTTCCTGCAAGCGGCGCAGCAGTTCGTCAAAATCTTTCACTTGGGGAATGAGAGTATCTATCGCCGTTTTCAGCTTTGCTTTGTAGCTTGTCCCTTGCTTTTCGGCGGTGTATTCTGCATAGCTTTTTCCCTTGTCCTGTCCCGGTACGACGACGGATAGCCCATGCTCTTTACATATCCTGTCGCTGGTGCGCCGGATAAAGTGATAGCTTTGCTTGTTGGAATGGTACTTTTTGTAGTCAACGAAGCTAACCGCGTTGAAAATCAAGTGATTATGCAGATGGTCTTTATCGACGTGAGTTGTCAAAACAAACTCATACTTGCCGCCTAATACCGCCCCGGCAAGTTCCATGCCGATTTTGTGCGCTTCTTCCGGTGTGGTTTCTCCCACCGCAAAGGATTGTATCAAGTGCCGCCCTAAATGTGTGCCGCGATCTCCGGCAGCTTCCCGCGTCCATGCAAACTCAATATCGGCGGTTTCCAGCCCGCAGCCGAAAGAGGACGCAAGCAGCTTCCCGTCTGTCTTTTCGGGATTTAAGATATAGTCTATCGCAGCCTTTAAGGTTGATTTAATAGGGTGCGTCTTTGTAACCGCCATATCTCGTCCACCGCCTTTTTAATGTCCTCTATATCCTGCCTGTAAACCGTCCCCGTCGCATTGGCGCGTTTTGCAATTTGGTTGATGTTCCGGCTCACCGCTTGCAGTTCCCGGATATATGCTTTTGTGTCGCTTCGGTCAACGACAAGAATATACCCGTCTATCGCCATTTTACGGAAGTATGCCCCATACTGCTTTATGGGAAGCTGCTTCATCTTCTCGTCGATCAGCCGCTTTTCTTCTTCCGTAACGTAAAACTTCATCTGTATATTTCTCTTTCGGTTTTCCATTTCCGCACCGCCTTTCGGTATAAGGGTTTGGGATTATCCCAACAAGCATTTTCCGCAAACGGGTACTCGTTTGCTGTGCTTGCTATCTACTCCATACCCCCACCGAAAGGCGGTATTTGTTGCGCGTTCCTTTGATTTTGGACGCAAAAAAAGATTGCAGCCGCCATGCGCTGCAATCTCCCGATTTCTCATATTGTGAGGTTAATCCTCTGCTTTTTCGACTTCCGTTATCTCCCTTGCTGTTGCGGTTACAATCCGTATGCCTTTATCGCTCATACCGTCCAGCAGCGCGTCAAGCTGCCGCCGCCCGGTGGATTTCTCCGCATTGCTGTTCGGGAAGAAAAATTGATCTACCGAAATATGATACCGGGTTACAAGGTCATAGAATACCTGTAAACTCGGCTGTTGTCCCTTGTTCTCGATATTCGCAAGGTAGCGCGGGGAAATATATAACTCGTCGCTTACCTTTTTGCGGCTCTCGCCGTATTCATTTCTCGCGGCTTTTATAGCTGCCCCGAAAGCCTTAAAGTCGTACAATGGTACGGGTCTTTTTGCCATTTTCATTCACCCTGTTACATTTTACAGTTCACCTTTCTTTTTGGATATGTCCACACAATTCATATCATTAGGTTAAATACTTCCTGTTGTGTATTGACAGTAGACTGATTTTCTGATAAAATAAAATTTATGTAAAAGGAGGCGGCGTTTATGTTGCATAGCATGCGTATTAGATAAGCATTGAAAAAAAGGATTTTCCCATTTTCAACATGGGCTTTTTTGTCATGCTTATTTTGCGGATGCTATACAAAAAACTAACGACGTATAGATATAGTATAGACATAGTGCAAGCTATGCCTTAGTTTTGTTGTACTGCTCTGTGCATTATAAATGCAGGTCAATGCTCATGTTGAGGATTGACCTGCATTTTTTTGTGTAAAAAGGACGAGTGAAATATAATGCTTAAAAAATATTGGATAAAATGTCCGATTTGTAACGGAAAGACGAGAGTTCAAGTATTTCATAATACTGTATTAAAAGATTTTCCTCTTTTCTGCCCTAAATGCAAATTGACGCATATCATTGATGTAGAAAAATTAGAGATTGTAATCAAAAATACAGAAAAACAAACTTTTATTATTTAGAAGAAAGGATATAAAAATGAAACGTTTACCTAAATATACGCCTGCGGAAGTACGGAATGATCCATACGGATTTACTTACAAAGAAATGTCGGAAGTTATTGGCGAGAATGAAGCAAAAGCCTTATATGAAGAATTATATAAGCAATTACCACGCAAAAAAAATCTATCAATGTTGGTAAAAAATATTTGCAAAAGCAGTGATACTGAAAAGTATGTTTACGAACTGAAAGACAACAAATACATTGAAACGGTTTTTATCAAGCGGCGAGATGGTGGAACTGTTTGCGTGAGCACACAAGTCGGTTGTCCTGTTGGTTGTATTTTTTGTGAGTCCGGGCGAAATGGCTTTGTTCGTAATCTAACATCGTCAGAAATCGTACAACAGATTATATTGTTGCGTCGAAAAGTAAACCGTATCGTTTTTATGGGTATGGGAGAGCCTTTATTCAATTATGACAACTTGATAAAAGCAATCCATATTCTCCGAGATAGATATGGGCTCAACTTTCCAACCGACGGCATTACCATATCAACAGTTGGTCCGGTCGATCAATTAAAAAAATTGCGCGAGGAACATCTTAAAATTCAGTTGACAATATCTTTACACGCAGCAACACAATCTGCAAGAAATCGTATTATTCCTCACATGCGCATATATGCTATTGAAGATGTTGTTAAGCAAGCCTTATCCTATTCTGAAAGGCATAATCGCAAAATTGTCTTTGCGTATTTGCTTTTACCGGGTATAAATGACCGGCCCTCAGATGTAAGACAACTTGCAAAATGGTTTCGGGGCAAAAAAGTTATGATTAACGTGTTACAATACAACCCAACAAGCAATTCAAGAATTAAAGCACCACAGAAACGGGAAATAGTTGCATTCAAACATCAATTAGAGCAAGCAGGACTTGAAGTTACTATGAGAGTTTCTCATGGCAGAGAGATTAACGCGGCTTGTGGACAGTTAGCTAACACATATAATAAATTCAAAAAAAAATGATTAAAAGTGCCAGACGCATAGACGCAGAGCCGATAACGCATTAGGTCAAAAAACCTATGTGTTATCGGCTTTTTTATTTAATATTGCGCAAAAGCCGCTGTTCCCTATTATAGAATGGATTGCGGGTAGTGTATTAAAGTCGCCCTTTTTTAAGGATACGGCGGTATCGGGGAGGTATCGCCGTGTCCATTTTTATTTACTGTAACCCGCCTAATGCTTTGCGGTCAAAAAAAGCTATGCTCCGCAAGCGGGATATTCCGGCTATGAATGTGAACTGTCAATACATTTAGCTACTGCTTACATTTCCTTTGCGCCCGTCCGCGTCTTGCGGACGGGCGCATTTTGCTTTTTTCAACTTTTTTCTGAAAAGCGCACTCAAGAGCCATCTCCCGAACGGGTACGGAGCGAAAGGGGCAGAGAGGACAAGCCCTTAACTCCCGTCCTCTACTCCACGCGGGAAGGAGGTGAACTCTATGGAGCTATCTTCTTCCGACAAGGAAAGAATACAACATCAGTACGACGCATTAGCAAAGAAAACTTTGGTCGGCGAAGCGAAAAGCCACCGCCGCACTCTTGCGAAACGCGCAGCACGCGAAGTTACTTTTTCGGATTTGAGCGAAAGCGAACTCGCGCAGCTTTTCACAACGGACGAATACGAAAGCGATTATTTCCGTTTTCAAGTGTCCGGCTTTGATGTACTCGTCAAAAATGAACTGCTTGCCGAAGCCCTTAACGCTTTGCCCGAAAGGAAACGCGACATTATCCTTTTGTCCTACTTCTTGGATATGAGCGACGCGGAAATTGGCGAACTGCTGAATGTTGTACGCACGACGGTTTTCCGGCACAGGAAATCCGCGCTTGCGAAAATCAAACAGTATTTGGAGGGAAAAGCAGATGATGAATACCGTTAGGAAATCTGAAAATCTGTTGCCGTTCCCTGTCATTTCCGCAGCGGCAAACGGCGACACAACCGCCATGTGCGCGATCTTGAAGCATTACGAGGGTTACATAGCGAAACTTTGTACCCGCACGCTGAAAGACGACGCGGGCAATACCTATTCCTATGTGGACGAGGAAATGCGTAACAGGCTGCAAGTGCGCCTTATTACCCGCACCCTTGCTTTTCATGTAGGATAATCTTTTAGCCCATGCGGGGAGCGTGTCCCCTTTCCACGATTCCCGTTATGGGCTATTTGTCGTTCCGCAAAAGCATATCCGCTGTTGATGTGCTTTTGCAGGCCGACAAAGCCTATTGTAACTTGACAAAGAAAGCGACCTTTGGTGCGCAGCATAACAGGCAACGGGTACATTCCGTCTGTATCGAGCCAGTCGGCGGGTACGCCATGACAGCTTTTCCCCTACGGGGAAAAGTCGAGCGACAACTACCGCGCCGTAAAACAGGTTTAGCAGCTTGTGGGCGACGACATACAAGGCGGCACAATGATACTCCCGCGTTGAACACCCTCAAAGTATTGCGCGGCGCACCCATAAGCATGGGCCGGGGTGAAACTCCCGTGAGGTTGCAGCTAACAACCGCCCGTTTCAGCCTTATTTCTCATATCGTACAAGCCGGAGCGCATATTCTGTACTATGCCGCTAACCGGGAGGGAAAGAAGATGATTACCAAGTTACAACTTCAACAAATGAGAAATGTTGATATTACACAGGTTGACCGCAGCACTTTGGTTGATATTCGTAATATCCATATTGACAGTTCTTTGCCAGCAGCAAAGAAAATGCAAAGCTACTTTGAGCAGATTGTAAATCCATACTGTTTTCTTTGTGGTGATACACCCGTAAGAATACGGTTTGTCGCAGAGGATAGAACGCTAAAGCAATCATTGTGTGATTACTTTTTAAGTCTGAAATAACCGCCGACTTTCCCTAACTCTACGGGTAAAGACCTTGTGATTACGGGGCGAAAATGGTATAATTAACTCGTAATTATAGGGGGAAAGGAGGTATAATGCCCCGCATACGCAAAGACAAAATGGCACGCAGTTATGCAGAGCCGTTTTGGAAAATTGGGCTATACATTCGACTATCCAGAGAGGACGACAACGAGGACGAAAGCGAGAGTGTTATCAACCAAGAAAAGATACTCCGCGACTTTGTAGACAGCTATTTTGAGCCGGGAACCTATGTGATTGTAGACGTGTTTGCCGACGACGGATTGACAGGCACCGACACAGCGCGACCAAACTTCAAACGGCTTGAGGGCTGCATTGTCCGCAAAGAAGTAAACTGCATGATTATCAAATCCCTTGCACGCGGTTTCCGCAACCTTGCCGATCAACAAAAGTTTTTGGAGGAGTTCATACCCATTCACGGCGCAAGGTTTATTTGCACAGGCACGCCATTTATTGACACTTACGCTAACCCCCATTCTGCAAGCGGTCTTGAAGTACCTATTAGGGGAATGTTCAATGAGCAGTTTGCCGCGACCACTTCCGAAGAAATCCGCAAAACATTCAAGATGAAACGGGAGCGCGGCGAGTTCATAGGCGCGTTTGCCCCTTATGGCTACAAGAAAGACCCAAACGACAAAAACAGCTTGATTGTAGATGAAGAAGCAGCGGAAGTTGTCAAAAGCATTTACCATTGGTTTGTCAATGAGGGGTACAGTAGAATGGGGATTGCAAAGCGGCTTAACCAAATGGGAGAGCCGAACCCCGAAGCCTATAAGAAGAAAAAAGGCTTTAAGTATAACAACCCTAATTCCGACAAAAACGATGGTTTGTGGTCTGCCAGCACGATTGCAAGGATATTGCAAAATGAAGTTTATACGGGCGTAATGGTGCAAGGCCGTAACCGCGTAATAAGCTACAAAGTACACAAGCAGATCAACGTCCCCGAAGAAGAATGGTTTGTCGTCCCCAACACACACGAAGCGATTATTGACAGGGAAACATTCGAGAAAGCGCAAGCCCTACATAAGCGCGACACAAGGACAGCCCCCGGCAAACAGGAAGTCTATCTCATGTCCGGCTTTGTCCGTTGCGCGGATTGCAAAAAGGCCATGCGGCGCAAAACCGCCCGTGATATTGCCTACTACTCTTGCCGTAGCTACACCGATAAGAAGATTTGCAGCAAACATTCTATCCGGCAAGACAAGTTGGAAAACGCGGTATTGGCAGCGTTGCAAATGCAAATTGCCCTTGTAGATCGGCTTGCAGAAGAAATTGAACGGATTAACAACGCGCCTGTTATCAACCGGGAAAGCAAGAGATTATCCCATTCCTTGAAACAGGCAGAAAAGCAGCTAAAACAGTACAATGACGCTTCCGACAGCTTGTACCTTGATTGGAAAAGCGGTGAGATTACCAAAGAGGAATATCGCCGCTTGAAAGGCAAGATTGCAGAACAGATACAACAGCTTGAAGCGAACATCTCCTATCTGAAAGAGGAAATGCAGGTAATGGCTGATGGTATCGGAACCGACGACCCGTATCTAACCGCCTTTCTGAAATACAAAAACATTCAGAGCCTTAACCGCGGGATTATGGTTGAACTCGTAAAAGCGGTTTGGGTGCATGAGAACGGGGAAATAACGGTTGACTTCAATTTTGCCGACGAGTACCAGCGAATTATTGATTACATTGAGAATAACCACAACGTTATCCGAGTGATTGAGAACAAGGCAATCTAACGGCTTGCCTACTCAACACAAAGGAAAATCTAATGTTGTGCATAAATACACGGCTCTACTGGACCTTCCGGCGCCACAGGTGCCACGGGTGCGACCGGACCTACCGGAACAACTGTCACAGCTAATAACATGAGCACCCTTAATACGACTGGATCCACCATTGCCGTTGTACTGGCTGGTACACCGGTTCCCCTTCCCAACGAACAGGTTTTAAATACCTTTACTGCCAATGCCGCAAATACTACCTTTACCGTACCCGCAACAGGAAACTACCTTATATCCTATTCAGTTAAAACCACAGCCTCCCTATTGCTCTCTTCACGGATTCTGCGTAATGGTACAGCCCTGCCGGGAAGTACTGTTGCACCAGCAGTTGCTGTAAGCGGCTTTGCAAACTCACAGGTTGCAAACCTGAATGCAGGGGATACCTTACAGCTACAATTATTCGGACTTTTGGGTGCAGCTGTTTTACAGGGCGGTACGGGTGCAAGCCTTGTCGTTGTCCAATTGTCATAGTATGGAAAACAAAAGCAACGGTCGCAAGTGAGAAATCATTCGCTTCGCTTTTTATGATAGTTTCAAATTCCAATAAAATATAAAGGTAACTGAGGAACCGAAAAGATTTTTTCTTTTTCGTTTCTGAATGGAAGACGCCGTCCTTGTCCTCTACTTGGGCGGCGTTTGTCCTGGAATGATTGTTGCCAGATTTCCTACATATCCCTTTCAAAAAGAGCCAAACTGAACCAGGTTCTTTGAAACGTCAAAGTCCCATCAAACTTTGAATTGATCGTTATAATAATTCTTATGGAATTTTCCGAACTCACGATAAGCAATTGTAAGCATCTAGTACCCTTTCAATTTGTGTGTTATGTTGTCTTGGCAAATGACAGAGAAACGCCAAAAGAGCAGTTGCAACACCTCCTTGCACTTTTCAACAGTATCTAAAAAAACAAAAAGCCTAGCAGATGCTAGGCTTTCGATCGATCTATTTCAAGGCAAAGCGTGAAATAGGAAGAAATCAAATTTTACTGGTAATTGAGAGGAAATAGGATCTCTGATCAATGCACGTTCTGCAGCTCGGCGGCAATCGGCTCCAAAATAAAGCCTGCGCCCCGCTCCATCAAACAGCTCAAAGGACTTTTCCTGATTGACAACCCGAAAATGCAATTGCTCCATGGCCTCACGAAGAGCCAACTCCCATTCCATACGATCGCTAATAGAGTTCTCGGAGATTTCATCCGCGAGCCAATCGAACTCAATCGGCTCAAATCCATCCCGCAGAAAAGCATTCCACACAGCGATTCTCTGGGCAAAGCTCAGAGATAACAGGCAATCGCTGTGGGTGGCATCCGGGTCTGCTCCTACATAACAGAATAGTCCTCGAGCATTTGGATCTAAAATCAGATCTTGGGCTCTCAGGAAGTCGACATCCGTCCAAGCCATTGCTGCAATATCCGTATGCCAATTCATCGCTGTCAAAAGATGGCACAAACTTTTTGTTGTCTCTTCCTCTGGGCACTCAATTTGGAAACAAAGTGTCACTAGGCTATCTGTACTTCTTCCCGAAATACTCTGTTGTATAAATTGAACAGAACCATCCTCCACTTCGGTCGATAGCCGAACCGTTTCCTGATTTTTAGCCGTTCCAAAGACACAGACTGGCCAAGCTCGATGAATTGCGGCCATATTCAAACCAAATGACTCCCAAAAATCCTCGATGTAAAATACAACGTTTTGATAAAGCACATAGATGGTTTTTCCTTGCAGGGAACCGTGGACCACAGGAACCTCTCCCAGCCAACTATTCACACTGCTGAACAAGGAGAGAAGTTCCTGACCCCGGTGTATTTCCTTGGGGAACTCTTGGAAGCGATATTTGTATACGGGATGCCTCTTGATATGGGTGCAGCAAGATCAATCACCTCAACCGTCTCAATTATTCCGCATCCACAGTCAAAAGTCCCATGGCCTGGGCAATGTCGAGATTCACCTTCAAAACATTCACGGTGTTCTCTCCAAAGATGCCCAATACCTTTCCACTTGTGTGGTTTGCGATGATTTCACGAATCTGCTCTTCACTTAAGCCGGAGGCTTCAACAATTCTCGGAATCTGAATTTCGGCTGATTCCGGCGAGATATGCGGGTCCAAGCCAGAACCAGAAGCCGTTAGAAGATCGGTCGGAATGTCTTCGCGCTTCACATCCGGATTCTTTTCCAAGAATGTTGCGATGTCTGCCTCCACTCTTTCTGCCAAAGCCGGATTGGAAGGAGCATAGTTGTTTGAACCAGAACCAATTCCGGGGAACTCTGTTCCATCATTATAGTATTGATTCCCATCTTCGTCCTCTACATACACATTGTAGTGATATGCCGAAGGACGGCTCCACAAATAATAATCCTGGGTAAACTCTTGCCCAACATTTTCAGCGCCAACTGCCTGACCATTGACTGTGATCATGCTACCGCCCGCCTGATGTGGGAAGAATACCGAAGAAAGACCGGACAGAACCACCGGGAACAAAAATCCGCAAAGCAGTAACAGGACGATCGTCACAAGAACAGCCTGCTTGGTACCGTGTAGAAAATCTTTTACAGAGTCTTTCATATCGTAACGTCCTCCTTACAGTCCAATGAGGGTAAGCAGCGGATGGATGAGCATATCGATAATCTTGATGCCAATGAACGGAGTAATCACACCGCCTACGCCGTAGATCATCATATTTCTTGCCAACAGCTTTCCAGATGACATCGGGCGGTATTTGACACCCTTCATGGCAAGAGGAATGAGGCAAGGAATAATGATTGCGTTAAAAATCAAAGCCGACAAAATTGCACTGTAGGGTGTTGCCAGATCCATGATATTCAGGACATTCATTTGCGGGATGGCAAGCATGAACATTGCCGGGATAATTGCAAAATATTTTGCAATGTCGTTTGCAATAGAGAAGGTCGTCAGGCTACCGCGGGTAATCAAGAGCTGCTTGCCAATTTCGACAACCTCGAGGATCTTCGTCGGGTCAGAGTCCAAATCGACCATGTTTGCCGCTTCCTTTGCAGCAGTTGTACCACTGTTCATTGCCAGGCCCACATTTGCCTGTGCCAGAGCCGGGGCATCGTTCGTACCGTCACCGGTCATAGCCACAATCTTGCCCTCTGCCTGTTCCTTCTTAATCACATCGATCTTATCTTCTGGCTTGCACTCTGCAATAAAACCATCTACGCCAGCCTCTTTTGCAATGGTGGCTGCTGTCAATGGGTTATCGCCCGTACACATAATGGTCTTAATACCAATGGCACGCAGGCGTTCAAAACGCTCTACCATACCGGGCTTTACAGTATCCTTGAGGTAGATCACGCCCAGGATACGATCATTTTCACACACCGTCAAAGGCGTACCGCCCAAACTGGAAATCTTGTCGACCTGCTCATGAAGATCTGCCTGGGATCTTGCCCTCCTTGGGCTTTTACATACTCTTCAATCGCTTCTGCCGCACCTTTGCGGATTCTTGTTCCATTCGGAAGATCCACACCGCTCATACGGGTCTGTGCCGTAAATTCGATGAAATCGGAGCCCTCTGTCTCTGTACTGTTGTCCCCCATCCGGCGGGCAAGTTCAGAGTCGATTTTCCTTCCGGCGTTGTGTCATGCAAGCTGGTCAAAGCTGCACAACGAACCAGATCGCTGCGGTTGGCGCCGCCCACCGGGAAGAAGTCAGCAGCCAGACGGTTGCCAGTAGGTGATCGTACCAGTCTTATCCAGAATCATCGTGTCTACGTCGCCGCAGGCTTCAACTGCCTTACCGGACATAGCGATGACGTTGAAACGAGTCACACGGTCCATACCAGCGATGCCAATGGCGGACAGCAGACCGCCGATGGTGGTCGGAATCAAGCAAACAGCCAGGCAATCAGTGTAGAGGTCTGCAACTGTACCCCGGAGTAGATGCCGATCGGATACAACGTGACAATTACGATCATGAAAATAATGGTCAGGGAAACCAACAAGGTATTCAATGCAATCTCGTTCGGCGTTTTCTTACGAGAAGCGCCTTCTACAAGTGCAATCATACGATCCAGGAAGCTGTTGCCTGGTTCCGAAGTGATGCGGATTTTCAGCCAGTCTGAAACAATGGTCGTACCACCTGTAACCGAGCAGAAGTCGCCGCCGGATTCACGTACCACAGGAGCGGATTCGCCAGTAATTGCAGACTCATCTACAGAAGCAATTCCCTCGATGACCTCGCCATCGCCGGGGATAATTTCTCCTGCGGAGACCATAACGATATCGCCCTTTTTCAGTTCATTGGAAAGAACGATCTGTTCCGAACCGTCCTCTTTTAACAGGCGAGCCTGTGTTTCTTTCTGGGTTTTCTTCAAGCTAGCTGCCTGCGCCTTACCACGGCCTTCCGCCACAGACTCTGCAAAGTTTGCAAACAGAACCGTGATGAAGAGAATGATTGAAACAATGATATTATAAGTACGCAGATTACTTGCCGCCTGATCGCCAAACAGGCTCGGAAAAATGGAAAGGATCAATGTAATAAAGAAGCCGACTTCTACGACGAACATCACAGGATTCTTCATCATATAGCGCGGATTCAGTTTTACAAAGGAACCAATCACAGCCTGACGCACAATTTCGGGTGTAATCAGCTTTTGATTATGTTTTTTACTCATTTCAGTAGTTCCTCCTTACGCCCAGAGGGTGAGATGTTCCTGCAATGGGCTGAGAGCCAGTACCGGGAAGAAGGTCAATGCAGCGAAAATGTAAACCACCGCAACAAGGATCACAGCAAACGAAAGAGTATCGGTGTGTAATGTACCGACTCATTCATTGACAAAACGCTTCTTCATCAGAGAACCGGCAATCGCCAACTGAATCACAATGGACAGATAACGGCCAAAGAACATGGCAAGTCCAGCGGTGATATTCCAGAATGCAGTGTTATCTGCCAAGCCTTCAAAACCGGAACCATTGTTCGCCGCAGAGGATGCGTATTCATACAGCACCTGAGACAAACCGTGGAAGCTCAGGATTGGTAAGCCCCTCCAAGCCGGCAGGTGTTCCAACGGCAATTGCAGAGAACATGAGGATTAGGAACGGGTGGATGATGATGCACAGTGCTGTGAGTTTCATCTCACGCCCTTCGATCTTTTTACCGAGGTATTCTGGTGTACGTCCAATCATCAAGCCGCAGATAAACACAGCGAGGATGGCGTACATAATCATATTCATCAGGCCGACGCCTTTGCCGCCAAACACGACGTTCAACATCATGTGGAGTAGAGGGATCATACCACCCAATGGAGTCAAGGTATCATGCATGTTGTTGACTGTACCAGTTGTAAAGGAAGTCGTTGTTGTCGTAAACATTGCAGATTGTGCAATACCAAACCGAACTTCCTTACCTTCCATGCTACCCATGGACTGGCTTAAGCCGACATCCGCAAGCGCCGGGTTTCCCTGTGTTTCTGCCCAGAAGCAAACACTCAAACCAATCAGGAAGATAATGCCCATCGCAGCAAAGATGGTTCTTCCTTCGCGGCCATACATCCATACGGTAAAGCTCTTGCGGGACTTTCCTTTTTGAGCTTCCAAAGCCTCTCCATTTTCCTGTGCCAGCACACGCTTGCGGTCTCTGACCATCTTGCCAAAGGTGATAACGCATGCGCCCGGCAACAACATCATGGAGTAAAGTTCGATCAAGTTGGAGATGATCGTCGGGTTCTCAATTGGGGTGGTCGAGTTTGCACCGATGAATCCACCACCATTTGTACCAAGGTGTTTAATGATTTCCAGAGCGGCAACCGGTCCCATTGCGATGACCTGCTTCGCTCCTTCAATGGTATCTACCACTACATTGCCGCTGAAGTTCTGCGGAACACCCTGCCAGACCAACAGAAGGCCGCCAACAATTGAAAACGGAAGCAACACACGGGTAGTAATGCGAACAAGGTCTACAAAGAAATTGCCGACATTGTCCTTGGTCTTTCCTGCAAGGCCGCGGATAAACGCGATACAAGCAGCATAACCGGTTGCAGCCGAAACGAACATCATAAATGTGATGACCAACATCTGAGAGAGATAGGAAAGCCCCGACTCACCCGAATAGTGTTGGAGGTTGGTGTTCGTCATAAAGCTGATGATCGTATTGAACGAAAGGGTTTCTTCCATGTTCCCGATTCCATTCGGGTTGAAAAAGCCAATGCTCTGAATTCGTAAGATAATATACCCAATCAGAACCATCACTGCGTTCGTCCCAAGCAGAGCGATCGCATAGACTTTCCAATTCATGCCTTTTTGCGGATTGATTCCGCTGACCTTGTAGATTGCACCGTCAATGCGGTTAAATACAGGATCAGCAAATGTATGTTTTCCGGCCGCAATGTGGTAAACATAAATACCCACCGGAATGACGATTATCAAATAAATGAGAATCGTCAATGCGAGCTGCAGCATAATGATGTCCTCCTGTAAGCTTTAGAATTTTTCCGGGTGTACCAATGCATAGACCAGATAGACACCCATTAGCAACACAATAGCTCCAAGTATTATCATAATACTTCCTCCTTCATTCGAGCGTATCTACCTGTTTATGACACCAATGGATTAATAGGCCGACTAGTCCAAAGCTAACAGCTAGTATCGCCAACATTGCTAAATCAAGCATTCTCAATTTCCCCCTTTTTTCATCTCTTTTACGGACTTCATTTTAGCAGATTTCCTGTGAATATGCTCTTAACGTTTTGTATTTGATGTTAAGAATCCATTAAGAAAATAAAAACATGTACATAAAAAATCTTCTGTTTGGAGAAACAGAAGATCTTTTTTACTATTGCCGGATCATTCGATACCCGACGCCGATATGAGTCTGAATATATTTCGGAGCCGAAGGGTTCTTTTCGACCTTTTTGCGAAGCGTCGCCATGAACACCCGCAGAGACGGAACATCTGACGCCAATGTATTCCCCCAAACTTCTTGAAGGATATAATTGTGCGTAAGCACCTTGCCAGTGTTATGCGCCAACAGGCACAACAATTTGTATTCAATGGGAGTCAAATGAATTTCTGCATCGTTCATATAGACACAGCCCGCAGTAAAATCAATTTTCAGGTCTCCATTGATATACACACTATTTTCCTCTTCGGTTTTTGTCCGTTCTGCATGGCTACGGCGCAGCGCGGCCCGAAGCCGCGCAAGGAATTCGTCAATGCTAAATGGCTTTGTGAGGTAGTCATCCGCCCCAGCATCCAGGGCCTCCACCTTGTCCTGATCCTCTGTGCGTGCACTCACCACAATAATCGGAATACTGCTCCAACTGCGAATCTTCTCTATGATGCTCTACACCATCCATATCTGGAAGCCCCAAGTCTAAAATTACTACATCCGGTTTGTAGGAGAGTACCTCCATCAGTGCCCCAGACCCATTCTGTGCAGTATGGTACTGGTACTCCTGCGTTTCTAATGTGGTACGTATCAAATTATTGATTGCAGGATCATCCTCAACCACCAAAATTTTCGGTTTATACATTGTGCATCTCCACCTCTTCCAAGGGTAATGTAAAGGTAAACACTGCGCCATGCGGCATATTGTCTCGAACAGAAATCGTTCCCCCATGCGCAGTGACAATTGAACGGCATAAATTCAGGCCCAATCCCAGGCCACGCCGGCTGTCCGATTTTCCCTGGCTTGCCGTGTAGAACATATCAAACAGATGAACCTTTGCTTTATCTGAGATACCCGGCCCATCGTCCGAAATGCTAACGGCCACCATGGATTCCTGCTTTTCTGCCCGCAGCACAATGTGCGAGCCAACCGGCGTATATTTGATCGCATTGTTTACGATATTGATAATCACCTGTATTATGAGACGTACATCCATCTTAGCCATAAGCAGATCGTCGGGAAGCTCCACCGAAATCTGATGATCTTTTGCTTGACGGTCGAGGTGAGAGAGCGCTTCTCGGAAAACATCATCCAAAAGTTCAGCGTTCATTTGCAGATGCATGGTACCATTTTCAATGCGGGTGATCGAGAGCAAGTTCTCCGTAAGATTCACTAACCACATGGAATCGTCGTAAATGGAGCGGTAAAGCTCCTGTTTTTTCTCTTCCTCCAGGACGATGCTTTTTTCCATGAGAACACCGGCATTTCCACTGATGCTGGTCAAAGGAGTTCGCAGATCATGCGAAATTGCCCGGAGTAAATTCGAGCGCAAACGTTCCTGCTGTGTTTCCATCTCGATGGTCTGCTTTTCCTCTCGGAAACGTCTGCGCTCCAAGATTAACCCACATTCGTTCAAAATGGCGATAATAAGATTCTTTTCAAACATTTCTAACGTTGGATAATACTTGGAAGGAATCCCTACCACGCCCATGACGCCTTGAATACCACGAACTGCCAGATAGAGGTTTTGCGCTTGCGACAGGGTTGAGGTCGTCGCGCCAGCACGTTTATTGTTCTTAACTACCCAATCGGCAACCGCGCGTTCCTCCGCAGTCATAGAAGTCATAAGCTCCTTTGCTTGTTCAATCGGCGTCACTTCAAATTGCAGTGCATCTTCCCCTTTGTTCAGCGCGTATAAAATAGGGCGTTCCAACAGGATACTTAACTGTTGTGCTGCCAATTTGATAATCTCCTGCTCATCCTTCCCCTGCTGCAACTTTTGGCTACAACTCATCAGTAGTTCGGTATAATACGCTTTTTGTGCGGACTGCCTAGCCTGCTTTTTGACACGAGTGGCCAAGGTGCTGGAAATGACGCTGGCAATTAGCATAATAAGAAATGTGATCGGATAATCCGGGTCTGTCGCTTGTAAGGTAAAGCGCGGTATTGTAAAAAAGTAGTTGAACGCAACCACACTCAGCAAAGAGGCCAATGCTCCATAAAAATGCCCGCGTGTCCAGATCGCAGTGATAAGGACTCCCAATAGGTAAATAATAATGATGTTGGCATCCCGTAAACCTGCAGCAAAAAACGCAAAACTGATTCCTGTAGCCAATACGACAACCATCAGGGTTTTTAAAAAATCCTTCCAACTGAACCAAGGTTCCGTACTGCGATGAAAAGACAATTTTCGTTTATAGATCGACTGGGTATCCGGAATAATATAAATATCGATGTTGCCACCTGCCAAATTTGTTAGCTTGTCGGCCAGGCTGCTTCCACGAAGTAAAAAGGCGCGGGGACGGCTGGTGCGCCCCAAAACAATTTTGGTAACACCGCTTACTTTGGCATATTCTGCTATTTGAACCGCCGGATCGTCTCCGTAAACGGTTGCAATTTGCGCTCCCATCTGTTCTGCAAGACGAAGATTGTCACGCAACCGTTTCAAGTTGTCGCCCTTTAGTTCCTTTGTTTCTGGAGTCTCTACAAATAATGCGGTAAAACCACTGTGAAATGCCTCCGCCATACGAGCAGCAGTTCGAATCACCTTTGCATTCGAAGGAGCACTGGAAAGGCAGATCAAAATATGTTCTCCTGCTCTTGCTGCTGCTTCATTGCCCGTCTTTTGGGCTGTTCGATTCAAACGATCCGCCGTGCGGCGAAGGGCAATTTCGCGCAACGCTGTCAAATTTTCTTCGGTAAAAAAATTATTGAGTGCGCGCTGCGCCTGCCCTTCCCGATAGACCTTTCCTGCTTGCAAGCGAACGATCAAATCGGCTGGTTCGATGTCCACCAATTTGACTTGATCGGCCGAATCAAAAATACGGTCTGGGATACGCTCTGCCACAGCAATTCCCGTAATAGAAGCAACCAGGTCATTTAGGGACTCCAAATGCTGAACATTGACGGTTGTATAAACGTCAATCCCCGCCCGCAAAAGTTCCTCCACGTCCTGATAACGCTTGGCATGCCGGCATCCTGCTGCGTTACTATGAGCTAACTCATCGACTAAAATCAACTGAGGCTTCCGCACCAGAGCGGCATCCAAATCGAATTCTTTTAAAGCAACGCCCTTATAAACGATCTCTTTACATGGGATCTGCTCTAAGCCATCCAACAAAGCCAGCGTATCCGGCCTTATGTGGCGCTCTACATATCCCACCACTACATCCTTTCCCTCTTTTTTTGCCTTGCGTGCTTCTTTTAACATCGCATAGGTCTTTCCTACGCCGGCCGCATAGCCAAAAAAGATTTTCAATCTTCCACGCTTCTTCCGATCCTCTTGCGCGTGAATTGTACGTAAAAACTGTTGTGGATTCCGGCGTTGTTCTTCCATTTACATCACCTTATTTCAGATCCTAATGTTCCATATTACGATCTTATCATAGCACACATCGCCTTTTCATGGCGTAAAGAACGGCGTATGGACATTAAGGTTCTATTAAGATGGAAAAAGCGGCCTCCTCTCTACGACGGCTATTTCCCTGTTTGCTGCAAAAAAGCCACTCGCAAAATGCGAGTAGCTTTTACATAATTAAAAATGGTTATTAAGATTTATATTTTAACGATAATCGTCTGTCTCTTTCTATGAGAAAGTGGGATCTAAAATCGTATTTGGCATAAATATACAGAGCAACAGGAGCAACCGGCCCAACCGGTACAGCGGCAACTATTAATATTGGCTCCGTAACTACCGGCAATTCCAGAACAAACGTTTCGGTAACCAACTCTGTAACCCTCGAAAATGCTGTATTTGATTTTGTAATCCCACGCGGAGAATCTGGAATGCGTGGGACTCGGGACGTCCTCGCCACTGTCGATAACACCAACCAAACTACTACAGCTGGGAGTGCCTTTACGTTCAATGCGACTCCACTTGTCACCGGCAATGCCATTACGCGTACAGCAGGTTCTACAGATGTGGGAGCCATCAACCCGGTATCTATCAAGCGTCATTCCATTCCACAGTTTCTTGCCAACGCAGGGGATTCATTCCAGCGTCTGTTGCAGTCCATTTGTTCCAAGGAGGCGCGCCGGTTGCAGGCGCGATTGCCAGCCACACCTTTACTACCTCCAGAGAGGTCTCCACGATTTCCTTCAATGTACCATCCCGGGTGACGAATGCTCCAACAACCATACAGATGGTTCCTGAGAATGCCGGCTTCACTTTTACTGACAGCGCCTTAACAGTTATTCGTTTGGGTGACACACCGTAACCGCAAGAACCCCAACAGGGTGCCTCTCATGATAATGCTTGTCTGTCATCTCCCAAAAATTACCATTGCAGAGCGGTCCATAAGACGGTTATAATGAGAGTGCCCTTTCTCTTTGCGGGCATAGCCGTTCCAGCTAAACCAGCTGGGGCGGCTACTTTTTTGTCCTTTATTTCGCAATCGATGGAAAAAAACAGAACAACAATTGCGATATTTCTCCATTTATTCACAGTTCGTCCATGATTCTTAACGTAGGTTTCGCACTTCATTCAAACGCCGTACACAATCAACCCGTATACTATAGACATTGAAAAAAGCTGTTACAGTCTATGGAAAAGGACGGAATACCGGCCCATAGACTCGGCAGACCAATTGCTATTCCTCTTCTGAAATCCGTCATATGCGCGACAGGTGACTGGAATTTCTCAGAGGTTTCTATATAGTAGGATTCAAAACCATTTTACTTCATGCCCTCCTTTCTTTTAAGCGCGGCCATTCGGCCGCGCTTTTTCTGCTTTATTCACGTATTACGATTGTTGATTCTCCTGCGGACAAGTAAGCGGGAAAACGCCTGGGCATTAAATGGAAGCAACGGGTATAAATACCCCCTGCCCGATATCGTTTTGCTACAAATCAAAATGAGCAGCATCAAAAGTAAACCTGCAATATATCCCCAAATGTTGAACAGCGCAGTCAATACCAAAATCACTACGCGAAACAGCTTAAAGGCATACCCCAGTTCAAAGCTCGGTTGGGTAAAGTTTGCAATTGCAACAAATGCCATAAAGAGTACAACCTCTGGCACAAACCACTTGGCCTGTACTGCAAAATCTCCCAATATGAGCGCCCCCACAACGCTGAAAGAATTGCTCAACACACTGGGGGTATTCAGTGACGCCAGTTTTAACCCGTCAATAATGAATTCAATCAACAACAGTTGTGCGAGAATCGGCACCTGATTGGGCTCCTCAATTTGAATAAATTCCAACCAAGATGGAATCCACTGTGGATTTATCATCAATAAATACCACGTCGGTGTCAGAATTAAAGTCAATAGGAATACCAACATCCGTACCGTTCGTAAATACGTCCCGATTAATGGCGGAAAATAATAGTCGTTGGTATCCTGTACAAAGTCAAAAATCGAGGTTGGCAGAATCATTACCGAGGGAGAATTATCTACCAGAATTGCAATACTTCCCTCCAATACACTTGCTGCCACTGCATCGGGACGTTCCGAATAGCGGACCTTTGGAAATGGATTATACCATTTCGGCTTGATTAAGCATTCTGCCAAACTCTCCTGGTTCATTGTCAACGCATGGATTCGAACCTTCTCCAGCTTCTTACGCACCACATCCAGCATTTTCGGTTCGACAGCGCTTGCCATGTAGCAAACAACAATATCAGTTTTTGATTTTGCGCCAAGCTGCAAAATCTCCATTGTCAGATCTGGGTCTCGGATCCGGCGGCGAATCAAAGCGGTATTATGGACCAACGTCTCTACAAAACCATCCCGAGAGCCCCGTAAAACGCGGTCGTCGTCGGGTTCGCTCACCCCTCTCGTTGGATACGTTCGAGCGTCAATCATCATCGCCCGGTCAAACCCCTGTACCAAAAGGCAAATTGTCCCGGAGAGTACCCCTGTTGCTATTTTGTCGCATTGATCTTCACAATCAACCTCTACATACGGGATAAACGTATCCGCGAAATCCTGTGTTGTTTGAATATCCTTTAAATCCTCTGGTTTCAAGGACATAAGATATTCCATCAATTTTTCTAGAATATCATCTTTGGCAAAGCCATCGATAAAATAGAGCACAGCTTTTTTATCTGCTATACGAATTTCTCTTCCAATCAGGTCAAAGCTCTCCGACAGCCGGAGCCGGTCATCCAGAACGGCCCGATTCTCCTCATAGATAGAGGAAAGAGTCTCCTTTTTCAATTATCCCGCCTCCCGATTTTTTGATCGGTATAGTATGCGGAAAAAGGAAAAATTTATGTATCATTCCTACGATGTGGCCATTTTTTCCCCACAAATTCCACTATAAATTATCCATATAATTCATACTGCTATCTTTTCAACTTTTATTGACAATATTCTTGAAAACACGTATACTGATTTTAACGAATCGAAAAAGGAGTGTTGCTATATGTCGTCCAATCCGCTTTTGTTGCTGGATAACAATACCATGATGACGGTTGTCAACCACGGTACGTTTAAATGTACCGATGTTACCTTTGACGAAGCTAAGGCAATCATTGAATTGCATCCGCAGGAAGATATTGTAAAATGCTTCTCAAATTTAGATATTGAAGAGATTATCTTTGATTATTTAGGAATCAAGAAGCGTGACTTTGCCTATAAACGCATTCGGGATATGCATCTTGGGCAGGAAGGTATCGTATTCAAGCTCTATGCCACGCCTTCTGAAACACAGCCCATCATTCGAACAGATAAAGGCAATGAAGCAAAAAAGATTCAGAATATTTATGTGTACTGTCAACTGATTTCAAAAGTAGAATAAACACATTCGAATGGCCCTCGGCGGACCTTGCTGGTCCTACGAGGGCATTTTCATTCTTTGGAGAATCACTTTGCAAAGGAGTTTATTATGCAGATGCCTCATCCAATCGATCCACGCCTTTTGGCACCTTGCGGCATGAACTGCCTTATTTGTTATAAGCACTGTGGTGTACCGGCTCAAAAAGCTTGCACGGGCTGTCTAGTTTCGGACAACAAGAAACCGGCACACTGTCGTAGTTGCCGAATACGCTCATGTATCGCGCAGAAAGAGCTGCGTATATGCAGTTCCTGTCCTTCGTTTCCATGCAAATGGCTCAAGACAAAAGATAAAACTTATCAAACACATTATGGTATCAGTCTGATTGCAAATGGACGAGCTGCGGCAAGTCTCGGCTTGGAAGCCTTTCTCTTAGAGGAGGAAAAGCGCTGGATATGTCCTCAATGTGGGGGGAGCTTTTCTCTACATGATGGAGTCTGTAGCGACTGTCATCTCCCGATCAAACCTTCTTCGTTATAAAAACCATTCCGGTTCTCGACGCTGTGCACATTTCTTTTCAAACCCTTTGCTCGCTACAGACAACATAAGATGTGGGAAACTTCTGGCGTTTTGTGGACAAGCAGTCATACACGCTGTACAGGAAATGCAAAGGGAGCGATCGGTCTTTCTCGGATTGGCGCTATCGATTGCATGTACTGGACAGATTCGTACACAAACTCCACAAGCGGTACATCTTGTATTCGCCGAAGGTTTGATTGGGACACTTAGAATCTCTCGATATGGTCGATTTCCCTTGATTTGTATCGGTTTCCAAGTATCCTGGCGAGCTTTTAATCGCTCTGCACAAAGTGCTGAAAATTGGTCAATTTTTTCAAAGTCCGCTGCATCCGGCCGCCCTGCCGCAACCTTTGTAAAGATGGAATGCTGAGCAACGAACGCTGCTGCACCGATTGTGCAGAATCCCTGTTGTTCCAAAAGATCTTGCAATTCCAACAGCGCGTCATCATAGTCACGATTTCCATAAACGGCAACTGCAATCGCTGGCGTATGCGATCCCTGTAAGGATTTGATTTGTGTAAGACATGGTGTAGGAACCCGCCCTGAAAAGACTGGAATTCCGATAACCAATATGTCATCCGGCCGCATCACGCCAGGCCGTCCTTCCGGCGTTCGCAAAAGGTCCCAAACCTTTACGCCACTGTCATAACTTCCACTTAGGTTTGTCGCTATCCGTTCCATCACTTTCTCTGTGGTTCCAGATGGACTAAAAAATACACACCATATTTTTCCCATCATTTCTACTTCCTTTCCTAAACCTACCGGCTCTTTTTTATCTGTGTAAAACTGAAAAGCATCCATCTGTTCTTTCCTATTGCACACATATAAATCTACTTTTGCTGTAAAAATCCAAAGTACTTTCGGATTTCTCTCACTATTCTTTCCACAGGGTTCTCTCCTCTGAAAGAACGATACATGAGAAAAAACCGCCCTGTTTTGCGCAGGGCGGTTTTTATAGAGGAAGAATTTATGAAAAAAGAAACTTGCAAACTTTTTAAATCCCTTACCGGATTGATTGTAGTATACGATATGAATGTGAACGTTTTCTGAAGAAAGATAGAATTTTCTGAGAAAAAGGAGTCCTGGATCTCCATTTCTATTCCTCCAGGGGAGCGATACTATCTGCGATTTTCAGTACATCGTCTTTTGCCAAGTCGGGGTCGCGGACATATAACCAAAACATAGCGTTGTCAATTTGTCCGTATAGCATTTTTGTATCTTCTTTCTGAATATACAGAGCATCACGGCCATTCAGTTCGACCGTTTCTGTATGAGAACCCTCTGTATCGATGCTCGATCCCCCGTCAAAAGATTGCGTGTATCGGATCGTTCTGCTGCCAGAGCCTTTGTATCCAATTTGCACTAAGCGCGTCTGTTCCCTCACACGCGGTCCGTCTTTTAATTCATAGCCTTCCGGTATATAGCTTGGTGCATATGCTACAAAAGGTTCATCCTCTTGCGATTCTTCAGTTGGTCCATATTGGAGTTCCGTATGTGTTGGGAACATCTGCGAAATAACCTTAAAGAACCATTCACGCGCTGCACTTACTGTCATAATCGTTGTTCCCGCAGCAATCAACAGAGCGAGGAAGAATACAGCGGCGCGCTTTGCATAACGCACAAGACTACGCATCCACGGTGCGCGGCGTTCATCACGGATCAGGTGAACAATTTTTCTGTCAAAACGCTTCGAAATCTGGTACTGATTTTGTAGTTCTTTGTCCGATGGCAAATGATCTAGCTCCTCACGTGCAAGGTCCATCAAAGCACGTTCTAAAAGCTCGTCGCTTAAACCAGTCATATAACCTCCTTTTCCTCCAGCGCCTTAGCCAGTTTTTTCTTTCCTCTTTGTAAAATCTTCTTTACATAATCAACGGAAAAACCCGTAATGCTGGAAATTTGATCGAGCGACAATTTCTGTATATGCCGCAAAGTCATAACATCTCGATATGTCTGTGGTAAAGAACGAAGCGTCTCCAAGAGCTGTTCATACGCTTCTTTCTCCTCTAACTGAACACCCGGTCTGCGATCTTCCGGTTCCTCTGTCTCGGGAACCTCTTCCCAAGGAATTGCCGCCCCCTCTCTTTTTCCTGTTCGTAATAGGTCGATACAAGTGCTTCTAATAACTATAACGATAAAATGTTTCGTTTGGGGACAATTTATTTCTCCTATTTTCGAAAAATTTTTAATAATGCGGATAAAAGCTTCCTGAACCGCATCTTCTATGGCAGATTCCTTGTGAAAATAATCCCTGGCCACATAAAACATCAGCTGTTTGTATTGATGGTACAGTTCTTCAAATTTTCGTTGGTCTTCCTCCGAATCAATTAGCAACAACAGCGTCGCAAGCATAAAATCCCCCTCCCATTGGTTCCTCTTTTCTTGCACTAATTATACCATAATCTCCTTGAAAAAAGACAAATTTCTACATTCTTCCTCTATAAAGCCCTTAAAAAGAGTATAAAAAGGCATCCGGACTCAGAAAAAAGTCCGGATGCCTTTTAAAACAATCAGAACGAACGCCTATCCAATACTTTCTTGAGGTATTGCCCCGTGTAAGAGCTTTCAATCTTTGCGACTTCCTCCGGTGTTCCTGTGGCAACAATGGTTCCTCCATTGTCTCCTCCTTCAGGCCCCAAATCGATAATGTGATCCGCAGTCTTAATAAGATCAAGATTGTGTTCAATCACAACAACCGTATTTCCAGCATCCACCAATTTTTGCAGTACATCAATCAGTTTGTGAACATCTGCAATGTGAAGGCCGGTAGTCGGTTCGTCCAGGATATAAATCGTCCGTCCGGTGGAACGCCTGCTCAGTTCTGTTGCCAGCTTGACACGCTGTGCTTCACCACCCGACAGCGTTGTTGCCGGTTGACCGATTTTGATGTACCCCAAGCCAACGTCTTGCAACGTTTGGAGTTTTCGTGCAATC
Source organism: Anaeromassilibacillus sp. SJQ-1 (assembly GCF_046693725.1). Taxonomy (NCBI): domain Bacteria; kingdom Bacillati; phylum Bacillota; class Clostridia; order Eubacteriales; family Acutalibacteraceae; genus Anaeromassilibacillus; species Anaeromassilibacillus sp. SJQ-1. Next base: position 181,309 of record NZ_JBKEIV010000044.1, on the reverse strand, counting down.
CGAGGAAGACTGGAGAAAAATTCCAAGCCTTCTTCCACCGTCATCTCCAATACATCGTAAATACTTTTTTGCCCTTATACTTAATCTCCAAAGTCTCACGGTTATAACGTTTCCCTTTGCATACGTCACAGGGAACATATACATCCGGCAGAAAATGCATTTCAATCTTAATAATACCATCGCCCTGGCATGCTTCGCAACGGCCGCCTTTGACATTAAACGAAAAACGGCCGGACGTGAAGCCGCGCAGTTTGGCATCCTGCGTCGACGCATAAAGCTCCCTTATATCGGTGAATACCCCCGTATAGGTCGCCGGATTGGAGCGCGGTGTACGTCCAATCGGAGCCTGATTGATCTCTATAACCTTGTCCAGCGCCTCTATCCCCTTAATCTGCTTAAAGGCGCCCGGACGGCACTTCGCGCCGTTCAAATTAGAAGCCAAATACTTATATAAAATCTCATTGATTAAAGAGGACTTGCCGGACCCGGATACCCCTGTCACACAAACAAATTTTCCCAAGGGAATATCTACGGTTACATTCTTTAGGTTATTTTGAGCCGCCCCTACAATTCGCAGTTTTTTTCCATTTCCTTTCCGGCGAACCTCTGGGACCTCCACCCGTTTCTGACCGCTGAGGTATTGTCCTGTTATGGATTGAGAGCAATGTACGATTTCGGAAGGCTTTCCGTTAAAAATCACTTGGCCTCCATGAATGCCCGCGCCCGGCCCAATATCCACAATGTGGTCCGCAGCACGCATGGTATCCTCGTCATGCTCTACGACAATGACGGTGTTGCCAAGGTCGCGCAGATGTTTCAATGTTCCCAAAAGCTTATCGTTATCGCGCTGATGCAAGCCGATGCTCGGCTCGTCCAGGATATATAGAACCCCTGTCAGTGAAGACCCAATCTGTGTTGCCAGACGGATACGCTGGCTTTCACCGCCTGAAAGTGTCCCCGAAGAGCGGGACAACGTTAAATACTCCAATCCGACACTCTGTAAGAAACCAAGCCGGCTTTTGATTTCCTTGAGAATCGCAGCAGCAATCATACTGTCGCGCGGACTGAGCTCCAAATGATTGATGAAATCCAATGCCTGTGAAACCGACTTCTCGCAAAAATCTGCGATATTTACGCCGCCCACTGTGACCGCCAGGCTCATGGGTGAAAGCCTTTTTCCATTACATGCGTCACAGGGAATCGCGCTCATATACGCCTCTATTTCTTCTTTGATCCAGCTGCTCTGCGTCTCACGAAAACGGCGCTCCAAATTGTTGATAATCCCTTCAAACTCAGTCATGTAACTGCCGCTTCCATATTCGTTCTTCCGCTCTACTTTAATTTTTTCACCTTTTGTACCATAGAGTAAAAGATCCACGATCTCTGGCGAGAGTTCTCGGATCGGGGTATCCAAGGAAAAATGGTAGTGTTTTGCCAATGCGTGCATGTACATGGCGGCAATGGTGCTGCCTTCCATTGCCCATCCACTGCCCTTGAGCCCGCCTTGGTTGATGGACAAGTCTTTATTCGGCAAGATCAGATCCGGGTCAATCTTCATAAAGACACCCAAGCCGGTACACTTCGGACATGCGCCGTAGGGATTATTAAACGAGAACATCCGCGGCGTCAGTTCTTCAATACTGGCGCCATGTTCCGGACAAGCATAGTTTTGGCTGAAGGTATAATCTTTTTCCGGCGTACTAATTACGACAATTCCACCAGCTAAAGAGGCCGCTGTTTCAATTGAATCCGCCAAACGAGAATGGATGTCCGGTTTGATGACCAAACGGTCAACGACAATTTCAATGGTATGCTTATTGTTTTTTTTCAGCTTGATGGTTTCAGAAAGGTCATAGATCATTCCATCCACGCGCACCCGAACAAAGCCGCCTCTGCGCGCGGCTTCGAATTCCTTGACATGTTCCCCTTTACGGGCACGCACCACCGGAGCAAGCACTTGAATTTTTGTACCTTCATCCATCCGGAGAACCTGATCGACAATCTGATCGACGGTCTGTTGTTGGATCTCCCTGCCACAGATCGGGCAATGAGGCACGCCAATCCGCGCATAGAGCAACCGCAAATAATCATAGATTTCGGTGACAGTGCCCACTGTTGAACGTGGGTTCTTTGAGGTAGTCTTCTGATCGATCGAAATCGCAGGAGAAAGCCCCTCGATGTAGTCCACATCTGGTTTTTCCATCTGGCCTAAAAACTGCCTTGCATAAGAGGATAACGACTCCACATACCGCCGCTGTCCTTCTGCATAGATGGTGTCAAACGCAAGGGAGGACTTTCCGGAACCGGAAAGTCCTGTAAATACGATCAGTTCATCGCGCGGAATTGCAATATCGATGTTCTTGAGATTATGCTCCCGAGCGCCTTTGATAAAGATATTCTTTGCTATCATAGCGGTTCCTTTCCAATTGCACTATTTTCCGGACTGCAGTGCTTTGATCTTATCACGCAAATAGGCAGCATGTTCGAATTCTAATAATTTTGCTGCCGCTTTCATTTCACGGGTCAACTGCTCAATTTGCTGTTTGCGCTCCTGTGCAGACAGATGTCTACCCTTTTTAGGCTTCGGATCATCCTTATGTGTGGAAATCTCCAACACCTCGCTGACCTTCTTAACAATCGTCTTCGGCACAATTCCATGTTCTTTATTGTACTCCATCTGAATGGTTCGGCGGCGCTCTGTCTCGCGAATCGCCATTTCCATGGAGGGGGTCACGGAATCTGCATACATGATTACCTGGCCTTTCGCATTTCGTGCCGCACGGCCAATGGTCTGAATGAGAGAACGCTCGGAACGCAAAAAGCCTTCTTTGTCTGCATCCAAAATCGCTACGAGCGACACCTCCGGAATATCAAGCCCTTCGCGCAACAGGTTGATGCCAACCAAAACATCGTATTCCCCCAGACGCAAATCTCGGATGATCTCCATTCGCTCTACTGTATCGATGTCGTGATGCATATAGCGAACACGAACCCCCGCATTTTCCAAATAAGCGGATAAGTCCTCCGCCATCTTTTTTGTCAGAGTTGTGATCAGCACACGCTCTTTGTTGGCTGTACGCAGATTGATCTCTGAAATCAGATCATCAATTTGTCCATCCGTCGGTTTCACGATGATCTCCGGGTCGACAAGGCCCGTCGGACGAATCACCTGCTCGACAATCTGTGCGGACTTTTCCTTTTCAAAATCGCCCGGTGTAGCACTAACAAAAATTGCTTGGTTCACATGGGCGTAAAACTCGTCAAAATTCAGGGGACGGTTGTCATAGGCAGAAGGTAAACGGAATCCAAAATCGATCAAGGATTGCTTCCTTGCCCGGTCTCCAGCGTACATAGAGCGCACCTGCGGCAAAGTGACATGGGATTCATCCACAAAAAGAAGAAAATCTTCGGGGAAGTAATCCAACAGAGTACACGGCTGGCTTCCTGGCGCACGCCCGGACAACACACGGGAATAGTTCTCAATCCCTTTACAGAAGCCGATCTCGGAAAGCATTTCCATATCATACTGGGTACGCTCTCGGATACGCTGGGCTTCAATCAGTTTTCCATCCGCTTCAAAAAGCTTTACCCGCTGCTCCATCTCCGCTTCAATTTCTTTGATCGCGCGCTGCATTTTTTCCCGCGGCACAATGTAGTGCGACGCAGGATAGATTGCGACATGCTTAAGTTCCGCTTTAAATTCCCCCGTTAACGCGTTGATCTCACTAATCCGGTCGATTTCATCCCCAAAAAATTCCACACGAATGACCGTATCGTTCGATTGTGCTGGGAAAATCTCCACGACATCCCCCCGCACACGAAACTTGTTGCGAATGAAATTGATGTCGTTGCGCTCATATTGGATCTCCACCAACTTGCGAAGAAGGTCATCCCGGCTCTTCTGCATTCCCGGCCGAAGAGAAATCACCATTGTACGGTAATCGATTGGGTCGCCTAAGCTATAAATGCAGGATACACTGGCCACAATGATGACATCTCTGCGCTCTGAAAGAGCGGATGTTGCAGAATGACGCAACTTGTCAATCTCATCATTGATCGCCGAATCCTTTTCAATATAAGTATCCGTTGTTGCGATATACGCTTCCGGTTGATAATAGTCGTAATAGGAGACAAAATATTCAACCGCATTCTCCGGAAAAAACTCTCGGAACTCCGAACATAGCTGCGCGGCAAGCGTCTTGTTATGTGCCAGCACTAGCGTAGGCCGATTGACCCGTTCAATTACATTGGCCATTGTAAAGGTCTTCCCGGAACCGGTTACACCCAGCAGAGTCTGTTCCTTGTCCCCTTGCAGAAGTCCCTCCACCAATTGGTCAATCGCCTTCGGCTGATCGCCCGTCGGCTGATATTTCGAAACCAATTTAAAATCCATATTTCAGCTCCTATTTGGTATTGGCGCTGTGTTCTTCCGGTCCCGCGCTATCCGCAGCCCGAAGTGAAACACGCGGCTGTCTTTCGTCTGTGAAAATATGGGGCATAAGTCCGCTTTCTTTTAGGGAAGTGAAATTTCTTCCCGCCACAATAATATGGTCGATCAACAGAACGTCAATCTCCCGCAACGCATCAAAAATGCGCGAAGTAATACTGAGATCCTGAGGACTCGGCAGAGCGCTCCCACTCGGATGATTATGTGACAACACAGCATAGACAGCCTGATACCGTGCCGCCAGTCCAACGATCTTTTGCACATAAATGTTGGCGGTCACTGCAGTTCCTTCACTGACAATATCACAGTACAAGATTCGGTTTGAGCTGTCCAACAGCATCAAAACGACTACTTCACAGGACAAGCCTACATACTGCTTCATCAGATAACGCGCCATCTCCCGATAATCGTACATACGGGCACGGTTGGACTCCCGATCCATCTCATAACAGCGGAATGCCTGTGGCAACATCTTGAAAAATGCTGCGGCAACCGGTCCCATTCCCGGGATGTCGAGCAGTTCTTCATAAGGCGCATCCAGCACACCCGAAAAAGAGCCGAATCGCCGGATTAATTCGTGGGCTAAGGGATTGGTATCTCCCCGCGTTTTACAAGCAAAGAGCAAAAATTCCACCTTTTCATGAGGGGCAAAAGCGTCAAAGCCCGACTTGAGAAACCGTTTCCGCATCCGGTCCCGATGCCCGTCGTGGATATTCCCGGCACCTTTCTGAGATTCTCTTTTCCGCTGCTTCTCTGCTTCCATATATTGCCCTCTTTTCTGCCTCTCATTCGAACGTTCCTAGGTACTGTCCCATAAAAGCCCGTTGCTATCCATTGTAAACAAGCGCGGACTGCCGATGCAAAAGGTGCCTTTCGGGTTCCCTATCGGTTATAAGCCAGCTCGTTCATCCAGCCGGCTGTGTAAGCCATTAAACTTTCCGGCTACCAGGCTTGACCGGCTCTCCGGCTCCTGCCTTACACAAGGGGCAGTCCTGCGGCTCCCAAGATTCCACTTCCATAGAAATCACCGACTTAAACGGCACTCCAAAGTCGATCTTTCCGCCGGTGCGGTCCACAATCGATCCTACACCAACGACAACACCGCCAGCCTCTTTCACCAGGTCGATCACTTCGCGCACAGAACCGCCAGTGGTCACAACGTCTTCTACAATCAGCACCTTCATCCCCGGGGTTACGACAAAACCGCGGCGCAATGTCATTTTGCCCTCTTCGTCGCGCTCCGTAAAGAAATTTTCACACTTCAGGGGACGGCTCACTTCATAAGCCATTTGGACCGCTCCCATGGCCGGACCGATCACGACCTCAACCCCATCGTTCTGATACTGCTCGGCCAATGCACCACAGAGTTCCTCACTGTATTTTGTATTACGAAAAATTTTTGCACACTGCAAATACTTATTGCTGTGGCGACCAGAAGTCAGGCGGAAATGGCCCTCCAGCAAAACACCAGCTTCTTTCAAAATCTCCAAAACTCTTTCCTGTGTAAGCATAGCAACTTCTCCTTTTCCTGATGAATAGAAATTATGTTCTTATTATATACCAAAAAACCGATTTTGGGAAGTATTTTATCCATTCCTGTTGGAAAAAAGAGAAATCACACAAATCTATTGACAAAGCTGGTTCTGTGTTATATTGTATATATAGTACATATACAATATAACACGGAAGAAGGGATTGGGTGGACATCCATATCAGCAATTCCAGCGGCATTCCCATCTACGAACAACTGGTCACACAGATCAAAAATTTAATTTTGAACGGTGTATTGCAGGATGGAGAAGCTCTTCCCTCCATGCGCCTGCTTGCAAAGGAGCTGCGTATCAGTGTAATTACAACCAAGCGTGCTTACGAAGAGCTGGAACGTGAGGGATTTCTGTACACGGTGGTAGGGAAAGGAAGTTTTGTCGCTGTTAAAAATGCGGAACTCCTCCGAGAGCAGCAGCGCCGTATTGTGGAGGATTCCCTCGGGAAAGCTGTCGAATCCGCCAAAGCATATGGTATTACCTTGGAAGAGCTACAAGAATCGCTTTCGATCTTATATGGAGAGGACTGAACCGGATCTATGGAAAAAGTATGTTTAGAGATTCAAAATCTGACAAAGCGTTACGACAACAGCTCGTTTTGTCTGGACCATTTAAATCTTCAACTTCCATATGGAAGTGTCATGGGGTTAATCGGAGAAAATGGAGCTGGAAAAACAACAGCAATCAAGTTAATCCTCAATTTGATCCGCCGGGATGAGGGAAGTGTAAAGCTTTTTGACCTGGATAACATTCGTGATGAGGAAGCCATAAAGCAACAAATTGGCGTGGTCTTTGATGAAAATCATTTTCATGAGATTTTTACTCCAACGGATATTGCAAAAATCATGCGAAATCTCTATCAGAAATGGGACGACAATCTGTTTCAGCAGTATCTCAGACAGTTCCAGCTGCCTGTAAACAAACCGGTCAAAACCTATTCCCGTGGAATGAAAGTCAAGCTGTCGATCGCTGCGGCACTGGCCCACCATCCCAAACTGCTCCTATTAGATGAGCCGACCAGCGGTCTTGACCCCATTGTGCGCGACGAAATTCTATCCATTTTTTTGATTTCATCCAAGATGAAGAACACACCATTCTCATGTCTTCCCACATAACAGGCGATTTGGAAAAAATCGCGGACTATATCACCTTTTTACACAGGGGAACCCTGATATTTAGCGGAATTAAGGACGATCTTTTGGACCGCCATGGAATCGTAAAATGTACTTCTAAGGATCTTCAACATATTGATCCCAAGTGGATCGTCAAGCGGCGTGTAGGGCCCTTTGGTTGTGAAGCATTGGTCAACAACAAAGCAATGATTCGCCGGTTATATCCGGAACTCTTGATCGACAACGCCACCCTGGAAGAAATCATGTTATTCTATGTGAAGGGAGAAGAAAAATTACTGGGTTGATCTGCAAGGACTTGGTCCTTATTAAAAGAAGTATGGGTTCAACCATTTTAATCTTAGCCTTTCTTGTGGTTCTCTTCAGCACCATGATGGGGATTGCCGCCGGCATGGCAATGATTCCCATTGTATTTGCGATGATGATCCTCAGCACCTTTATCCTAGATGACTCTGCAAAACGGGACGCCTTCGCTTTGAGCACTCCCATGGCCAAGCGGCGAATGGTGCTATCAAAGTATTGCACCTCTATGGTTTTAATCCTGATGGGGGCCACCTTCTCAGTCATTGTCGCTGGAATTGCGCTGATGTTACGGGGGAACGTTTGGTCCCTGGAGGTTACCTTTACCTTGTTGGCCTCGGTTGGAGCTGCTTGTTGTATGAATGCCTTCCTATTGCCTTTGGCATATCGATTCGGCGCGGAACGGGCCCGTGTCGTTTTGATGATTTTAATTTTTGTACCAATCTGCTTTGCAGCTCTCATGAAAGAACAATTCCCTACTGTTTCGATGAGCGACACAGAGGCCGGCCTTATCTTTGTAAATCTCTCCATCCTGGGAATCCTACTTTTCTTTCCATCCTATTTTATTTCCAAGGCAATCTACATGCGTAAAGAATTCTAAAATTATGGACTCTATTCCAGCATAAATGGTTTTAAAACGAGAACGATCGTAAGGTTACTCGTGTCAATCGTAACCTTACCGGTTGTTCGCTTTGTACCTATTTTTCCTAGCCTGTTTCTATTCAAAATTCCCCATAAGCCCTTGCTTTTTTAAAGGCCCCAAGCATACTGTCACAGAATCAATCGTCCTCAATCCCACCAAAAGTACCAAGCGCGAGACTGACGTAAGCTGTCCCCGCCAACATTCCGACGGTTGTATCCGGCGGTCCTTGATCTACCACATCTGGACAAAAGGCATACTGTTCCTGCGCCAACTCCATGACCCGTTCTTTCGGAACCGGAGCTGGAACGGTAAGTTCCAAGGCATCGTGTGTAATCACTGCTGGTCTTGCTCCATACTGTTCAAACCAATATTTTGTAACTGCCATCAATTCCGGCGTATCTGGACACTCATTCCATCCACCAAAGGGAAGGTAAGCAAATACTTCCCACGGATTCTTTACCGGGATTTCAACCAAAAGCAGCGGCAATGTCCGTTCTGTAGGATAGTCCCAATAGCCTAAAAATTCATCATTTGCCTCTCCGTTCGCCATTTCCCCGAGAATCTCTCCGCTCCAGTCCAAGTCATCGTCCTGCGCCTCTTCTTTGCGCTCCAGTACGGCCTTTCCATCCAACATCGAGTCTGTAAGTGCGGTCTGTCGGTACTTTGCCTCCTCTTCCTTATCAAAAACATCATCTGCTCCATCACAATACCCCTCAGAATTTAGGAGTAAACACTCCCACAGGGTGTCGATCTACGGCCACCAACATGGGCACAAAACCTTCTTGCTGGCCACGCTTACAAGCATCCTGATATGCAAGTTCGATGGAGGTGTCACTCTTCATGGGCGGTAAATACAAACAAGGACAATGCAAATAATCCATCATCCCTTCCGCAAGAGACGGAAGGGTCGATTCCCTTTTCCTTGTTTTAGCGGATTCCAACTGCCATTCTTCCCAGCGATGCTCGATGACTTTGGAAATTGCCTGGTAATAGTCCTCGTTAAAAGGGACAAACAGATAAGCCTCATCCTGAAATCCGTTCGAAGGATAACGCTTCTCTCCAAAATATTCCATCGCATAAGAATCAATATCCGATGGGAAATACGGTTTACTGCCATCGCCATAATAATGCCGTGTAAACGCACAGCCTATCTCATCAAAGTAGGGGTACAGCAACAGGCCGTGGAGCTCATCACGCACAAATTCTCGCAAATCTACGTCCCAGGGACTCTTTTGGATTTTCTCCACTACAGCAGAATACCGGTGCAAAAATTCCTTGCTCATTCGGCTGTGTTCGATACACCAACGCAGATAAATTGCCAAATGGTTATAGGATGTTCGTTCATCCACCTGTAATTGCTTCTCCCGAATACTTTCCAAGTGCCAAGCTGCATCATCCATCATTTGTTCCAGAATCTCCTCATCGGGGTTTACAAACATTCGGGCGTTCAGTATCTACCAAAAAGCTGATTCCCTCCATCTCGTCAAGCAGTGCATCTGCATCGTGCGATGTTTTATATTCCATCTCTTCTGCATAAAGTGGAATCACTTGATAAAAATGGACAGCATCCCCATTGGGAAGTACCGCTTTCTCCGCTCCATCCTCCACATTTTGAGGATCAATCAGTATAACGCCTTGTAATTCCGTATTCGCCGCATATGGTTCTTGATTATCCACAGTATGTCCCCAGCCTAACCACGTATCATAGGTCATCGGTAAACGAGCCAATTGCTTTAACAGCCGGATCGGCCAATACCAGCATTCATCCTCTTCCCCCAGCCTCCAATCTTTTGGCAAACAAATCGCCAATTCCGCACGCTCTAGATGGCTGGCGGAGAGCTCTTCTGGTATCTTCATCCGGTGAGCGCCCATTCCCATGGTTACCAAGGTGTAATAGTCCCGCGTATCTTTGGGAGGCACAATACAGATGTCCACATGGATGTCCGGTGAAACCAGCTCATGGAACACATTGTCGAACTCTCCAAAGTATCTTTCGATATGCTGTTCCACCGCAGACATCTCATCTCCGGTATAAAGCTCCGGTTCTCCACCCTCCTCCGAGGACCAGAAAGCCCCCTCCTTTTCCGTTCCGTCCGGGTTCAGGAAGATCTGGAAGTACTGTCCATTATCGGTTATTTGATAGAGCAGGCCGATGTGGTAGTCCAACCCCACCAGCACGGTGTCTAACTTTGCTGCTCTGCCGTCCGGGTGGTTCCGTTCCAGCCACCGCCCATCCTGAAGCCAGCCCTTCAGCTGTTCCAGCCAATCCGTATACAGCTTGGACATCCCGGCCTCGTTCATTTGGAACATGAGGTCAAAGGTATGACCACCCACCGCATAGGGAAACTGGGTGAAAGGTGCATTAGGAGTGTACTGTTCCGGTTTCGGGCCAAAGATATTCCAAAAACGCTCCAGCCCTTCTTCATTCACTGTAATACAGGAGATGGAGCGCTGTTTATCGTCGGCGTCCTCGTCCAATCCCTGTTGGAGGATTTGGTCCGCATCGGGATTGATCCAGTGGTACTCCATCTGTTCCAGTGGTGCTCCGTCCTCGATCTCTTTTTTCAAGGTCAGGAACTCATAATCACCGGGTTCCAGTGCAAGGCCGTGGGCCACTGCCTCTAAAGCACCTGCTTTATCACCAAAATGCGCCCGCAACTTTCCCACTTGCAGCCAGATCCATGGGTAGTCCGGCTCTTCCCGGATACCCCGCTCCGCGTAGTCCAACGCTTCTTCCAACTGACTGCAGTACATCAGGGCTACCGAGTAGCGGTAGTACCACATGGCACAGCCCTTTGCGTTTTTCTCCGAATCCTTCATCCATTGGGCTGCCTTGTAGTAGTACCGGTACACATCCAGATTGTTGCAGGCGAAGGAGTACCATAGGGCGATTTGGAGATCCTGCTGGGCCTGCCTTTGGGTAAATTTCTTCTCCTGCACGCCCTGCTCGATAAAGTTGTCCAGCCATTGGAGCATTTTCCCAAAATAGCCCGATATACCTTCGTCAAAGGACCTCAGCGTTTCAATATCCTCCGCCGACAGCAGGGAACCGGTCTCCGGGTCTACTTCCGGTTCTCCCTCCTGTTCCCACAGGCGGACCGCCCCCACATCCCGGCGGAACACATGGAAGCCGCCCCAGGTCAGTTCGGTGCCGGCAAAAAATTCCTTGGCCGCGTCCAGCACAGCAGGCAGATCCCAGGCGATGAAGTCCAGATACCCGTAATACAGACCAGTGGCCCCGCCCAGAAAGGTGACCGCATCATCTCCGGCATGTTCCTGAATGGCTTCTTGTAGGGTATCCCGGAACTGCAAGATCTGCTCTGCCCGCTTTTCTCCTTTAAAACCAGCCAGGGGGTAACACAAGAAGCCTGCTACGATGCCGTCCCTTTGGTAGTCATCCATGGTGCTGCTCTCGGCGCTCATGTACTCGTTAATGAGAACCGGTAACCGAGCGGAACCAGTGTAGATGTCCAGCCGCCAGTCGGCATCCGGGTCCTCTACCGGCTTCAGCTCATAGCCAATATAGCTATTGTCCAGGTATTCCTGGGCATCGTCCCAAAGGGTGTATTCCATATCCCGGAGGGTTTTAGGTAGAGAGGACAGCAGGACGGACGCCCCCTCTTGGGGCTGCTCCACAACCTCTAAGTTGTTGATGAGCGCAATGGAGGACACCTCTCCCAAAACCTGATCGGTGAGCGTGTAGACCAGCCACCATGCTTTTTCTGCATCATCCTTCATAAGAGGCTGCAGCTTTTCGCAGTACAAGGTCAGGGAGATCCGGTCCTCCTTCTTCTCTATCCAGACCTGCACATCCTCCGGCCGTATCTCTGTTTCCCCCGCCCGGAGATAGAATCCCTCAGACGTTTGGCGCCCCACTAGGATGTTCCAGTGCTCCAGCACAGATGCCGGTGCATGACGCTGGAAGTAAGTGAGGGGGAACAGTCCAGCCCTGTGTCCCTCGGCAGTGAGGATCAGTTCATACTTTTCCCCGTTGAAACCCAACTCAAAGGCAGGGGAAGAGAAAGCCATCTCCAGCGCACCGCTGCACTTTGCCATCAGCTCCTCGCCCCGCTCCCGCATTTCGTCGGTGTCCATTATATGGCGCAGCTCTGCTTCAATCCCAGCAAAAGCAGCCCAAGCTTCCTCCGTCCTCTGCCGGAAGTCCTTCTCAAACTGGGGCAGGGCCAGCCGGCGGCGGCAATCGTCGATGAATGTCTGGGTGTCCTCGTCGCCGGGACGAGCCGCCAGCGCCTGTTCAAAATACCGCAGCGCAGAACCCTCCTGGTCTAAATAGTAATAGGCATAGCCCATGCGGAAATTCCAGCAGTGGTCGCCCTCAAAATATTCTTCGTGGCGTTCCAGCAGATCAATAGACTTCTGGAACAGCTCCCGATCCCCCAGTTCTGCCAAATTGCTATATGCCCTGGCCAGCTCACTGTCCATTTCGGGTGTACGCTCCCCGGCAGGGATGTCCTCCAACGCATCGATGATTTTCTGAAATTCGTCGTTTTCATTCCACCTCTGGCATTGTTCCAGCAAACTCATAGATGATACCTCCTTTATCTATTGTGGTTGTTCTATCATATCGTTTTTCACGGAGTGTTTCCGCACTCCTTTGTTATCGTCAATGTTGTTTATTCATAAGGTTCACACCTCTGTATTCCAGTCGCACAGCATTTGATTTTGTGCCACCCGGAGCAGCTCATCCCGCACCTCCATCAGCGCAAAGTTCAGAAGGTTTTGTCTCCGACACTTCTGCGGGCCCCGGGCCTCCGGTGAACTGGCCGATAGGCGGATGCCTCAGATGTTATTGTAAGGGTTGGCCTCTACCCGCACACTGTGCCCGGTTGAGGGCAGGGGAACTCCCGAGGCGAACGTTTCTGGCTGAATTCACACCAGTTTCCGTTGAGTACGACGGAGTATTTGAACCTTATATCACAATATCACACCGCCTGGTCAAAGCCCCCATTTTGCAGCCCAGGGTTTTGATCTACTTGGGGGCGCTACATTTTAGGCTTTGCCCCCGTATTCCCTGATCGCCAAACAACTCCACTTTGCAGGCTATCATGTGTACTGCTCCATGCAGAGATAGGCGCCAACTTCGACATAGAAGTCCACCATTCACCGCTTGCTAAGGGAACTCTTTATCATACTGCCGTACTGAGAGAACTGATGGCCCCAGAACAGGCACTGCTCCTGCTTTCGCTCGGCGGCAAACTTCTGTTGAAATCACTGTCCGGTGTACCTAACCCTCCGGCTGCCCAACATCCACACAGAACTCTCCATATCCAGTGCCTTGTCGGTGTCCTCATTGTCCCACCATCCCTTCCAGGGTCCCGGCTCTGGGAACAGTGCGCGGTATTCCGCCCGTTCTTCCTGCGTGAGAGGGTATCCAGACAATCGCTGAACCGAACTACGAAATCCTCCCCATAGCCCATGCGCCAGCCGATGGAGCATCGCTCGATCTACCGGTGCGCCAGCCAGGGGGAAGGCATGGCGTCCTTATTTTGTAATGCTATGGTACTTTGTCCTTGCTTGTCAGATTTGGCGCAGTTCTTTCCTAATATCCAGCAGCGCGCCTTTCAGGGAAATGATCTGCGCCAGTTCTGTTTCGGTCAGGTTTTTCAGAAAGATGCCGTATTCGTCCGAATGTCCGCCCACAAACTCCATTTTAGGTCTTCCGATTTGCTGGGGTCCGTAATCCACAGCCAGGGCTCTCCCATCGCCCAAAACCGTGTAAGGGTAAGAACTTGGCCGTTGTAAATTACTTTCTATTCCATCCTCATCTCTCCTGCATTTTCTTCAGCAACTTCACAATCCGCTTTCGGTTCTTTGAGGTTTTCATGAAGGTCGGGAGGTGATCAGTCTGAGTTTTCCTTGGGATGCTGAACGGTTTTTCTCTCAAATCGGCGCTGAGATAGCCGATCAGATAGGCAAGATGTTCTCGGTTGAGTGCCCAGACCGGTTTCCCCTGAAAGGAGGTCAGGAACCACAGCTCCAGACCGAAATAGGGTTCCTTCCCGTCCTTGATCTCAGCGATATAGGCGTATGCTTCCGCTGTTTTATGTACTTTGCCCGGCATCATGGTCCCACAGTGGGGGCAGGCCACATGGAGCACCGGAAAGTGCTGCTTTGCCTCATCTTTTATATCCATCCGGTAATACCGGCCGCAGTTCCTGCATTGGTTATGGACATCATAGCGGTAAATCGTTCGCTCGCGGGTTTCCTGATGGCCGCAGTTGTAGCAGCGGAAATAGGCATAGTCCTTATCCGCAGTTACGATCCCAGTACCGTGACATTTGGAGCATTTCACCTGAATGCCGGTGGTGAGGGCGCTGTAGGCACTATGAGTAAAATAAGGCTCATCGACCATTCGGCGCATACACCCATACACTCCCTTTCATCAATCCTGCTATTTTATAATCCTACCCGCTGCCAGCCGTCCAGACGCATCTGCACTGTATCGATCTTCCAGTCGTTGTCCGTCCGCTTCATCAAAAAGCGGCGCTCAAAGCCTGTATCTTCCTCTCTGGTGTAGATGTAAAGTTTATTCCGGGTGATCTGTTCTGCATCAACAAATTTCTCTCTGCTGTAAGTCCCATGTAGGCTATATGAGAGGCTTAGAGGACGGTAACCCGGACGGGGCTTTTCACTCACATAGGTTTTCCAGATCACCAGTAAGTGGGGCATGACCTGGTCATCCTCAAACTCGGCTTGCTCTGCATATTGTTCCCATACAGTCATTTTCTCAAAGAAAGCAGACAGGACTCTGCGGCATTCCTTCGCCGCCTGCTCGTCTAGAACGGTGGGCCTTTTGGCCTTCTCCCGCTGTATCTGGGAGAAATATTCCATCTGTTCCCTGGTAAATTGCTCATGGACGATGGGTTCGATCCGGCTGTTGCTGGCGATAGCCAGCAGACCTTCATAGGTAATTGCAGTGTAGTCGATCTGGATGTGGGTAAGCTTGGGGATGGAGGCCGCCTGGAGAAGGCCGTCATCATCCAGCCCGGTGTGGTTCAGGGCCAGGAGGTCGATCTTGCAATCCCGCAGGGCGGACAGGCCGCTGCCATTGATGGCGGTATTGCCGTCCAGCAGCAGGTAACGCAACTTGGGCATGGTGGCAAAGATGGGAAAACAAGCATCGGTGAGCGCCCTATTCTCCACGCTGAAGTTAACTATATTCTTGAGCCCCACAAGTGGGGCAAGCAACTCATCCGTCACCGGGTATCCCTTCACATGAAAGCCCACCAGGGTATATCTGGCCAAGCGCTCCATGATCTCCATGGTCAGTTCCGGGATCTCAAATTGTTTCTCCCCGTTCAGGATCAGGATACCCTTTTCCAGTCCGCTGTCCGTGCCCGTTTCGGCCATTCTGTCATTGCTGTACCTCCTTTACCAATCCCTCTCCCGGATAGCCTCCTCTATATCGATCGGGATGCCGAACCGCTCCAGAATATAAGCCACTGTTTCCCCGATGCAGTCCCGGGCCACGGTCTCGATTTCGCTGTCGTTCTCGTCGAACTCATCCTGCAAGTCGTTGATGGCGCAGACCACTTCGTCCAACTTTTCCTGCACGGCCTCGGTATCCGTCTCGCCATTCTCCAATAGGTCGATGACCTTTTGAAGCTCGTTTTTTACCTTGTCCACCAAAAAATCGGGGAAATATTCGTCCTCGTACATCTCATCCAGAAGCTGGTAATTAGAATCAAATGCTTTCATTTTGTTTATTCCTCTCCATCACGCATCATAACTCTCTGCAATATCAATAAAATGGATATACACTCCGCAGACCTCGCCTTGGGCATCATAGCCGAAATATACCGGGTAGACTCCATCGCCCCAGCCGGAGGCAAAAATGGGGAGGCCGGCAGTCTGTTTCCGGCACTGTCCAGTTGAGCCAGTCGCCGCCCGCGCTCTGGTACTTGGGATGTGTTTTAGCGTTCTCCTCCAGCAAGTCACAGAACAAATCATTGTAGGGGTCGATGTCCTCATCCTCATCTAGACGTTTGGCCCAGTAGGCTTTGAAGGCTTCCTGCGTCCGGATGTCCGCAATACAGCCCATACCGGCGTCCACACCGAAGCCGAAAAAATCACCGTCCTCCAGTTTCCCATCCAGATCTTCATTGCCCACCATGCCCAGCTCGTACTGGATCGGCTTTTGGCCGCTAACCACTACCTTGACGCAGGCATAACGGTCTCCGTACTTCTCGCTTGGGACCACGCAGATCTGTAACGGGTAGTTCCCGGCGGGAATGGTCTGGAGATAGGGCCTGGCGTCCTCCAGTTCCACCAGCGGGTCGCACGCAAAGACCATCCCCGTAGGGAAGCGGACTGTGCCCATTTCCAGCACATCCACCATCCTATTCCCAATGACCTTTTCTGTGAAATAGGCATCCAGGTCGATCTTGCAGGACAATCTGTCCTTGATTGCTTCATATTGTTTCAACCATTCTGTTGTTGGCATCTCGTTTTCTCCTTTCTGCTCCGAACCGTTTTCCAACGCCACCCGGATGATGGGCCGAAAGAAGTCATAGTCATTGTTAAGTTTCTCGTCCTCCCGCACCTCCGGCTTGGCGTGAGGGGAACAGGGCAGATATCCCAACAGTGGCCCCATGCCGCCACAGATATTACATCCGCCGTCCCCGCCACAGGTGGTTAAAGCGTAGCCTCCACCACCTCCCTCATATAGGGGTCGTAACCGATGGACAGGCCAAAGAAGTTGGGTTCTTCCATGTCATAGGGGCCGTCACCGCCCTGTTCTTCAAAATGGTGGATGTGCATAGCGCCGTCCAACCCATCACCCCAAGGGAACAGGGTGCGGCATCCACCGCCGCAGAGGTAAGCCCACTCATCCACTGTAGGCAGGGAGAAATCCTGCTGCCGAAGCCATTCCCGCAGGCGGGAATAGGTCACCGAATGGGAGAGCCATGCCTGCCACATATCCTCTTTCCGTTCAAAGCGGGCGTGACCCACCAGCGTAAGACTGTCCCGACCGGTGGCGGCAAATTCCCGAAAGGATTCCAGCCACTCCGGGCGAAGCCGTGGATCATCCAGATTCACCGGTTCCCAGCCGATCTCCTCCAATTCTCTGCCCACCAGCATGGGGCCGATGGCTGCCTGCCGCACTGGGGCCATTCCCTTTCGGAAAAAGTGCTCCGGGGAACCGTCATACTCGATCTCTTGGAAAATGTAGTTCAGTTCCTCCTGCCCCTCTCGATTTAGCCCCACAGCAAACTGTTCCCAGCCCAGGGTGACGGTATCGCCGGGGACGAAGATGAACTCCCGGCCATCCCGTTCAAAAACACCGGTAGTGCAACACTGACCCCAGCGGTCAAAGAGTTCCAGGCGTAAAAATTTTAAGTCATATCGCTCTGCCAGCCGTTCCATCAGCGTCCGTTTTTCCTCTTGAGAGAGCTGATCGAACTGGGGACGGAGTAGCGGGTGTCCTGCACCGGATCTGTCATCACATCTCTCCTGCGGCGATTCTGACTCCTCTCCCGGCAAAAAGAAGGGCAGATCTGGGTACACCTCCCGGTACTCCTGCCAGGGTTCCATCTTGCGGGGCTTATTCGCCGTCCGCAAAAATCCCCAGAAGTCGGTGGGGTAGTGGAACACCGGCCCTACTCGATCACGCCGGGTAACAATGACTACGGTACCGTCGGTAAGCATTCCGATGTGCTGCATTTTTTCGCCGCCGAACATTCCCGGACGAATGCGGAGTACCTCCCGCGTGGTCATGTTGATGAGCTGGGCAAAGTCATCGGATAGGATTTCCCCGTTCCCCTGTACCAATAGCCAGTTCTCGGTAAACCAGCGCAGCTTCAGATTCTCGCCCATTCCAGGCAAGGCGGCAATACGGCAGCGCCCGGTGTCCATATCCAGTTCCAGCAGACATTCCTCGATCCGCCCTTTGCCGCTGACCCCGTGGATCATATAGATACATCCCGTGCCGGGGACGGGGACTGCTTCTGAAAGATGGTCGTATCCGTCCAGACGGAAAGGATGCTCTGTCACCTGACCATTCTCCCAACGGTAAACGGTTCCTTTATACCACTGGTTGGAGAAGTACACCCGGCCCAGACCATCCGCTACAATACCACAGTGGTACTTGCCGCTCCAATCGTCCTTGGGCAGCCTCCAGTTCTGTACGTCCTTCCGGGTGCCCCGATCGGTCAGTTCGATCCGGGTGGCATTATGGGGGTCCCCCACCCAGAGGGAATTTCCGAATCCACCGGAGAGACCTGGGCGGGCCGTCATAGGCAATGGGAGATGGTTCAAACCAGTTCAGGTTGGCCGGATTTTTCCCCACCAAAGCCCGTCCAATGTCACTGCCGCCGCTCCTGGCCGCGCCGTAGACGCCCAACTCCGGGGAATAGGAGAGACTGCACAGAGCTGGCAGGCTTCTGGCCCGGGTCACCTGGGGCGGGCGGCGGCGAAGGTCGGCTATGCAGCCGTTCAGCCAGTTCTCTCTATTTGCGGTTTCCACATCTCCAGCTGCAAAGTCCCCCGCCAGGGAGTTGAAGAAATAGTCATATTCGTCTTCCAGGATGTATTCCTCACAGGGCATGACCGCGCCGGGGTCCTGCTCCTTGGCATGGTCCCCCCACTTGCGCCGGGGCTGCTTCATCAGTCGGCAATACTGTCCCCTCTGTTTGCAAAACGCCTCAAACTCCTCCCGCTCTGCTTCGGGGATCAAGACAAAGAGGTAAATGTCCTCCCCGTCCAGGTCATAGAGCGCCCAGCCGAAGGTGGAGAGCTCCTGCCCCAGAGCGGCTACGCCCTGTTCGTGGGAGAGCTTCATATATTGGACGCCAACCGTTTCAAACCGCTCATCCAGCAGTGCCGGGATTTTCACTCCCCATTTTTCACGAAGCTCCGCCAGGGTGTCCTGTACGGCTCCGTCATATTTCAGAATATCCAGCGCATCCGCTGTGATCTGCGCAAAGTCTGACATTGTTTGGCCTCCTTATACAAATTGTCCTTCTATTTCTTCCGCTTCTGACAAATAATCTACATGCACAGGGGTATCTCCCAAAAACGCAACGATATGCCCCAACAGTCCCCCTGCGGGAAAGGGACAAACCTGAAAGTGCAGGCTCCATTCTATTCCATCATAAAATAGCTATTGAAAGTTCCTCCATTTAGGATGGAGCATACTGCAATCCAAATTCCTCAGAGTTCTTTACAACTTGTTTTTCCGCTTTTGAAAGATATTCTCGTCAGTATCAAATGATAGAACGAATAAAACCCAAATTCACTGACGAAAGTTCTTATGTATTCAAAATAATTAAAATCCAATCTCTGTGTCTGCAATCATTTCAGACCAGCCGTGGATGGAATCCGGACCTTCCTGAGGGATCAGTGTCCCTCATTCCAAGTGTGAATTCACCAAAAGGTGTCCCATACCCCTTTACAGATTCACCGCAAGGCCCTGATGTTTACTACAATCAGCATTACACCCAGCAGGAAAGAATTCGCCCACCGTCCGCCTCTTACTTCCTCTCTCAAAGCATCGAACAAGGGTCAATAGGTTTCGCAGATGACTTCGGGGTTTGGCTTTCATTGCTCGTTAAGGGCCACCAGGCAGATAGATCTCCCCTACATCATTTCTTAGGGCCAAGGCCCCGTACTTCCCGTCCTTATCCAACATCACATCGGTGAAAAGGCAGATCGAGAAGCCTTCCGCGGGCAGTTCTTTCTGTAAGATCTCCATCGGCCCCCGGTTTAACTTGTCCAGCTAGTCAACTAGCCTCTGCCAGAAATCCAGCGACAGCGCCTTGTCTTCTCTGCAGCCATGACAGTGGAAAATGGCCCTCCAGTTTCTGTGATGCGTCGTAAAATCGACGCCGTACTCTGTCCGCCTTCCACAATAGCAATAATTCTTCTCTTATCCCCTGTGATGTCCTTTCCCTGCACACTACTGCCATTTGCTTTCTTGGTCATTGATAGCCATTGCATCTTTGATCTGTTGTACTACGGTGTCGATGTAGAGAAAAATGCCGTCTCGGTCGCAATGATACAGATTGGAATAACTCTCACTCTCATTGGGTCGGATGGGATTTGGCTCTACTACCTCGGTGGCCTCTAACAGACCGCATCCCAGCTTCCGCGCTACCGTCAGTGCCTTTTTCAAAACCGCAAGTTGTCCACAGCTCCACAGCGATTCCAAATCCGCGTGGACCTGCGGGTTTTCCTCCATGTTCCGGAGAAGTTGCGCCACCTGCTCTGAGGATAGGTATACCCCGGAGCAATAATTCTCCACAATCCGGTTTTCTGCCGGATTTGGGAAGGAGTAAGGAGTGAGTTGTTCCCAGGGAGTAAAGTACCGCCCATATTCCGGTTTCTGCTCTGCTAAGAAAGAAAAGGCACTCCCCCTGGTATAGTAGTAGGTGCGAAAAAAGCCCTGAATCACAGCAAGATAAAACCCATGGCTCTTGTCGAACAATTCATCCTCTCCGGTATCAGCGCCCACCCGCAGTGTATCGAAATACTTTTGGGCATAGAACGGCTCCATACCGTACCTATTGGCCAGTTTCAGAACCTTTTCTTCCTGACCCAACTTGACCCAATTCAGTGGCGTAAAGTACCACTCGTCCATTTCACTTTGAGAAATAGGATGAAAACTCACGTCATAACCCATAAAAATCCCCTTTCGCCTAAACACACATCATTTCTTATTTGCGATGGGTTGAAAAATCTCTGTATACCTCTCCTTCCATTTCTCCGGGGCCGTCTTAATGACCTTACTGCCGCCGTTCTCCGCAGCCTTCCCCCAGATGGCCCAAAGCACCCCTTGCCAGAGATAGTCCCATGCTTTTTTATCCCGTTTTTCTTTCGCTGGCAGATAATCCTCCAGATGAGCTTTGGCATCCAACAGGGCGTCCAGGCTCCCCTCATTGGCGATCAGGGCGCGAAACTCCTTAGCGGGTTTCAGCTCCTGCATGGATTGGACACCGTGGAACAGCACTGGCATTGACCGATCGGTAAAGCAGTACTTTTTAAACAGCGCATGAAGAAATTTCTCCTGCAAAGAGGAGTGTTCATCATCACACAGGTCGAGATAGTCGCACACCAGCGGCCACCACGCAGGCCCCTCCAACCCCAAGGCGAACACGGCAAAGGTTCCCGGCATGGCGCATTGCTCATCGGACAGATTGTTATACCACTCAAATTCCCTCATGGCCAGCCGCGCATACCGCTCTATGCTTGTGTGCAATTCTGGGTACTGCACTGCTCGGGCAAATAGCTGGTTGATCCCCTTCTTGGGAAGCCCCTGAATGGGTAGGTAAATCTTCTCTGGTCCCCGGAATTCCACCGAATAACTGCGGGGGAACTCTGTCTGTTCCAGCACCTCGCACAGATAGTCCAGCGCCTCCCCATAGCACTCCAGCGTGTTGTCCTTGGCGGTGATGCGGATGGTGGCGAAGGCGTCGTTGGCCGAAGCGGTGAGATGCTCCGTTTTGCGGCGCTGGATGTCTTTGGGCAGGTTGCCGGTCCCATTGTTTTTCAGTTTCTTCACCATATCAGGGCGGAGCTGTGACACAAGGCTAAAATAGTGTTCCGTTGTCACGCTTTCATAGCTGGCCCCATATACAGTGCAGCAAACCGCCACATAACAGGTGAAACGGAGCAAAAGTTCATCCACCTCCCCTTGTCGCAACTCCGGGGAAACCACGCAGGACGGATAGGCCATAAAAAAATCCTCTTTTTCTCCAACTATAAAGTATCGCCCCTGCACCTGCGTTTCAATGTACTGTGTCAAGTGGTAGCAGATTTGCTGCCAGCCCACCAGCCGACGCAGAGCGTCGCAGAAGGTGACGGCTTCCTTATAAGGAAATCCCTTCAGTGGCAACCGGAAAAGAAAGCGGTCCAGGATCTGGCTAGGGAGAAACGGGGTTCCGCCCTTGCTCCGCACTACCACCGGATAGTCGGAATGGTTTTCACGGGCAGTCCCATCCAGAATGTCCTGAATACACTGGTCCGCGTGCTCCAATACCTCGAGATCGGTGTCCGGCTTATGGATCAAATAATAACGGCCATTTACGCCATCACGCTTTGGCAAACTCATAACTCGATCACCTCTCAGGTCTGCTGGTGCTGCATAGATACGATGTGGCAGTCCGGACAGAATTCGATATAGAGTGTTCCCTCTGCACCGTCAAACACTGTATCCCACTGGATCTGAGCCAGATACTTCATGGGCTTTCTGCAGCGGGGGCAAGTAACATACTCCCAGTCCTGCACCCAGTTGGCGAAACCGCCCACTGTATTTACATCTTCACAGGCGGCGCCGTCAGAACAAGGGAACGTCTGTCTTGCCCAACACGAACGGATTTCCAGTGAGTTTCTGATAGTCCTCAGGCTGGATATAGCATTTCATCTTATCCCCTCCGTCAAAGAGTTCTGAAGGGAAAACCTCCACGCCGCCGTCCGGGGTAAAGCGGTTGAACGCGGGTCCCTTCAGAAATCCCACGCAGTTGGGGCAACAGGTGGCAGTCATGATACCGTCCAGGCCCAGAAACTTTAGTCGCTCATCCTGGCCATCCAGCACCAGCATATCTACCATCCAACCGCCGCAGTGAGGGCAGGTATCCTCCCGCAACCGGCCGATGCGGACGGGAGACTCCTCACCAGGCGTTCCCTTGACCATGGGGTAACAGGTATCGAAGTTGAGCTGCGTCCGGCGGCCCTCCTTGTCAAAGGTCCAGCCGCCGCACTGGGCGTAGACAGACGGGCCCACATAGAGTTTTCTCTGCCACGGTCTTGGATTTTGCTCCAGTTCCAACAGGGTTTCCAGCGCTCTGTCGTCCCCCTGTATGGCCAGACACATCATGAGATTGCCCGCCTCGCCGGGGTCCTTGGTTTCCCGTATTGTGGCGATCAACCCATCCCGCACATCCCCCGGAGCGTGGTAGTAGAGCTCACAGGGATAGAATACTTTTTCGGCCAAAGCTTCCCGCTGGATCTCCGGCGTGATGGCATCTCGATAGCCGAGCAGATGCCAGAAGTCTGTGAACTCTGGGTCCTCCATATCCGCTAGCCGTTGGATATTCCGGATTAGACCGTCCTGCTTTTCTTTAATCTGTTCCGATGCCCAGGACAGTACCGCTTTCCGCTCCTGCTCAGACTTACATTTCCAGCACAACCCCTCATAGCCCAGGGGCGTCCCACAGATAGGGCAAGTGTATTTCAAACTCATGCACTTTGGCTCCTTTCAGAAAATAGAAAAACTCCCCGCGGCACACTGTCAATTAGACAGGCTGGCGCAGGGCGTGAAAAGGCCGCACAGAACCAGTGGCCGGTTATCGGGAACCGGCCTAGCTCAGCGGTTGCAAGTATCTGATTGTTTTGTGCCCTTCCAGGGAATCGCCGTTTATTTCTGTACATTTTCTTTCACTCTATCCATTGTTTCTTTCGTCCTCTGCATCTCATCCAGTAGAGCGTTGATCTGAAACTCCACCATATCCTCTGCTGCCTCTGGAAACAGAAAAGGGATCGTATTAGGAATCGCCTTGTAAATCATCATCATGGATAGGGCCAGATTGCCGAACAGCCGTGGATCAATGCTTCCCATGGGAAAGCCGAAAATCACCAGCAGGCTGCAAAACAATTTGATCTGGTCCTCGCGGAAGGTTTGGAAATTTTCCTGGGAGAGACAGCGGTAAACCTCCTGTTCTTCCTCAATGGATAACACGGCGATGCCTCTTTTCTCACCGTAAACGCAAGTCTCCAAAAAGGTCCTGACGCCCGCCCGCCAACTGAGCGAGGAATCGTCCATCAGCTGTTGGGCATATCGCAACAGCTTTGGCTGCTGATACCGAAGTGCCTGTAGTACCAGTTCTTCTTTGGAGGAAAAGAAGGTGTAGAAAAAGGTCTTGGATATACCCACTTTCCTACACAGGATATCAATACTGCTGTGAATCAGCCCCCGGTCCACAATGCACTGGATCACGGTGGTCAGCAGGGCTTCCCGTACCTGTTCTCGCTCCTGCTCAGAATAGGCTTTTCGTGCCATATTCTTATATCCCCCTAGTAAAATAAAGAATAAAATTATAAATTAGTATTTATATGATAACTGAGTGAAGAAAAATATACAACTACTTTCTTGAAAAATTTTTATAAATTTTTAAACACAATGTACGATACAGAGGAAGTATTGGTACTTGGATTTATGGGTTTAGAACACTTACCGCCTTATGAGGTAGTTTTTCAATATCTATGCATATTTAGAAATTATACCGTTCCAAGGGTTTGATACTTTATTAGATTTGCAGCATATTGTAGCAAGCAATGCGAGTTTTCATGGTTATTAGCTGAATTTGCCTATACAGGCAAGTAAGTCAGATTATTATCAAGACCATTATGACATGCATTTGCCTATACCTAATAGACAAATGCGGCTAACCAATATACACACTCGCATTGCCTGCCATCTGCTTGTTGAGGGCAGCGTTCCCCCTCTCCCTTTTGAACACAGAATTCCAATCGTATGGCTGCAAATTCTGCGAACGCTTTTGTTAGTCCGTACCCATGCCCCGTTTCGAGGCATAGAGTGTTGTGAATTGCGACACCCCTATGTTTATGTGGTATGCCCTAAAACAGGGCTCCCCTCGGAAGATGGGGTGACAAAATACCTTTTCTTTCCACGACCGTTGCGTTTTACGCGAGTGCTTCTAACACCACGTAGGTCAACCGGATACGCCGTCCGGCGCGTTTGGTTTTGTTTTCGAACTTCACCGGATATTCTTCCAGCAGGTGGCTGGCATTCACATTCAGGTGTTTGGTGGGCCGGTTCATTGCCATGTACAGATGCAGGGTCTCGGATAGCTCGGTGGAACTTCCTTCCCATTCCCGGTTTTCAGCGGACACGATCTTCGACACAACTTCCAGGACCGGGGCCGGGGGCTGCTTCCAAAGCTCATTTTCTACATGATCAAAGCTCCAAAATAGGCTCTCTTGATCCTTACTCAAATACAACCATTGATTCGACTGGTCTCTACCTACCACCTCCAGTGTAGCCTTGCTATCTATCCGCTTCTCCTTCTACATGAGGAGTACACCATCCGCACATCCAAGCAGTCCTGTCGTGCCGGAAATCATCTCGAAGCTGTCTCCCGCATGCTGCTTTCTGGTGTGGCGGACGATCAGGACACAGACGCCATACCGCAAATTGTTTCAGCTTACTAATCATTTCATAGTCACTGGAATAGCTGTAACTGTCGCTTACCGTCTCTCGGACTTTTTGCAGAGTGTCCACGATAATCAGCTTGGGGTCACTGTGTTCCCGGACAAACTTTTCCATCTGTTCATCCAGACCGCTGCCGGCCATTCTGACGCTGGTGGCGAAAAGGAGGGAACGG
This sequence comes from Anaeromassilibacillus sp. SJQ-1, assembly GCF_046693725.1. NCBI lineage: Bacteria > Bacillati > Bacillota > Clostridia > Eubacteriales > Acutalibacteraceae > Anaeromassilibacillus > Anaeromassilibacillus sp. SJQ-1. Next base: position 155,885 of record NZ_JBKEIV010000044.1, on the reverse strand, counting down.
GCCCCCTTCACCCCGAATATCCGAAACATCTGGCGCTGCAAACGGCTCTCATCATCCTCCAGCACAAGGTAGAGCACCGTCCCCTGGTGGACCTTATAGCTCCACAGATTTTGTCCGGTACTGACATGGTGTGCCATCTGCGCTACCAGGAAGGACTTGCCAATTTTGAGCGTTCCAGCAAGGATGTATGCTCCAGCGTAGAGCAGGTTTTCAATCATTGCGGATTGGCCTGGAACACATTGCCTATCAACTCGTCCAGTGTCACAGTGTGGAGGTAGGCCGGGTCACTTATGCGGTGCATTTTGCAGTAAAGTTCTTCCAAATCATTTTTCAGAGAATTACTTTTTCCCTCTAGGCCTGGTATAGTAGTCCTGGAAATTTGAAAGATTGACTGTCCATCATCTGCGCCATGGGCGGCCATTTTTTCATCGGTCATAGGCAAAGTCCTCCTGCATTCCGTTTAGAATGGTTGCAATCATCTGTATGGTGTCCAGCAGCTCGTCATTCACACCCTGTCCGGCCTCAATCCGGCACAGCTCGTTCAGCACTACGGCCAGCTGATCCCGCAGCGCCTTGTAAACCCTGGGATTGCCCTGCACCACCACATTCCGGCACAGCAGTCGATGGATGATGTAGTCCCGCTAGGTAAGCTGGTAAGTTTGACCGCCATTTCGATTTGTGCATCCTTCTCTAGGGAGACCCGGAAAGCCACGGTCTTATTTCTCCAATGGTTGTGCTTGTCCAAATTCTTTGCTAAAATTTTACTTGCCCCATTCCACGTTCAATTTGTTTGCCATTTCTGCTACGCTTTTTATAACGACAAGCATAGATGGGAGCTGGATGTATGGCGATTGGCGAAGGAATCCACTTTTTCCGTCTCCTGCGGGAGATGACACAGAAATATCTCGGTACGGCGCTGGGCTTCTCGGAGAAGTCCGCTGATGTGCACCTAGCACAGCATGAAACAGGATCAAGAGTCCCTAAGGCGGATCTTACCGCAGCTATGGCTCAGGTACTGGACATGTCACCCCACATGCACTCTCTGTCCTGGACATAGACTCCTATGTGGGTCCCATGTACACCCTCACCCTGGAGAACAACTACGGTCTGAAGGTCACGGAGCAGGACGATGAGCTTTCCTTGTAGGCGGATTCCCGCAAAAACAAGGACGCTGCCCGGCCTCACGAAATGCTCTGGGCCTGACGGGAACAGGCGGCCAAATTGGAAGCCGGGGAGATCTCCCAGGAGAAGTACGACCGCTAGCGTTACCACTACCCGGAGTACAATAGCACCCAGATCCACGCCAAAGTGCCGCCGGAGGGACTTTTCTGACCTTCTCACTTGTAGGCCACGGGAGAGGCTGTTTGTTGCGCAAAATCAAAAATTCAGATAAACGATAACAAAATAAAAAAGGTCTAACTGATCAGCAAAAATCAGTTAGACTTTTTCTCTATGAGCAAAATACGAGGATTTTGAGGCTACTCGCAAATAACCCGATTTTTCTTTTCAAACTCAATAAATCGGGATTTGGCGAGTGCGATCAAATGGGGAATCTGTAAATCAGAAAGTCAGTGTTTTCAAGGGCTTGCGGGCTCTCATATCCACTTTTTCTTATTCCCACTCGGCAAATTCAAGTATAGGGGAGCGTATTTAGGATGATTTCATGGGCGAAACATTTACAAATATGTGAATGTTTCGATGACTTATTTGGGGCAACCTGCTTTCTTAGCATCAAAATAGTAAAGGAAAAACTGAGGAATTGTAAGGGTTTCAAGTCACAAACGGGCCATGATCAAAACTTTCTTCAAATTGATGTAAGTTTCCGTCGAAATCGATCTCGAATTGAGAGCAATTTCGACCACTGCCTGGGAGCGCTCACGCTCCCAAACGACATGAAGGGAGATTTCCGCCCCCGGCGAAAATCAATCGCACCGTGGGACGCAATTCAACAATAGCCCTCGCCCAAAATCCGAAGAGACGGGCAAGCACCCTTGGGCTTGCCCGCCTTGATAACCGCAAAGCAAGGCCGGGCGGAATAGTCAATGGCGGCGCACGAAGTGCGCTGTTTAATCTCGATCATTGACGGCCCCGACAGGGTTTGCTATGTCCGTACATTTTAGCCGTCAATAATGGAGATTATTTTCTATGTATTTACATTCTTCCTCTAATACGCTGCAAGCCGCAATCCCGCTCTAAACCTCTATCGTCGTTTGAAACACAATTTTATTGTGCACCTTTGATAGAGGGGAAGATTGTGTTTTTTCCGTCTGAGTTAATGTTTATCTGGTGAAAAAAATTGATTATATGTGTTCTTTGAAGTGATATTCCATGATATGTTCTCCTTTGGTATCGTACTTCCCGTTGAAGCGAAAGCCGATCTGCTGATAAAGCCGGATTGCATGGGGATTGTTTTCATACACACTAAGATATACAGTATCGCTTTGATACTCTGCGTGCAGTCTGTCCAGTAGGGAAAATACCGCCTGTTTTCCATATCCTTTTCCTTGATATTTTTTATCAATCAGAAGCCGATCCAGCCATAGTTGCCCCGGAGTTGGTTCTGGAAAATAGCCGTACATGGCGAAGCCAATCAGGGTGTCGCTATCATAAATACCAACAGGCCGCCATAGTTCTAATTCGTCTGCTTCCTGCAAGCACTCGTTTACACTTTCAATAAAACCAGCCTGTTCAGAAAAGACAGTCAAGCCCTCCACTTCTTTACGGTTTTCGTCATTTACCAACTCAAAATGCAATCGTTTGTGAACACTTAAATCCATATTATTTCCTCTCTTATAAAAATTCAAAACTGTTGCTGTATAAATCCAAATTTTGTTTTAAGGTTTTACGCATATTGATATTTTTCCTCTTTGTCACAGAGAAACTGATTGTCACAACCAAGGACAAGACTTCCACCAATACAACAGAGAGCCAAATTCCATCAATCTCCAACAAGGCGGGAAGTGTGAATATCATGACAATCTGAAATACAAGCGTTCTCAAAGAAGAAATTGTCGCAGAAATCAGGCCATTGTTCAACGCTGTAAAAAAGCAGAAGCCCATACATTGAACCCCATGAGCAGAAACACCAGCGAGTATATTACAAATCCGTGGCGGGTCGTATTGAACAGTTCCACATCATAACTTGCAAATATCATGATCCGAGGTTCCGCAAGCAATTCAGCAATCATAGTCAATATGATTCCGGCTCCGCACATCAGAGCAATACTTTTGCGAAACAGGTTTTTAAGTTCCGCATGGTTTTCCGCGCCAAAATGGTAACTGATGATCGGGGCGCCCCCTAACGAATATCCGACAAATCCCCCCATGAAAACAAAATTGACATACATAATGCTACCACACGCGGCAACGCCATTTTCTCCGGCAGTCCGCATAAGTTGAACGTTAAAAAGAATACGGACAATCGAAGCGGACAAATTTGTCACCATTTCAGATGAACCGTTTATGCAGGTTTGGAGAAGCGTTTTCCCATAAAAAGCGGTTTTCGTCAACCAAAGCAGGCTGGTATTGGATCTTAAAAAGTAAATGAGCGGAAGGATACCGCCAACAAACTGCCCCATTACGGTAGCAACCGCCTCGCCGGACAATCCCCAGTGAAAAACAATGATAAAGAGAAAGTCGAATATAACATTGGTAAGACCGGCGGCAACCGAAATTTTCAAACTGAGCACAGGTTTTTCCGCTGTGATCAGAAGGCTTTGAAAAACATTCTGCAAAATAAACACCGTCTGCCCAATGAACAAAATCCGTCCATATTTAAGATACAATCCTTTAACAGTTCATGATCTGCCCCCCTGAAAATCGAAATGGACCGTACAAAAAGAAAGCCGAGGAACGATAATACAATACCGGCTCCCGCCGCAACATAGAGCAGAAAAGAAAAATACTGGTTCGTCCGTTCAGGATTTTTCTCTCCTAAATTAATCGAAGCGACGGCACTTCCGCCTGTTCCAATCATAAAACCAAGCGTGCCGATTGCCATTATGACAGGCATCATCAGATTGAGTGCGGTAAATGGCGTTTTACCAACAAAATTAATACAAAAAGCCGTCCACGGTACTATAACAAGGAACCGCATACAATCATCAAAATCGGTGAAATGACAAAACATAATAAGCGCTTATATGTAAAGTGATCGGATAACTAAATTTGCTTTTTTATCACCCCATAACAAATTTTCGTATATTTTCTGTCTTATTTATTTTCTGCGCTATGCTTCTGCACCGCATTTTCATAGATAAAAAATAAAAATTTTTCCGGCTTTTTGTTAACCTGTAATTTTACTTCTTCCGTACCACACCGGAGCATATTCTGGCGTTCATAAAAACCAAAATTGCAAGTGGTGTCTGTAAACACATAGAAATGCCGAATGTTTTCGTTGTTCATATAGTTGAAGAAGCGGCGGTATAATTCCTTACCGATCCCTAACCCGCGATAAAGCGGGTGTATGGCAAAAAAGGATAGTTCCCCTTCATAGTCCTGTGACTGCCCGGACAGCAACTTTTCATAAATCTGATCCACCTCCTCAAAAAAATGCCATGCTCTGCGTCCCTCCGCCGTCAGCGAAAGCATCCATAAAGCCCATCTTGCCTGTAACCGATACTTCAAGGATTTATGGGGGGTGTGAAAACTGTTCCCCATAATGATCCCTATGGGTTTCCCATTGTTTAAGGCTACCTGAGTAAAGGTTTGTTCTATCAGGCATAACCGCAGATAAGCGTTGGATAGCCGGACTGCAGTGGTAGGACTATAAGATTTTTCATGTCCCCATGTGATATTAATAATATCAGAGAGAGCTTTGAAATCTTGCGGTACGTATGGCCGATAAGTAATTTTGTTCATTGAAACTCCTCCCAAAAACAAAAAAGAACCGGACAAAACAGGGAACACAACAACTGCCTTTCGATGAAACCGTACGCGGTAACATCATCTGCAATTTGTTTGTTCAGCCTTTTTGCTCGGTTCATGTAGATACGCTACATCGCCAAATTGTAATTAGCTTACTATAACCGAATAATTTTGTCAAGTATACTTTCGTCACTACATACACTGATAAATTATTCTTGCACTGGTCACTTTTCATCTTTGAAATCATCATACAATGTAAACAAATCTATATTTCACCGCTCTCCCCGGCCAAGAGAGCTCCGGGACCGCTTGTGGCCTTTCTCCGCCTATTCCCGTTGTTTGTCGGCCTCCACCGCCGCTACCTGTTCTGGACCGAAGATCCGCTCATAGTCGGCGGAGATCTGCCGCAGGGCTTTGTTTCCATTTTTACTTCCATCAAGTGTTCAGACAGGCGAGCGTTGTCCTCCCGTACCCGGTCATAGTCTCCGGTCAAACTTTCCTTTCAGTTCGATGTACTTGTGGTACAGAGAGCGCAACTCTTGGACGATTTTTGCCAGCAGGAACTTTGCCTTTTTCTCCCGGTAAGACTTGGCACTTTCCAATGTCCCGGCCTCTGGTAAAATTTCCTCCGGGTCTACAGAAAAGTCCGCCACCAGACATTCCATGTTCTTTACCACCGGGGCCAATTCTTTCAGCCGCCACCCCTATTCCTCCATCTGGCTCTCTTTCTTCACCTTGACCGTTTCCAGATCGCCAACCCCTTTCGCCCTTTGCTCCTTTTTTAGTCCAGCACAGACAGGTGCTTGTCGTGGGTGCCTTTGTCCCCCACTCTATCCCGTGGCACTCCATCACGACGGAAAGCCTCTCTTTCTCCGAGCGTACCCACTGGCTCCACTCTATGTTTTCTCTGGTACCACCCTTGAAACCTCGGACCGCTAACGCTTGCTTCAAAGATACCTTTGTGTCCAGCCCTGCTTACTCCCAGTAATGAATGGAATAAAGTCAATGTCCATATGGGGGATGGACTCGTCCATGTGGAGGAAGGCCAAGAACACCTGGAGGCTTGGGTTGCGCTCCTGAAAGCCCCTCATGTACTCGTCCAGCACCGCCGCAAGCCGCTTCTCGTCGCTGTCGGCACTCATATTGCCCTTGTTACCCACTTGCAGGATGATCTCATGGAACGGCTTTTCCTGTTTGCCAGAGCGTATCTTCTCGTAGTAGTCCTCAATCTTGCGGTCTGCCCTGATCTGCTTGGCGTTGTGTCGCTCCAAAGCCTCGTCAAAGAGTTCATGGTACACTGCCTTGATATTTTCCTCACAGTAGGTTATATCCAGGTGGGAACACTCCTGGGCGGTATTCTTGGCGTAAAGTTTCCTGCTGTTGGGATTGACTGAGCCCCGTCCCACCATAGCACTGATCGTCCTTTTCAATCAAGCCCTCCTTTTTACCGCCGCGCCAGCGGCGGGCCTGTGTTACTTTCGCGAAAGTAAACGCAAAAGCACTTTTGACAGCCTATCGGCCATCAAAAGCGCATTTGTGCCCTATGGGGTGGTATAGGGGGCTTTGCCCCGCCGTCTACGGACGGCTCCCCAGCAGGGCTGCCTTTGAAAAGAGCACCCTGTCCCCGCCTAAACCTTGTCACTCGCCGTTGGGCAGGGGGGAAAGGTCAGCAGTCTTTCCACTCACCCGGCAAGTGTTCTCCGTAGGGGAAAGTCAAGGGGTACGGACTGTATTGCCCTTGCGGCAATCTCCACCCGCAGGTATGCCCCCTTGACGTTCACCCCGCGTTCCCCGTCACGGCCGTCACAGTCGTCACATCCAATGCGTTTCCAACGTGAGGAAGATACTCCGCCCAACGTGGGTGCGGTCGTCCTTGTAGCGGATAGGGTACTCATAGGACAGCCGCTCTGCCCGGACATTCAGCCGCATAGCCAAGGCATTGGCTTTCATCTTCCTCTCCAGGGCGACAGCAAGGTCGGCGGCCGTACCACTCCATTTGGGCCACTCCACCGTCGCCAGAACGGCCACGGCCTCTAAAACCGGGTCGGGCGGCTCCTTGTGCAGTTCCGTTTCCCGCCGCTCCAACTCCCACACAAGCCGCTCCCTGTCCCGTTTCAGATAGAGGGCGCTGGTCTTGCAGGTCACGCCCGGAAATGTCCAGTTTGGCTGCACTGTCCGTCCGCCGCTCCTTTTGGAGCAGAAAGGCCCCGTCTGCCGCACCCATCAGACCATTGGTGCCGGAGATCATATCAAATTTGTCGTCGCCTGCTGCTTGCGGGTATGGTGTACCAGCAGGAGGCAGCCCCCCGTTCCATCGGCAAAGTGTTTCAGACGGGTTATCACTTCATAATCGCTTGTATAACTGTACTTCTCGGCCCCGGCCTCCCAGATTTTTTGCAGGGTGTCGATGATAATGAGCCGGGTGTTCCCGGATAAACCTCTTTAGTTGCCTTTCTAGTCCATAGTTTAACTGCTTGGCGTAAATACGAAGTGGGGGGTTGCGACGCTGTTTTCCCCGAACACTTGATAAAGACGGCTTTGCAACCGGCGGTGGTCATCCTCTAAAGCCAGATAGAGGACGGCCCCACGGTTTACGGCATACCCCCACAGGGGGAGGCCCATGCTCACATGATAGCCGAGTTGGGCCATGAGGAAGGACTTACCCACCTTGGGAGTGTCCACAAAGAGGTACACCTCCGGATAGAGTAGGCCCTCTATCACAGGCGGCTTGCCGGGATAGACCTTTTCGTAGAGTTCATTCATGGAGAAAGTGGGCAGATAAGCCGGGGCAGTGGCCCGACTTATCTGCCCATTTCCTCAAAATCCCGTTCTTGGGGCTTGCTATCGGCTTTGAGGAAAAGGGAGCTGACAACAGGATTGCGCAGTATGAGACGAATGCCATGTCTCCAAACGGGAGTTTCTAGACAAGATTGCGGGTAGACCACCAGAATTTCTACACCATATCCCCGGCTCCGCCGAGGACTTCATGCGGACATTCTTCTGGCTAGATGAGAACAGTCCTAGCGCTATCCGCCTGTTTCCGCTTGTCCGTGTCCCCGGCAAAATCAAAGAGGAAACCGTTGTCCAGTATAACGACAGTTACGACTGGCCCGCACAACCTCCTGTGGGCATTTACTTCAACTACGGGCTTTTAGACGAGTTCATGCACGAATGGCTCTTGCGCCAGCAGGAATTGTACGCCGGGGAGATCACCCGGGACGAATACTTTGAATGGAAACTCAACTGGCCCCATACCTGTGATGATGGCAGGGAAAGCCAATACTATGTCCCGTGGCGGAAAAACAAATAAGACAAGCAAAACCGCCCTGCTGAACGACAAATTCAGCAGGGCGGTTTTGCTTGTCCTTTTGGGATTATTCTCTTGAGAGTACCGGGACACGAATAGTATTAATCCAGTATCAAGAGCCTTGTGGACGGGCAAAAAAGCCTGTATTCATGCGGGTTTGCGCCGTTTCAAGCGTCATTCCCACTCGCCGAATGAAATCCTTTCCTAAACTTTTTTGTATAGAGGATTTGATTCGGTGTTATTTATTTTGATACAGATTATCCTTATCCTATGGTCTATCCGAAATTCTGCTATCAAAAAGCTATCACCCCGGTGCTATCAACGATTATTCTTGATAAGGCTGTGCGGGTGGCTTGGATGTATTATAGCATATATTCAGGTGCTTTTCCAGATGAAACCCGATTTCTACAAAGTATTCCTTTATCACTAAAATGGGACTTCGCTGTCCGGGTCCACGAACAATTCACCTTTTCCCCAAGGAATTGTTTCGACTGCCTTGCTCTTCTCTATGTTATCAATAAACATGAGTGTGTCTGCAATTACCTTAATCGCATACTCGGCTTCTGCCTTTTGCAAAAGTTGATTAGGATGAGCAGCACTTTTACTATTTCTTAAATCATTGTATTTGGTGAAGATATTGATGGTATTCCTTATTGCTACCACACAAAATTCGGATTCAAAGTAATTCTCTCGTTCATACCATCCTTTTAGTTTGGCAACAAGAGAATCAAGCGAATAATGATCGCCTTTTTCGTCAGCAATAGCAATTTCGTGTTTCTGGCAGATTTCTCGTATATACTTAGTCGCAAATGTATGGAGCCGATCTATGACCAATTCAGGCTTTCCTGCTTGGACATTTGACTCTATGTCACTTAATATTAGTTTTAGATCTGTAGATTCTTGTGCCGGTAAAGAAACTTCCGATGTTGATTGGAGCCGTTTAATTATATCTTCAACCTGCCGATAGTCATAACTATCTTCATCGCTCCAATAATCAGTTCCCATTGCGAAACAAAAGTATTCAGACAATGAGCGCAAAAGCTTAGCAACAATTTGTGGGTTACAATCGCTCCAAATTTTCTCTACACATTTTTGCTGCGATAAATCTTTATATGGTTTATCTTTGTAAATATCTATACCGCAAGAGTCAAGAATCAGTTGATGCGTAGTATTTTTGTTGTAAGTACCTCTATCGCTCCAAAACTTGAAGATATACCCACCAGATATTCCAAACAACCGACAGATTATTTGTTTTTCTATGAATGAAAGTGTACTGATATTATTTCGCCTCATTTCTTTAGTGGCATGGTAAACTTCGGCTTATTCTATAGAAAGTAAGCCGTCTGTAAACGCAGCCGGGTATGACAATCTCATAATAACTTTCTGGAACACAATGACATACGCATAAACTGTACCCTCACCAAACCGATCATGCAGCAGACTTTTGCCATCAGGGCAGAAACTCACCTCATCGGGTAACGATCGCAGATATGGCACTTCAACCGTTTTGGCAGGACATTCAGGAAAATTGGCCTCAAGCGCAACAACTTGTCCCTCTCCAAATGCTACATGGCGCACAATGGCCCCAGCCGGAACAAGAGGTGCTTCGGAGCCACTGTGGGCAACAATTCCATTGGTGATTTCAAGCGACTTTTGGGCAACAGTGGAGTCAATATACTGCTTCCAAGCTGGAGCCTCCAAAACATCTCTCCGGGATTCGCATTTTACAATCAAATCTCTGAGCTTTTCTGGAGTTGCCTTGTCCGCCTCAAACATTGCCACAAAGTATTTCTGAAACTGGCCCAGTGTCAGCGGCACAATATCCAGTCGTTGCTTGACATCACCCTTTGCATACCAAATGCCGTGTCTAAATGTTTCTGCTGTGTTGGTATCTATCCGAACAGCAATAAACATACCATATACAGGCTTATCGTATTTCAGAACAGCATCGGAAACATGCCGTCTGACAGGCTCCCCCTCCATCGCTTCTTGACGGGAGGATGTGGACATAGTAACCTCTGTCAAAATGGTAAAATCGTTAAATTCGCAATACAGATCGCCTTTGCCACCGCCAGCAGCCGAAACAGGCATAAAGTCAGAATCCAGTTTGAATCCACGCACTTCATACGGCTTATTAACCATGTGATCAATCGCTAAGGCCGCACGCCAGAGTGTCCATTCGAGGTAGGCGGGAGTTTCATCCTTGGGAACCTCTATGGCGTTATCTTCGTCATAGACTAACTTTCCGCCGCCCTTTATCAGCAGAGTCATATAATCTCTGATTTCTTCCCACTGGTTGCACTGTTCGCTGGCATACTGAATTTCGTCTGTCTGGGAGAGGATATTTTCAAGTCTCTGCCGTGCGATATTGATTTCTGCAGGAGTATTCAGAGGCAGATCGGTGATGTCAAAGAGAATATGGCGCTCTTTCATCTGTTTGACCAGATCATCCAACAGGGATTTGGCGACATCCACACTGTCCGTTGGCAGAGGCGCACCAGCGCAGAGCAGTCTGTACTGTTCCATAAGAGGTTTTGCGCTTGCGGTGGACTTTGCAAGTTTTTCTGCCAAGACATGCTTTGCGGGTACGATTATTAGACCTCTGCCTTTGCGTTGAAGCACACCAGAAATGCGGAGGTATCTCATATTCATATCGCTGTAATCCAAGAAATTATCTGGCTTTTTGTCGTAATTTTCACCTCGTTTGGCAATCTCCTTTTTGTCAAACGGGCGCTTCGCCGGAGCTGTAGCTCTACGCTTTCGCAAATCAAGAATGTTGTCAACCACTTCTTCCAAGCTATAGCTGGGATTTGTGGTATGACCCCAAAGGGCAAATTCGATTCGACTAAGCTCAGATGAACCAGTCCGCTTTTCAAGTTCCAGCATAATTGCCAAGAGCCATCTCAGCGGAGAGAAGTAATGCACGCCATCCGGCATAGGAAATTGCTCCACGCTCATCGCCCGTAAAAAGCATTCTTGCATTGCTGGATATGTGTCCGCTTTTAAGAACGACCTGCCAAAAGGTGTAATATCGTCAAGTGGGCCTAAATCTTCTTGACGACCATCTTTTTTCTGAACCTGAGGATAAATCAGACCGTTTTTCGCAAACATCAACCGCCATTTACGAGCATGACTGCCGGAGCTGTCCTTGCCCTCTTCGTTTTGAATAATGCCCTTTTCATCAAGCAGATTCATAAATCCAAGTTCGTTATCACGGCCATGAAGATGCCCAACAAATGCAGAGTTGGCAAATACAGAAAATCCTTCTTGGATTCGATTGGGATTACGCAGGCCAGTATTGCCCACCAGCCATATTTTGATTTGTTCGCTCATACGAAAGCCCCCTATCAATATCCAACAAAAAGGTATTCCTGTACGGTATTCCTGTGGGTTTTTGCCTCATTCTGATTACCAAAGGAATATTTGTAATCTACAGGTATAACCTCTACATGAGATTTATATTTAGCCATGATCGCTACCATTTCATCCTGTGTAGGCAAGCTGTTTGAGGAATAGGACACAATGAGGATGCTGCTTGCAAACTTCTTGAACAGACGATCAAACGCATCTGCTGCACCTTTTCTGGTAGAGAATGGCGTGGGATAAGACTTGAATTTTTTCGTCTGCGTATGCTCCTGAATCTCTACGCCTTTCCAGTCACGGGCAAGTCCTTCTACAAAATGGTATCTACGGACATACTCATTATCAGAGAGCGGCGAATAATACGGGGGGTCGATGTATACCAAATCTGCCTGTTCCACTCTCAAATCCATTGCATCGCCATGCTTAGAGCGATTGATTTTTCCATTGTCAAAGACGGCCATGTTGACAGCTTCGACAGCCTCCAAAAACTGCTGTGCAAGCGTTTTCTGTAAATCCTTGCGACCATCATTATATCTCTGTCCGGTGTAGGTAAAAATACCACGAGGACGCTTTTTGGTGCAAGCACGAATCAGCGCAGTCATTGCGATGGCGTGCTTGTATTGATCCCGGATTGCAGCGACATTTGTACGCAAGGTGTCGATCAAATCATTTTCTTCATCCGTATAATAAAGGTCTTTGAAAGTTGAAGCTACAAAATGATCGGATTCCTTATGAGCAACAAGTAATTCTTTAGCCTCATCCATTGGCAGTGTGACCAAGTTGTTCTCAATCATTGCCTTTGTAAATGTGGCAGACATCGCCATATAGTCATTGCTGACTACTGCCTTGCCCTGCGCTTTGAACATATAACCAACAATGCCAGAGCCAGAGAAAAGGTCAACAACGGTATTTACATCAAACTGTGATGCCACAGACCATATTTCAGAGAGCAGTTTGCTCTTAGACCCCATAAAGCGAGTGGGAGGATATGCTGCAACCTGTTTGGGTAATGGTTGTGGGAGCAACTTAATCAAAGTGCGCTGCTTCGGAGGAATCGTAACAATGACATCTTCGCCTTTCCGAGTGCTGCCATTGCAGGAAATATGGCGTTTGGTCTGAATAACATCAATCGTAAATGGTGTATACAGTTCATGTACCAGCGGGTGGTTTGAGTTTGTCAAGATGATATGGCAACCACTTTCGTGTAAGGTCATAACCATCTTGGCAAGCTCAATATGATCTTCTTCGTAAAACTGTTCCTTTGTGTACCGCTTGAAATCAGCATACTCAGAGATTGGCAGATAGGGAGGGTCAAGGAAGATAAAATCTCCGGCCTGAGCATAATGTTCCAGAACCAAAAGATAATCGCCGCAAATGATGTCAGCCTTCTGCAAGGCTTTTGAGGCTGCTCTCAGACCATCTTCATCACAAATTTTAGGATTTTTATATTTTCCGTAAGGAACATTAAACTGGCCTTGTTTATTGACACGATACAAGCCATTAAAGCAAGTCCTATTCAGAAAGATCGTTCTTGCAGCGGCTTCTGCCTGAGGCAGTTTTGTCCAGTCCATTTCTCGAACCGCATAGAACATTTCCGAAGTGTTTTCGTATGTTCTCAAATAATAAATAACATTTTCAACATGATTGGCAATTTGCCGATACATATTGATAAGTTCAGGATTGCTGTCTGCAATAATTGCGTTCTCCGGCTGCAATGCAAAGAACATCGCACCGCCCCCAAAGAACGGTTCAATATACCGACCATAAGAGGCTGGTACTTTGGGTAACAGATCACCTAACATCTGTGTCTTTCCACCAGCCCATTTCAAAACGGGCTTGGCTTGAACAGATGCTAATTTTTTAACTACTTGTTCTGCCAATGTACTCGCCTCCTTTTACTTGGAATTTTCAGGAGTCAATTCCATAATATCGCCAATATCGCATTGCAGTGCGGTACAGATTTTCACCAGCACATCAGTTGTAACATTCTCGTTTTTGCCGAGTTTTGCCATGGAAGCATGACTGATTCCGGCAGCGGCACACAGGTCTTTTTTCTTCATGTCTTTGTCGATCAACAGTTTCCACAGTTTCTTATAACTAACAGCCATCTTCTCCACTCCATTAGCAAATCTCACGCACCGGGATTGCTGAATATAATTCTGCGCTCGCTGAATTTAAGGATAGTATAGCACATTTGGATTCATAGCTCAATAGTGAAATTGTAAACTCTCATTCATCCAAATAAAAACGCCGCCCGCAGGATTTCTCCCACGGGCGGCGGATGTAGGGTTACTCCTCTTTTGTTTTCAGATTTACGGTGTGCTTCTTCGCCAGTTCTCCGGCAGCCTTGCGGCGTTCCTCGCTGTACGGTGCGGTCAGCTTGAACCCAAATCTTCCTTTGCGGATTTCAAAGGTCATACAGCCCATCTCGTCATCGTCAATCAGCCTGCACTCGCTGGGGTACTGTGCGGCATACCTGGTCAGCCTGTTTTTGAGATCAGTGTCGTAAGTACAGACCTCAATGATGGGGCTGTCCTCGTTAAAATAGATATTCGTAGCCTTTTGCTTCTTGGAAAGACCTGTTTTCATAATACCTCCTGATTTCCGTAAGTTTTTCACGGCTCAACAGCCGCAAAAGTGGGTGCATTTTCCGCTGGAAAACATCCGAATGGTGTAGGCTTCATTCAGAACGCACCCAGCAGATATTTTCTGCTTTTTCCGGCTCTACACGGAATCAGCGAGCATCATCCCTTGAATGGGTTTTCACACGCCCTGTGCCGAATAAATGCCACAGATTTTGTCTGTCAATCACGCTTTCGTATTGCTGGACTTTCCTTCGCAATTCCTCATTTTCATGCTCCAAGCCAACTGAGTTCAGCTTGCTGCGGACGGACTTGTACTTGGACAGCTCAGCGATCAAAGTAGCCACCTGTGCTCTCAACTCACCAATCAGCTTGTGGGCGGCACCCAACGCCTTTTGCAGCTTGGATTCTCGCTTCTCCTGAGCATAGTATTTCTTGGCGGCAGTAGCCAGCGTTTCGTACTCTGACTTTTCAATAGATACCCTTGATGCGGAAAGCATGACAGGCTTGGCTTCAATTTTGTCAATGCTCTCGATGTCCACCTTCTTCTGCTTGATCTCTTCAATTTTCTTATCCAAAGCTGCCGCTTCTGCTGCTTTCTGCTGGGTCTGCTCGGTGAGACAGGCAAGGCGCTCCTGTTCCCGTTCCACCTTGAACTGGGTGACGGTCAGGTGTTCCTCCGAACTCCTACGCTCGCCCCGTTCCACATCGGTATATCCGGCAGCCTTCATGTGGTGGAAAAAATCGTCCTGCAACACCGAATAGGATTTTTTCAGAACCGGCTTACCGGACTTGGAGCGCAGCACCTGCCCATCATCGTCCTGCGCCGGTTTGGATGCCCATTTTTTACTCATGCTGACCTGCATGATACGCTCCTTGACTGTTCCTACCAGCGATTTGTCCTTGCAGCGTTTTGACCAGCGGATTTCCTTCTCCACTACCGGGACATAGACCACATGAAGGTGGTAGTGGTACACATCCCGCCCCAACGCCTCGGACATGGCCCGGTTGCGTTCATCGGCGTGCATGACTGCCGACAGGATATACTGCTCGCCACCCACGATTTTAATTGCGCTCTGGTAGGCGTCATGGTAAAATTGTTTTGCGAAATCATAACCGCCGTGGTTGTAGAAATAAGCGGAATTGACATCAAAAATCAGTTCGCCGAACTTTTCCGCATCGGCTTTCAGACCACGGGTAGAAATTATGCCGTCTGCCACCATCTGATCGAACATGGCGGTGTAGCTGCCTGCCGGTGTTTTGAAATGGACATTCATGCACTGTCTTTCCGGCACAATATCCTGATTGACATAGCTCTCTTTTTCCCGCTCATTGTGAGCCTGAGCGTTCATTACTTTGTCGGTTGTCATTCTCATATTTCTTGCGCTGGTACGGTGAACACCATCGCCTCTTGCCATAGGCATTTTCCTCCTGTAATTTTCGTCAGTGGTACGGGGTAGCGTTTCGGGAACACTTCTGCGGAAGTGTAATAACCCACTATGATACTTTCATCCTGCGGCTGCAAAGTATCGTGGGCTCTCCGAGGGGGTATGCGGCATCTGCGGATGCCTCTGCTATTTTTGCGGCTTGCTGGTGTAGCCACAATCCGCAAAAACAGCGTGGACAGCAGCTTGTTCGCAAATCGTATTTGCTCGCAATCTTCCGCCCACATCCATCTCAAAATCTGCGGATTTTTCGATGGGGACGGGAGCTGCGTGGGGAGCGCAGACAAACCTTTCTGCTTTGTCTGCCAGCCACAGGAGCGTGGCACGCTCCTGTTATCGCTCCCAGGGAGAGGTAGTCCAGCGGTAGCTTTCGGGTACGCCCCGGCGGTCAAGATACGCCTTCCTCGCCTGTTCCCGCTGTTCCCCGGTGGGTGCGGTTTTGTATTGCGAATAGAGCTAGCGGCTCAGCATGGCGTCCAGCTTTTGCTCCAGTCCCCGCCGGATGTCCTCTTCAAAATCTTCCTCGCCGTTCAGATGATACAACACCAGATCCACGAACAGGTCATAGGGGATTTGCACATTTTTCATCGGCTTCATTCCTTTCCGTGACGGTCGTGACGATGGTGACGGTGTTTGAGACACCGCCTGAATCACCGTCACGACCGTCACCATCGTCACGCTTTCTCCGAAACATGGGTCAGCGTGATCTTCCTTCCGGCGTGATTTCTGGCGTTTTCATACTGAACGCCATATTCCTCAAACAGCCTCCCGGCGTTTACATTCAGGTGTTTGGTCAGAGTGTTGGGCTGCATACCGGCTTGGAGCGCCGTTGCCAACTCCGTGGGGCTTCCGCACCACGGCTCCGTTACCAGCTTTGCCACGGCTTCCAAAATCGGGTCAGGCGGTTCTTTGTGAAGCTCGTTTTCCATGCGCTCCAATTCCCAAATCTGTGTTTCAGGGTCTTTTTTCAGATAGAGAATCTGGTCTTGCTGATCCCGCCCCACCACATCAATGGTTGCTTCCAGCGCCGTCCGTTTTTTCTTCTGCATCAGCAGAGAGCCATCGGCGCAGCCCAGCAGCCCCGTGGTGCCGGAGATCATTTCAAAAGCGTCTCCGGCGGGCTGCTTTCGGGTGTGGTGAACAGTCAGCACACAGATACCGTATCTGTCTGCAAACGCCTTCAGTTTCCCGATAATCTCGTAGTCGCTGGCATAGCTGTACGCTTCGCCGCCGGTCTCCCGAATTTTCTGCATGGTGTCGATGATGATGAGTTTGGTGTCCGGGTGCTCCCGCATAAAATTGGCAAGCTGTTCATCCAAACCGTTTCCAACCTTCCCAGCCGCCGTTGCAAAGTGGAGATCGGATGTATCTTCCACGCCATACATCCTGAACATCCGGCTCTGGATGCGCTGGAAATCATCTTCGAGGGCGAGATACAACACAGTTCCCTGATGCACTTCGTACTCCCATAATTTCCTACCTGTACTGACATGGTAGGCGATCTGCGCCACCAGAAAGGATTTTCCGATTTTAGGAGCGCCAGCAAGGATATATGCCCCAGCATGGAGCAGCCCCTCGATGATTGGGGGCCTGCTCCTGTAAGTGGTCTGGTACAGCTCGGTCATGGAGACTGTGTGCAGATACTGCGGGTCGGTCATACGCTGCATCCTGCGGTACATTTCTTCCAGAGATTGCTCGGAATTTTCAATTTCCTCATTGATTTCCCGCTCCGAAGTGGGTATACTATTCACAGTGGATTTTTGAATGGACTGCCTTTCATCTGCGCCAACAGATGTTGTAAGGGCAGTCTTTTCTTTTGCTTCATTCGCCATAGGCATTGTCCTCCCTCATTCCATCCATAATTTCTGCGATAAAGTAGATCGTGTCCAGCAGTTCGTCCTCCACGCCAGCCCCGGCCTCGATCCGCCGCAACTCGTCCAACACAGTGGCGAACTGATCTCTGAGCGCCTTATACACCCTCGGATTTCCCTGTACCACCACATCCCGGCACAGGAGCCGCCGGGTGATATAGTCCTGTTTGGTAAGGCCGGACATCTTCACAAAGGCTTCCAACTGCTCGTCCTCTTCCGGCGATACCCGAAAGGCCACCGTTTTGTTCCGCCAGCGGTTGTGATTGTCAAGATTTTTCAGCGACATAATTTACACTCCTTCCTCGGTTCGCAGCAAATCCAATTTGTTTGCCATTTCAGTCTGCCTTGTGGGAAACAGGTGCGCATAGCGGTAAGTGATGTCGATGCTCTCATGCCCCACACGGTCGGCGATTGCCAGAGCGGTAAAGCCCATGTCAATCAGAAGGGAAATGTGGCTGTGTCTCAAATCGTGGATTCTGATGCGCTTCACCCCGGATTCTTTACATCCTCTATCCATCTCATGATGAAGATAGTATTTGCTGACAGGGAAAATACGGCTGTCAGGCTCTGCTCCATAGAGTTGCTTCAAATAGTCCTGCATTTCTTCGCACAGGAACTGCGGCATTTGAATTACCCGGTTGCTCTTCTTGGTTTTCGGAGTAGTTACGATGTCCTGCCCGTTCAACCGCTGATAAGATTTATTGATGGACACCGTTCCTTTTTCAAAATCAAAGTCAGCAGGAGTTAGCGCCAACAGCTCCCCCTCCCGGATGCCGCACCAGTAGAGCATTTCAAAAGCGTAGAAGGACATGGGTTTGTCCATCATCACCTCAGAAAATTTCGTGTATTCTTCCTTTGTCCAGAACAACATTTCTCGCCGTTCCTCGGTTCCCATATTGCCAGCCCGCTGTGCCGGATTGACTTGTAAGCCGTAATAGCGGATCGCATGGTTAAAAATGGCGCTGAGCTGGTTGTGAACGGTTTTCAGGTAAGTGGTGGATAGGGGCTTTCCGTTGTTATCAGTCAGCCCTCTGATCTCATTCTGCCAGTCGATAATGTCTTTTGCGGTGATCTCAGAGAGCTTGCGCTTACGGAAATAGGGCAGGATTTTCCTCTGGATGATGCTCTCCTTGGTCATCCAGGTGTTCAGCTTGAGTTTGGGCTTGATGTCCTTTTCATAAAGCCCTACAAAGCTCTCAAAAGTCATATTGATGTCGGCCTGTTTCTCCATGAGGAACTCCCGTTCCCACGCTTGGGCTTCCTTTTTCGTGGCAAATCCACGCTTGAGCTTCTGCTGACGCTTACCTTTCCAGTCGGTATAGCGGAACTGCACATACCAAGTGCCGTTATCCTTGTTTTTGAATGCTGCCATAGTCAATCACCTTTCCTTTCTGTCTGGCTTCTCGTACCGTAGAATTTTTCATGGAAAAATTTACGGTCAATCCTGCCGGAGATGGTGATGCAGCCAGTTTGCTTCAATTCCTCATTCATTTTTTTGATGAGCTTGTAGGCGTAAGGAACGGAGACGCCCAGTTCCTCTGCCACTTCGTTCACTCGCATAAAAATCTGCGCTGCCATAGGCAAAGTACCTTCCTTTCCTTGTCGTAATGATTTTTCTACCGCCGTTTTTCCGCTCAGACTCTGACAGGCAACCCTTTCCGGCGCTGTGCCGTTTTCTTTTCTCCTTGGCACGCTCCTGTCATCGCCTGCTTCCCCGGAGAAAGTATCTGTCGGACGGTCATTCAGTTTTGCGGTGGTGAAATCCCCCCTTTCACTCTACAACGGACATTTTTTGCGGCTTTTGGGGTGGCCAGATTTGTAAAATTTTTTGAATTAACTGTTTATGCTTAGTCTACTTTCATTATACTAAGCATATAAGTTAAAGTCAAGCGGTTTGCAGAAAATATTAAATAAAATTGTTTAGATTTGTCTTGACTATCCTAAACATATCTGCTATGCTATTTGTGGAAACACCCATAGAATGGAGTTGGTCATTATGGCGGTTGGTGAGCGGATTCAGTTTTTCCGCAAATTACGGGGTATGACGCAGAAATACCTCGGCACGCGGGTGGGCTTCCCAGAGAAGTCCGCAGATGTGCGCCTTGCTCAATATGAAGCCGGGACGAGAACCCCAAAGGCGGATATGACGGCGGCTCTGGCCAATATTCTGGATGTGTCGCCTCTGGCGCTATCTGTACCGGACATAGATTCCTATCTTGGTTTGATGCATACCTTGTTTACTCTGGAAGATCGGTATGGCCTGACTGTTAAAGAAGTTGACGGAGCGCCTTGCCTGTGTGTTGACCCATCTAAGGGCAGAGATGCAGAAGAACTCTACCGTTCCCTGTGTGCGTGGCGGGAACAGGCGGCCAAGCTGGAAGCTGGCGAAATCTCCAGGGAGGAATATGACCGCTGGCGTTATCGTTACCCGGAGTACGACACCACCCGTATCTGGGCAAAGGTGATCCCGCAGGGGCTGAGTGATATGCTGACCGAAGAACTGAAAAAGGGCAAATGAAAAAAGGTCTAACCGACTCGCAAAAATCGGTTAGACCTTTTTTGTAGATAAGTTTTCAGCGCACCTGCAAACCGCTTGCAACTTGGCTGTAAATCAGCAAGTACGGTTTTGACAAGTGCTATCAATCTGCTATCAAATAGGGAAGAAATCCATCCTATTCAGCCACTTTTCCGGCTGTAGAGCCAGAAAAAACGGTATTGGGATAAATATTTCTTACTCCCACTCAATCGTTGCCGTTGGTTTGGGCGACAGATCAACGCAAACACGATTTACACCTTTCACCTCGTGCAGAATACGCGAAGTAATCGTCTGCAACAACGCCCAATCCAATTGCGGAACTTGTGCTGTCATTGCATCAATGGTATTTACTGCACGAATAATAACTGGCCAATCAAAACAACGCGCATTATCGCGTACACCCACTGATTTAAAGTCCGGAACAATTGTAAAATACTGCCAAACTTTTCCCTCCAAACCGGCTTTAGCAAATTCTTCCCGGAGGATGGCATCGGATTCGCGTACTGCCTCCAAGCGATCGCGCGTAATCGCCCCCAAACAACGCACCCCTAATCCAGGTCCTGGAAACGGCTGCCGATATACCATGCTAGCAGGCAATCCTAACGCCACCCCACAGGCACGAACTTCATCTTTAAACAACATTTTAAGTGGCTCTACAAGCTCAAACTGCAAATCCTCAGGCAAACCGCCCACATTGTGATGACTCTTAACCATTTTAGCAGTCTTTGTGCCGCTTTCCACGATGTCCGGATAAATCGTTCCTTGTGCAAGGAACTCTATACCATCCAGCTTACGAGCCTCTTCTTCAAAGACACGAATAAATTCTGCTCCAATAATTTTTCTCTTCTGCTCTGGATCGGCCACTCCTTCCAGCTTCCCCAAAAAACGATCGGTTGCATCTACATAGATCAAGTTGGCTGACAATTCGTCCTGAAATACACGAACAACTTGCTCCGGCTCTCCTTTCCGCAAAAGGCCGTGATTGACATGCACGCAAGTCAATTGACTACCAATTGCTTTTAACAAGAGCGCCGCAACTACAGACGAATCAACACCGCCGGACAATGCTAATAATACTTTTTTATTCCCCACCTGCTGGCGAATTAGATCAATTTGGTCAGCGATGAAATTATCCATGTTCCAATTGGCTTGGGCTTTGCAAGTATTAAAAACAAAGTCACGTAAAGCTTCTTGAATGGCTTGATCTTCTTCTGGCATCGGATTTAGGATTCCATTCCATTCATAATCAAATGTATAAATGGGTAGACCAGATTTTACAATCGCTTCGGAAAGTCCAATCTTTTCACCGTCTACCACATCATTTGGACCGCCATTTGCAACAATGCCCTTCACATTCGGCAACTTATAAATCTCTTCTATGGTTACATCGTAATTACAAATTTCGCTGTATACCCCCAGTGCACGAATTGCCCGTGCAACATCGGTATTTCGTGTACTACCCAGATCCAAAACTACAATCATATCTTGTCTCATCGTATACCCTCCTTTTTTAATCGATTTTATCGTAGCATATTCCCAATAATACCGTCAACTCTGATCGACAAATTTTTTCATATTCGCTCGAAATTTGTCGTTCCAACGGATACAAATATTCCGCTTGCATACCATTTTGTATCTGTCAGTTTATGTCTTTAAAAAAGTCGAATTCACGGCTTAGGTTGTGTTTTCTTACTCAATATCCGTGTATCCCTATTGATATCGTGGGTGACGCATTCTTTATATGGGTTCCCATCTGCTTTTAAAAAGAATTTTAATTCTTATACTATAATGCTATACAATTACTCTTTTAAACCACACAGAATTACAAAAACTCACGTATTCTTTTACATATCCTACGGAAGTAGCTATTCCTTGGGCCACTTTCCTTCACTGACAAACTACTCACCCAAAGTATCCACTGGCCATCCCCATATTCTTACCAACTTCAACGATACAACGAACTAAATCGTAGAGCCGGACAGCGTGCTACCCTCTAGTATGTTTTACAACTGGATATACCTATCGACATCCTCAAAATAACTTCATCATTCAGCAAATGTATCGAATACATTCTTTTCAAAATGAAGATCTGTCATTCACCCTTCAAAATGCAAATTCTCTTTAGAATCCTGGTATAAACGCCAGCCAACTTTCTTCTGTCTGCAAACAGGTACAGTCTTCCAGGACACTCTCCCCAAAATCTTTCATCACATATCATCTAAGATCGTCTCGATAAACTGTTAGAAACTTTTTAATGAACTTCACAACTAATCGTAAATTATTGGATCGTATTTGCGATCATACCCTTTAAAATCGTATTTTTATTTAAGACCAATTAAATAAGGCCCCGCCAGTTAGCTAAGGGCATTCTATCTTTAGCTAACTGGCAGGGCTAAAAGGCATCATGCTAAAAATTCATTGACAACTCATTCAAACTCTACAAAGACTAACGCTTTTTGTTTAGGAATTATTCTCTGTAATGTTTCTCGTTCTTTTGATTATTTGATATATCCATATTATCCTGCCTATACGAGCTAATGTTATCATTTTGTTATCGGCATTGATAACACCTACTCGATAACTGTGGATAATAACTATATGTAGCATGTCAAATTATAAGCTATTTTGCTTAGAGATTCAACACAAAACTGAAATTTTACTTTTCCTTATATTCATCTGGTATTGCTATTTGAAATGTTTCACACAACAGCATCACATCATGCACATCATTTTTATCGTGTTCATATCCCAAATGAAGCATTACCTGACTCAATGGTTCAATACAAGAAACAGTTATATCTCCAACTTTTCCAATACCGGAAAAAGTTTTTGATGGAAATATATCTCCCTCATAAACAATTCCGTCATCTGTAAATTCAAAACAATGTAAATCAATGATTCTTTGTTTATCATCTTTCCAGACAGTATGACCATCCGTTGTATAATCAGTATTTACTTCCTCAAATCCATGCTGCTTAATCACATAAATATAATCATGATAATGTTTCAGTTCAACAAACAAATCAATATCATTGTGTATTCTTGATTCTCTTTTAAGAAGTGCATCAACACCCCATCCGCCATCTAAATATACTTTAATTTCGTTTTGCAAAGCATATTTTATAATTTCACATGCATCTTCTGTACGTACCATAATCTATCCTCCAAATTCAAATCTTTGTATGCTTTCCAACTCACTAAAAGCCTGAAATTTGTCAGTCTTTCATCCTTTTTGTTATCAATCACCAATTAGCTGTAATCCATTAGGATTTAGCTGATATATTTTATCGCACACCTCTTCAATATACTTTCTATCGTGAGAAATGCTAATGACAGCCCCCGGAAATTCTCGGAGCATTTTTCTTATTACCGGACCGGACAATGGTGAAAAATTTCTTGTCGGTTCATCCAGAATAAGAACATTTGCACCACTTAAGCTCATCCTCAAGAGAAGCACTTTCGCCTTTTGTCCGCCTGATAACTCCCGAATCGGATGCTCCATTTCATCTGGTGTGTATTTAAGTGAACCAAGGTATGTTCTAATTCTTGTACGCTCTTCTTTATCTCCTGTTTTATCAAGGTAATCAACCGGTGTAACATCCAAATCCAGCAGGTCTTCATAAGTTTGAGGCATATATTCTGCTTTAATGTCATTCCGATTTAGGAGTTCTTCCGCTATCTTTTTTAGAAGAGTCGTTTTTCCTGCCCCGTTGGCTCCTATCATACAGATTTTTTCTGAACCTTTTATTTTTAAATGAATTCCTTCTGCTAAAATTCTTTTGCCATCCGGAGTCACAAGCTTTGAAAGTTCATATTCTATGACCGTTTTTCCTGCGGGAATGTGTGAGTTTTCATCCCCTAATTTGACAAAGATTGCTTCTTCCTGTTCCGGCATCTGAGTCATATTTTCATCTTCTTTTTCAAATCTTCGTTCCATTGCCTTAACCGTATGCATTTTGTCCTTTAAGTTTTTGGCAACAGACGGTGCTTGTCTGGTACAACTTCTTAATGCACCTTGTACACTCTGCATAACTCTTTGATATTTTTCATCGCGAATCTTTTTCTCCCTACGGTCACTCAGTGCCCGCTGTTTTTGGATTTCAAATTTATGAAGCCGTTCTTCCACATAGCGTCTATAGGGAAGCTTTGCCACGGTATATCTCGCCTTTGTTTTTCGTATAATCTGCTCGATATGTATCACCATGTTGGCAGTACGCTCTATCAGCGTTTCATCGTGTGAAATAAAAAGCACAATGTGCTTCCAGTCATTTATGATTTTTTCCAGTAATGTAAGCGTCGCAATGTCGATGTCATTGGAAGGTTCGTCCAACAACAGCACAGAAACATCGCGAATGAAAAGCCTCATAAGTTGTGTCTTGACTTTTTCGCCTCCTGAAAGACTACCCATTGTCTGGTTACTGTAGAAAAAATCATTTTTCATTCCAAATTTTCCCGCAATAACAGACAATTCTTTAGGCGTTTTCTCCCAGAATATTTCCTCTTCAGAAAAATATTCGTATATTGTTTTTTCCTTATCTTCATCGAGCATCTCCTGCGGAAGATAACCAAGACGTTCGTGTCCCATTATCCTTTCCCCATCTGCTTCTATATAGTTTTCTACAAGCGACGGATTGTATATCCACTTCATTAATGTCGATTTCCCATTTCCCTCTTCTCCAATAATAACTGCCTTATCTCCATCATTTAGCACAAGGTTGAAATCATTAAGAATTATTCTCAGGTCTTTTTTATGTGTTAAATTTAATTTTTTTATCTGCAACATTAAAGTTTCTCCTTTTCGAAGTCTGAGCCAATTATTATTTTGAACACACAAAAACGAGTCTTTTTTGCATACGCAAAAATAGACTCGCTAAATAGACCCTTATTTCTTTTCCAAAAGGAAAACAAAGGAAATGCCTCTTGCGATAATCCAACTTAAGCGTACACAAAACAAACCTATTCTCTACAGGCTCAATAACTATATGTGTCTTACTTAAATCAAATTATCTATTAATCATTTCCTCACCTTACACAAAATGTGCCTTTCTTTCTTCTAATGGCAATACTATCATACTGTATTTTTTTTGTCAATACATTTCACCTTATGGAAGTGCAAATTAAAATTTTCACTTCCTAATTATACATCCAACCATTACGAAATTCAATCTTTCACAACCTCTTTACAACCACAACCACAGCACTCCAGCAAACGCAGGAGCACCATACCGTAAAACGCTTATGTGTAAATCAACTCCGTTCCTACAACTTCCCTCACACAAGCCTGAATATTATTCATTCTTCCAATCCATTCGTAGGGATTATCTTTCTTTAATTGTTCCGTCACATCTTGTCTGTCGGCATATTCCTTTACCAGTCGAAGAAACATATCCTCTGCTTGCTTATCGACTTCTGCAAGATAACTATGCAGCTTTCCGCTTGTCAGCAGGTTCATATATAACACTTTATAGTGTTCCTTTAAATGCCTTGCATGTCGTTTCCCCCATAAACCAATCGGCTCTATTTCTTCTTCGGCTGGTACTGTGATGTTCGGCAATAAATAATCACCCACCTGTCTATAAGTTCCGCCCATTTCTTCAAAAATTGTCTTTGTCATTTTCCTTTTCCTCCTGTGATTTTTGTCTATCGTGATCGTGTATTATCACGCTTGCGACCTTTAACTGTTCTTGCCTGCTCCAACAAATCATCTATCTGTTTGCGACCAAAAACCTTACGGAGCAGGCTGTAATCTTTATTTTCTGCTTTTAGGATTTTGTTTTCTTCGGTCAATCTTTCATTGACTTTCTCCAAACGCTGATTGGTGCGGTATAACTGTGCATTCGCTGTATTCAGCCTATGATAGTTGTCCCACCCCTCAAAGCAGCGGGCAAGCACCGTTTTGACAAGTTGCTTCAATTTCCTTACAACCGGCTCTGCCATTTTGGTTTTATATGCCTTTGCAGTCATAAATTTCTCTGGTTCTGGCAACTGATATTTCGGTGCAGTATCAAGCTCTATTTCAAGATTTGACAGCTCGTCTTTTGCCTTATCATAGTTCAATACTCGTTCCGACAACACATCAAATTCAATCTGTTTCTGCTCGATTTTCGCACCTAATGCCGCCACTTCTTTTTCTCTTTCCTGCTTTTTATAATCCAAAACAGAAAAATGTTTTTCGTGTGTGCCTAAATGTTCCCACTCAATCCCATAACGTTCCATCACCGCCGCAAGCTGTTCTTTTTCGGACTGTATCCATTGCGACCACTCCGTATCGCCACGACTGCCGCCCTTAAAACCTTGCGTTGCAAGAGCCTGCTTTAGTGACACTCTTGTATCAAGTCCACGCTTGCTGCCTGTGGTAAAAGGTACAAAATCTATGTGCAGATGTGGTGTAGCTTCATCCATATGCAGATGAGCCGAGAACACCCGAAGCTGTGGATTTCGCTCCTGAAAACCCTGATAGTATTCATCTAAAATCTGCTTTGCCAGTTCTCCGTTTTCCGTATCGGCGTTCATATTTCCCTTACCGCCCACCTGTAAAATGATTTCGTGGAACGGTTTTTCCTGCTTGGAACTTCGGATTTTTTCATAATAATCTTTTATCTTTCGGTCTGACCTTATCTGCTTGGCATTGTATCTTTCCAATGCTTCATCAAACAATTCGTGATAAACTGTCTTTATATTTTCATTGCAGTAGTCGATATTGAGATGAGTACGAGTTCCGTCTACATTTTCTGCTCGGAACTTTCGGCTATTGTGATTGACCGAGCCTTTACCGACCATTGCACTTATCGTTCTCTGCATTTTTTCATCTCCCATCTGTAAATTTCAACATTCTCAGGTTTTGTTACTTTTGTCAAAAGTAACGCAAAAGCACTTTTGACGGGTACACCCATCAAAAATGCGACCTGTAAACAGGTTTTGCGTTCTCCGAAGGCTCTCCGAGGGGTGAGCGTGTGCCGGTGGCACACACGCCTGCGAACCGACCGAGCCAGCAGGCGAGACCAAAGAGCCGCCTTTGAAAAGGCACTCTCTGCACACTCCCCTAAACTTTATCCGGTGTCAAAGTGTGACGATGGTGACAATGTTTTTCACAGCGTGCTGCTCTCAAAAACATTGACACCTTTGACACCGTTTGTCACGCCGTCTGCTCGGTTTCTTTCCAAAGTGAAACCTTTCTTCCGTCGTGTGTGCGGCTGTTCTGATAACGGATACCGTAATCACGAAACAGCCTGCTTGCGTTGATACTGAGCCTTAAAGAAAGTACATTCGGCTTTATATCCACCGCAAGCCTTTCGCAAAGTTCCGAAGCAGTTCCTTCCCATCTGTCACTTTCCGAAAAGAGCGTATCCGCTATCTTCTCAAGCAGAGGTTCGGGCGGTTCTTTCCACATCTCCGTTTCCGATTTTGCAAAGTTCCACACCAATCGCTCGCTGTCCCTTACAAGATGGATTTTCATATCCTGCTGGTCTCTGCCAGCAACATCAAGTGTGGCATTGTTGGAAGTACGCTTGTCCTTACTGAGAACAAATGCACCGTCTGCCGCACCCATCAGACCATTCGTGCCTGAAATCATATCGAATATATCTTCCGATTTTTGTTTGCGTGTATGATGAACAATAAGCATTGAAACCTTGTAACTGTCTGCCAACGCTTTCAGCCTTGCCACAACATCATAATCACTTGCGTAGCTGTAATCTGCTCCGCCTGCTTCACGCACACGCTTTAAGGTGTCTATGATAATCAAGCCTGTGTCTGGGTGTTCCCTCATAAACCCTCTTATCTGTTCTTCCAGTCCGCCATTGACCGTTTTACATTCCGTTGCGAAATACAGATTGCCTGTCTCCTTTGCACCGAACATCTGAAACAATCGCTTCTGCAAACGTGGGTAATCATCTTCAAGGGCAAAATAAAGCACCGTTGCCTTACGCACCTTATACTCCCAAAGCGGTGTGCCTGTGCTGATATGATAGGCAAGCTGTGCCATCATAAAGCTCTTTCCCACTTTCGGGGAACCTACGAAAAGGTAAGTTCCCCTTTGGAGCAGACCGTCGATAAGTGGTGTCTGAACCTCAAACACCGTATCATACAGCGTTGTCATTGATACTGTTTTCAGATAGGAAGGGTCTAACTGTCTGAGTATTTCCCTTTGCATTTCTTCAAAAGATTGCTCGTACCCCTTGAAATCCGTATCCTGATTGACTATACTATTGTCAGTACATTTGGAAAGTGACTGTTCCGCATCTGTTGCCGCAGATACATTTGGAATAGTCATTTCTTTTTTATTCTCCATTCGCATCCTCTCCTTTCAAACCGCCGAGAATAATGGAAATCAGTTCTATTACACTCAGCAGTTCATCATCCACACCTTTTCCTGCTTCAATCCTTTTCAGTTCCGCAAGGACTGTGGCAAATTCCGTTTTCAACGCCTTATACACTCTCGGATTGCCCTGTACCACCACATCCTGATTTAAGCAACGGCGGTAACAATACTCCTGTTTTGGCAATCCTGATAGAGCTACAGCTCTGTTAATGAGTTCGTTTTCTTCGGGCGATACTCGAAACCCTACTGTGATATTCCTCCAACGATTTTTGTTATCTCTGTTCTTAGCTGACATTTTCAAAATCTCCTTTCCCTAAATCATCTAATTTTTCTGCCATCTCAATCTGCTTTGACGGAAAGAGGTGTGCGTACTGATAAGTAATATCAATACTTTCGTGACCAACTCGGTCAGCAATCGCCACCGCAGAAAAGCCCATATCAATCAAGAGTGAAATGTGGCTGTGACGGAGATCGTGAATGCGGATACGCTTCACGCCTGCCGCCTTTGCCCCTCTGTCCATCTCGTGATGAAGATAGCTTTTCGTCACCGTAAAGATACGGTCTTTCTTCTTCAATCCGTAAAGCATACCGAGATATTCTTTCATTTCCTCACACAGAAACTTCGGCATTTTAATCGTGCGGTTGCTCTTTTTCGTTTTCGGAGAAGTAATCACATCCTGCCCTTTCAAACGCTGATAGGATTTATTGATTGTGACTGTTTCCTTATCAAAGTTGAAATCTGCCGGAGTCAAAGCTAACAGCTCGCCCTCTCGGATACCGCACCAGTAAAGCATTTCAAACGCATAAAAGGAAACAGGCTTGTCCATCATCTCAAAAGAGAATTTCTTGTATTCTTCCTTTGTCCAGAACAGCATTTCCTTGTGTTCCTCACGTCCCATATTTCCCACCTTTGCCGCAGGATTGGAACGCAGTTCATAGTAGCGGACAGCGTGATTGAAAATGGCGGACAACTGATTGTGCAGCGTTTTCAGATACGTCTGTGAATAAGGCTTTTTCTTCTCATCACGATAGGCAAGCATTTCATTCTGCCAAGTAATAATCTCCTTTGTGGAAATCTCGCTGATTTTCAGTTTCCCGAAATACGGAAGTATCTTTGTGCGTATGATATGCTCTTTGGTAAGCCACGTGTTTTCCTTCAAACGGTTCTTCACATCATTGATATAAAGCTCCGTAAAGGCTTCAAAACTCATATCAAGGTCTGAAGAAGTCTGCAATTTGAACATTCTTTCCCATTCCTGTGCTTCTCGTTTGGTAGCAAAGCCACGCTTGCATTTCTGCTTGCGTTCCCCCTTTCCAGTTCACATACCTTGCCATCACATACCAAGTACCGTTATCTTCATTCTTAAATACCGGCATTTACATTTCCCCCTTTCCTGCTCCGTAGAGCCTTTCGTAAAAATACTGGCGATTTACACGCCCTGCAATCGTAATAAAGCCCTTTGCTTTCAATTCCTCATTTAATTGTCTGATGAGTTTATATGCATAAGGTTTTGATACGTTTAGTTCCTGAGCCACATCTTCGGCTCGGATAAATCTGTTTTCCATATCCTTTTTCTTCCTTTCTTAAAATAATTTTTTGCTTGCCGCTTTCTCCGTGTTAAAGTTCCAACAGGCACTCCTGCTTGTCGGCAGGCGCTGTGCTGTCCCAATGCACCGCAGTACATCAGGCGCTCGCTCGTATAGGGGTTCCCGAAAAGTCGGAGACTTTTGGGGAAGAGGAGGAGCAGTGCAGCGAATGAGCTTTTGTGCTTGCACACAAGCGAACGATACGGAACTTGCTCCGACGAGGTCTTGGCGGTTTGGCTTTTCGGACGGTCATTCAGTTGTCGCATTAAGCATATTTGTTTAATTCGTAATTTATTTTACTAAACATATTTGCTATTGTCAAGTGGTTGCAAAGAAAATATTAAACATTTTTGTTTCGGTTTTTCTTGACTTCCACTAAACATTTCTGCTATACTTATTTCACTAAATATAAAAGGAGCGTATCATTATGGCTATCAGCGAAAGAATACATTTTTTCAGACTAATGCGTGGTATGACACAAAAGTATCTCGGTACAGCAATCGGTTTTCCAGAAAAGAGTGCTGATGTGCGTTTGGCACAGTACGAAACTGGTACACGCAAACCGAAAGCAGACCTTACAAATGCATTGGCACAGGTGCTTGATGTTTCTCCACAGGCTCTTGATGTTCCTGACATAGACAGCTATATCGGTCTTATGCACACTCTGTTTACCCTTGAAGATATTTACGGTCTTACTGTCAGTGAAGCAGACGGAGAGGTATGCTTAAAGGTCAACAAGGACAAAGGCAGAGAAGCATATGAACTCCTCAAAATGCTGTATGCTTGGAAAGAACAGGCAGACAAGCTATCTTCCGAAGAAATCAACAGAGAAGAATACGATAACTGGCGTTACCATTATCCAGAGTTCGACACCACACAGCGTTGGGCAAAAGTTCCATCACAGGAATTAAGTGACGCTCTCGTGGAAGCATTCAAAGACCACTTGAAAGATAAATAAGCACCTACAGGACCTGCCACTGGCAGCTCCCTACAGATGCTTTGGCAACGACAAAAAAGCCCTTAACTATGGTTATTAACCACAGCTAAGGGCTTAGTTTATAATATGGAATTTGTTCAGAGCCAAGCTCCGAACTTTAGTCTGCAAGCCACCTGTTAATTGTTCCGTTACCCATAAACCACTGGATAACAAGAATAATGGCACTTGCTATGACTGTTATCAATTTGTTATCAAAAGACTAATCGAAATCGCTGAAACCCGCATAAACACTGGCTTTTTTAAGCAACTCGATTTATTCATATTCAATCGTAGCTGGCGGCTTACTTGTAATATCATAAACCACCCGATTCACATTCTCAACTTCATTGACAATCCGGGTGCTGACAATCTCCAAAGTCTCGTACGGAATACGCGCCCAGTCCGCTGTCATAAAATCCGTTGTTGTTACTGCACGCAACGCAATGGTATTGTCATAGGTACGTCCATCACCCATAACACCGACACTCTTCATTCCAGTCAATACCGCAAAGTACTGATTGATTTGGCGGTCCAACCCTGCTTTTGCGATTTCTTCTCGGAAAATTGCATCAGCATCCTTCAAAATTTCCAATTTTTCCGGTGTAACTTCTCCCATGATCCGGATTCCGAGTCCCGGTCCGGGAAACGGCTGACGCCAAACCAGATGTGCTGGAATTCCCAACTCGATACCGACACGACGAACCTCATCCTTAAATAAATCGCGCAAGGGCTCGATGATTCCTTCAAACCCTACATCTTCGGGCAAACCACCCACATTGTGGTGGCTTTTAATGGTCGCTGCATCTCCGGAGCCGCTCTCAACCACATCCGGGTATATGGTTCCCTGACAAAGGAACTCCATCTTCCCAAGCTTACTGGACTCTTCTTCGAATACACGGATAAATTCTTCTCCGATAATCTTTCGTTTCTGCTCCGGCTCTACAGCGCCTGCCAATTTTTGCAAAAACCGATCCTGCGCATTGACACGAATTAAGTTCATATCGAACTGCTTACGGAATACGCGCTCTACCTCATCTCCCTCATTTTTCCGCAGCATTCCATGGTCTACAAAAATGCAGGTCAGATTTTTCCCAACCGCTTTGTGAACCAGCACCGCAGCCACTGAGGAATCCACTCCGCCAGATAGCGCACAAAGAACGCGCTTCCCACCTACTTTTTCTCGGATATGACGGATAGTTTCTTCCGCAAACGAATCCATCTTCCAACTGCCGGAACAACCACACACATCGTATAGAAAATTCTTTAACATTTCGGTGCCATAGACAGTATGTTCCACCTCTGGATGGAACTGAAATGCATAGAGGCGGCGTATGTCATCTGCCATTGCTGCCACGGGACAGGCGTCACTTTCCGCTGTGACGGCAAAGCCAGCCGGAGGCTGAGCAATATAATCTGTATGACTCATCCAGCAGACGGACTCCGCTGGTAAATTATGAAACAATGCCGCATTTGCCTGCACCCGTATGGGCGTCTTTCCATATTCGCGCACCTCGGAACGGCTGACCGTTCCGCCCGACGAATGCGCCATCAATTGCGCCCCATAGCAAATTCCCAAAACGGGTATCCCCAAAGTAAATATTGCTTTGTCGCATACCGGGGCATCCTTTGTATAGACGGAATTTGGACCTCCGGAAAAGATAATCCCCTTATATCCCGCCTCGGCAATCTGATGCGCCGGGGTCTTACAAGATTTGATTTCACAGTACACATTGCAGTCGCGGACCCTGCGCGCAATCAATTGGCTGTACTGTCCGCCGAAGTCTAAGATTAAGACTGCCTCATTTTTCAGCATGATTTCTTTCCCTTCCTTGTCTTTTGAGAACTATTCTACAGTTACCGACTTTGCCAAATTCCGCGGCTTATCGATGTCGCATCCCTTCATGGACGCCACATAGTAGGCAAACAGCTGCAACGGAATCACGGTCAGAGAGGGCAGCATGACATCGCAGGTCTGAGGTATATAAAACACATCATCTGTCACTTGCTCAATCTGCGTATTGTTTTCTGTCGTCATGCCAAGAACTATGGCGCCGCGCGCTTTAACCTCCTTGACATTACTCACCATTTTGTCAAACAAATTTTGGTGGGTCGCCAATGCAATTACCAGGGTCCCATCCTCAACCAATGAAATGGTTCCATGCTTCAATTCGCCCGCTGCATAAGCATCCGAATGGATATAAGAGATCTCTTTGAGCTTCAGAGACCCCTCTAAAGACATTGCATAATCCAGATTCCGTCCGATGAAGAATACATCCTTCGCATTGAAATGTTGGGACGCTAGATACTGGATATTCTCACGATTCTGCAAAATTTTCTCAATCTTGTCCGGCAACGCCTGTAACTCTGTCAGATAGGCCGAATATTCTTTCACAGAAAGGCGTCCCAATTGATCCGCCATATAAATCGCCAACAGATAAACCACCGCCAGCTGGGTGCTGTACGCTTTTGTGGTCGCTACCGCAATTTCCGGTCCCGCCCATGTATAGATTACATCGTCGGATTCATTGGCGATCGAACTTCCAACCGACATTGACAATCGAAAGCGTACGCGCTCCAAGCCGCTTTGCCTCACGCATAGCGGCCAATGTATCCGCTGTCTCGCCGGATTGGCTGATTACCAGAACCAGAACCTCTTCATCAATAATCGGCTCCCTGTATCGGAATTCAGACGCCAAATCCACCTCGACCGGAATCCGAGTCATCTTTTCCAATACATATTTTGCAACCATTCCCACATGATAAGCAGAACCGCACGCAACAATAAAAATCTTTTTAAACGTTTTTAGCTGTTCCGCTGTAAGTGTGATATTGTCCAAAACAATGCGTCCGTTTTGAATGCGCGGCGATAAGGTATCGCGCACTGCCTTCGGCTGCTCCATGATTTCTTTTGCCATAAAATGTTCATAGCCACCCTTTTCGGCAGCAGATACATCCCACTCTACATGAACCGGTTCTTTAGGAACCAGCTCTTTATCCATATCGTAGATACGCACGCCTTCCCGTCGAATGACGGCAATTTCATTGTCATTTAGGCGATAGATGTCACGCGTTTTGCTGAGAATCGCAGGGACATCGGAAGCAATAAAGTTCTCCCCATGCCCCAGACCGATAATCAACGGACTATCCTTACGCACCGCAACCAATTGGTCAGGTGCATCTGCACAGATAATTCCGAGCGCATAAGAGCCTTCTACCTTTTGCAGTACCTTGATGACTGCATCCATAATATCGCCTTTATAATAATGCTCCAATAGCTGCGCGATCACTTCTGTATCCGTTTCGGAGACAAAGGAGACCCCGCGGCGAATCAAATGTTGTTTCAATGCGAGATAATTTTCAATGATGCCGTTGTGTACCACCGCGAATTTCCCTGAATCGCTCACCTGGGGATGTGAATTGATGTCTGAAGGAGCGCCGTGCGTCGCCCAACGAGTGTGGCCGATGCCCACCGTTCCCGGGACGTCTTTTCCTCCATGAATCAAGTCTTTTAGGACCTGAAGACGGCCTTTCGCCTTGACTACGCGAAGCGAGGTCCCGTCATAAACAGCGACTCCGGCCGAATCATAGCCGCGGTATTCCAGTTTTTCCAAGCCCTGCAAAAGAATCGGCGCCGCTTGATCGTCACCGATATAGCCCACAATTCCACACATACTGTTACCCCCTTATGCGCGGGAATATCCCGCAGTCTGCGGAATTACCGATAAATAATGTCCTCGCGAGCCGGACCATTCGATACAATTTTGACCGGCACGCCGATTTCTTTTTCCGCAAACTCAATATATTTGCGGGTGTTTTCCGGGAGGTCCTCATACGTTTTGATGCCACGGATGTCACATTTCCAGCCGGGCAATGTTTCAAGAATTGGCTTACAACGCTTCAGCTGTGCAGTGGGCGGGAAGAAATCAATCCGCTTTCCATCCAACTCATAGGCCACACAGACCGGGATCTCATCCAAATATCCCAAAGCGTCCAAAACCGTAAATGCCACGCTGGTAGCGCCCTGTGCCTGGCAGCCATAGCGAGTAGCCACCAGGTCCAACCAACCCATTCTGCGCGGCCGGCCGGTGGTAGCGCCATATTCGCCGCCATCTCCGCCCCTACGGCGTAACTCATCAGCCTCTTCTCCAAAGATTTCGCTGACAAACTCTCCCGCGCCCACTGCGCTGGAATATGCTTTCACGACTGTAATGACTTCCTGAATTGCATACGGCGGCACTCCCGCGCCCACAGCACCGTAGCCTGCCAGCGTGGAACTGGAGGTTACCATCGGATAGATACCGAAATCCGGGTCCTTTAAGGCACCCAACTGGCCTTCCAGAAGGATGTGCTTTCCATCCCGTACTGCTTGATGCAAAAGCGTAAAGGTATCTGCCACATAAGGCGCCAGCAGTTCTTTATATTCCATCAACTTTTCATAGACATCTTCCGCCTTCAACTCCGGCTGATGGTACAAATCTCTATATAATACGTTTTTCAGATCCAGAACATGCGCGATTTTCTCCATGATGCTTTCCTGATCGTCATAGAGCTCACTGACCTGAAATCCAATCTTGGCAAATTTATCGGAATAAAACGGTGCAATACCGGATTTTGTGGAACCAAAGGATTTGGAAGAAAGGCGTGCTTCCTCCAAAGAGTCCAGCTCCACATGGTATGGCATAACCACCTGCGCACGGTCAGAAACCAAGATCTTTGGCTTTGGTACCCCGCGCTCTTCCAGCGAATGCAACTCCTTGATAAAGTTCTCTACGCTCAGCGCAACGCCATTGCCAATGATATTGGTAATATGCTCGTAAAACACACCGGATGGCAGCTGATGCAGAGCAAATTTTCCATAGTTGTTGATAATGGTATGTCCCGCATTGCTTCCGCCCTGGAACCGGACAACGATATCCGATTCAGCAGCCTTTACATCGGTAATTTTCCCCTTGCCTTCGTCACCCCAGTTAGCACCCACAATTGCTGTTACCATTTAAAACACCTGCCTTTTCAATCTAAAAACCTCCGTGCAAAACCAAGTCCGCCGCCTCCCGGGAAGATCCCGCAAGGGGGCGGCGGCCATATTCCGCACATTGGTGGATTAAACGTTGATTTCCGCTTTCTCCGTTGGAACAAACGAATATTTATCCAAAAGCGGACGAACTGTATTCTGAATAAACTCCTCCGTCTGCATTGGCGCACAGCCCACATATTTCTCTGGGCTGACAATCGCATGCAATTCCTCCAGTGTAACGCCAAAGATCGAGTCTCCAGCAATACGCGCAAGCAAATCGTTCTCGCCGCCCTCTTCCTTAATCACCTTGGAAGCGGCCATGGAGTGCACACGGATGCGCTCATGCAGCTGCTGACGGTCGGCACCGCGCTTGACGGCGTCCATCATAATATTCTCCGTGGCCATGAAGGGCAATTCCCGACGCAGATGCTGCTCAATCACCTTAGGATATACCACCAAACCATCTGCAACATTGTTGTACAGATTCAAAATGCCATCCACCGCCAAGAAACCTTCTGGAACGCTCAGACGCTTATTTGCAGAATCGTCCAGAGTACGCTCAAACCACTGTGTCGCCTCTGTAATTGCCGGATTCAAGCTGTCTGCGATTACATAACGGGCCAAAGAGGCAATTCGTTCAGAGCGCATGGGATTGCGCTTATAAGCCATGGCCGAAGAACCAATCTGATTCTTTTCAAACGGTTCCTCCACCTCTTTTAAATGCTGCAACAAGCGGATATCATTGGAAAATTTAGCAGCGCTCTGTGCAATACCACTCAGGATGGACAAAATCTGACTGTCCAGCTTACGGGAATAGGTTTGGCCAGAAACTGCAAAACAAGCGCGATAGCCCATCTTTTCTGCAATCTTTTGATCCAGCTGTTTGACTTTCTCATAGTCGCCATCAAAAAGCTCCAAGAAACTAGCCTGGGTACCTGTTGTTCCCTTAGAGCCCAACAGCTTTGCCTTGCTCAGCTGATATTCCACATCCTCAAGATCCATCATCAAATCCTGAATCCATAGAGTGGCACGCTTACCAACGGTCGTCGGCTGTGCGGGCTGAAAATGTGTAAACGCCAGTGTGGGCAGGTCTTTATATTCCATAGCAAAATCTGCTAGAACGCGAATAACCCCTACCAACTTTTGGCGTACCAACTGTAAGGCTTCTGTCATCACAATGACATCGGTATTATCCCCTACATAACAGGAGGTTGCTCCCAAATGGATGATTGCACGCGCCTTGGGGCACTGTTCTCCATATGCGTAGACATGCGACATAACATCGTGACGGACCACCTTTTCGCGCGCCTCCGCCACCTCGTAGTTGATGTCCTCCGCATGTGCTTTCAGCTCGTCAATCTGCTCCTGCGTGATGGGAAGCCCCAGCTCCTTCTCCGTCTCCGCCAAGGCAATCCAGAGCTTGCGCCAAGTGCGGAACTTCTTGTCCGGTGAAAACAAAAACTTCATCTCAGCATCCGCATAGCGCGCAGAGAGGGGTGATTCATACGAATTTTTCACGTTGACAACCTCCATCAATCTCTTCTGATCGGCACACAATATTTGTTTTCTTTTGACGCCATCGAATGGCTGGGAACAGAAGCCGGATAGTTTCCAGAGAAGCAAGCATCACAATAATGACCGCAGGCACCCTCAACCCCCAACATCTTCGGGAGATTTTCCAGCGCAAGGAACTCGATCGAATCCGCAAAGCTCATCTTTCCGATCTCCTCCACAGTATGCTTACAGGCGATCAACTCATCCTTGGAAGGGATGTCCGTCCCATAGTAACAGGGCCACAGGAAAGGCGGAGAGCTGATACGCAGATGTACTTCTTTGGCGCCGGCATCTTTCAGCATGGACACAATCCGCGCACAGGTTGTGCCGCGCACAATGGAGTCG
This sequence comes from Anaeromassilibacillus sp. SJQ-1, assembly GCF_046693725.1. Classification (NCBI taxonomy): domain Bacteria; kingdom Bacillati; phylum Bacillota; class Clostridia; order Eubacteriales; family Acutalibacteraceae; genus Anaeromassilibacillus; species Anaeromassilibacillus sp. SJQ-1. The sequence continues at coordinate 118,119 of NZ_JBKEIV010000044.1, read as the reverse complement.
TCCAACATAACAACGCGCTTGCCCTTCACCGCTGTCCCCAGGGCATTTAGTTTAATACGCACACTGCGCTCACGGGAGGCCTGATCCGGCTTGATAAACGTACGGCCAATGTAGCTATTCTTGACAATTCCCTTTTGGTAAGGAATCCCGGATTCCTCACTGTATCCAATCGCCGCGTCGATCCCGGATTCCGGGACACCGATCACCATATCCGCGTCTACCGGATGCTGGCGCGCCAACAGGCGGCCGGCTTCTTTGCGCGCCTCATACACGCTGATACCGTCTATTACGCTGTCCGTACGGGCAAAATAAATATATTCAAACACGCAGAGGGACTTTTTGGCCGCGTTTGGCAGCATCATCGAACGCAGGCCGTTCTCATCCGCAACGACAATCTCTCCGGGCTCTACATCGCGCACATAGTCCGCACCGCACGCATCCAGAGCGCAGGTTTCGGATGCAAATACATAGCTGTCCCCGGCACGGCCAATGCAGAGCGGACGGAATCCATTGGGATCACGCACAGCAATTAACTTCTGCGGGCTCATCACAATCATGGAATAGGAGCCTTGGACCTTCGGCATTGCACGGTAAACCGCCTCCTCAATCGAGGCAGCGTCTACGCGCTCCCGAGCGATGATATAGGCGATTACTTCGGAATCAATCGTCGTCTGGAAAATGCAGCCGCGGTGCTCCAGCTCATGCCGCAGCTCATAGGCATTGCTCAGGTTTCCATTGTGCGCAATCGCTAATGTTCCCTTGATGTAGCGCATAACCAACGGCTGGGAATTCTCCCGAACGCTTGCGCCCGCCGTGGAATAGCGCACATGGCCCACGGCAATCTGGCCCTTCAATTCCCGCAAAATCTTGTCGTTGAAGGTTTCTGTCACCAGCCCCATGTCCTTGTAACAGGAAATGACGCCTTGATCGTTTACTGCGATTCCACAGCTCTCCTGGCCTCTGTGTTGCAGGGCCAACAGGCCGTTGTATGTAGCATATGCAGGGTTTAGCGTACCATCCATTGCATAGACGCCAAACACGCCGCACTCCTCATGTGGTTTTGCAAAATCAAACTCCATTACAGAACCGTTCAAAAGCTTACCATCCTAATCAAACTATGGATTGTCAAACGAATCGGTTGAAAAGGACTTTACAGTCCGATGCGCTTCATCATCTCGGCATAGGCCTCTTCTACACCGCCCAAGTCTCTGCGGAAGCGGTCCTTGTCCAACTTCTCATGGGTGTGAACATCCCAGAAGCGGCAGGTATCCGGCGAGATCTCATCGGCCAGGAGAATTTCGCCGTCCGGCGTTTTTCCGAACTCCAGCTTGAAGTCCACCAAAATAACATCGAGCTGCTTGAAGTATTCCTTCATCACCTCATTGACCTTGAACGCCATTGCCTTGATGGTATCAATCTCTTCCTGGGTTGCCAGGCCAAGCGCCATTGCATGATAGTCGTTAATCAACGGATCGCCAAGGTCGTCGTTCTTATAGGAAAACTCGATGGTCGGCTGTGCGAACTCGATGCCTTCCTCCACTCCGAAGCGCTTTGCAAAGGAACCAGCGGAAAGGTTGCGGATAATCACTTCCAGCGGGACAATCTCTACCTTTTTAACGACCGTTTCGCGGTCGCTCAGCTCCTCGACGAAGTGCGTCTTTACCCCGTGCTTCTCCAAAAGCTGGAACATAAAGTTGGACATACGGTTGTTCACAACGCCTTTCCCCGCAATGGTTCCCTTTTTCTGCCCATTAAATGCTGTCGCGTCGTCCTTATAGTCGACAATGCAGAGGTTCGGATCTTCTGTTGCAAATACCTTCTTGGCTTTTCCCTCATAGAGCTGTTCACATTTTTTCATGATTAAAATCCTCCTAATCGATTTCATCTGGCAAGGATGGGAAACAGGCATTGCCGGGGGCATACACCCCCGGCGCAGACCGGTTTAAATAAAGTTCAGGAAGCTGGATACCGTTGTGATGTCGATGACCGAAAGCTGTGTGGTTTCCACATGCTGTGCACAGGTCAAAAACGCATTGGCGGTGTCCAACGAAGTCAGGCAGGGAATGCCTGCCTCAACCGCATTGCGGCGGATCAGATAGCCGTCGCGATTGTGCGACACGCCCTTGGACGGCGTGTTGATAACCAAGTCGATCTTCCCGGATAGGATCACATCGAGAATGTCCGGCTTGCCCGCGCCGATTTTATTTGTACGGATGGTGGGAATACCGTTGTCGTTCAGGAACGTAGACGTCCCGGCCGTGGCATAGATCGTCCATCCCAATTCGTACAAACCGCGTGCGATCGGCAGGACCTCCTGCTTGTCGCTGTTCTTAACTGTAATGATGACATGGCCCTTTTTAATCATATGGGTTCCCGCGCCATAGAACGCCTTAATCATCGCCTCGTCAAAGGTCCGGGCTACACCCAAAACTTCGCCGGTGGACTTCATCTCCGGTCCGAGGTTGACGTCGGCGCCATACAGCTTTTCAAAGGAGAATACCGGCATCTTAATGGCGATGAGCTCCTTTTCTGGCTGCAAACCATATTCATAACCCATCTCCGGCAAAGTCTTGCCAAAGAACGTTCCAACAGCCAACGGGACGATCGGAATATCCGTCACCTTGCTGATATATGGGACCGTACGGGATGAACGCGGGTTGGCCTCAATGACATAAACTTGATTGTCTTTCACAATAAACTGGATATTCAGCAGGCCCTTAACCTTGAGCGCCTTTGCCAAACGGCGGGTATATTCCACGATGATGTCCTGCATATCCTTGCTTACACCAACTGCTGGATAGACCGAAATACTGTCCCCGGAGTGAACGCCAGCGCGCTCAATATGCTGCATAATCCCCGGAATCACCGAATCAATCCCGTCACACACAGCGTCAACTTCGACCTCTGTACCCATGATGTATTTGTCCACCAGAATCGGATGTTCCTGTGCAATCTGGTTAATCACACCGATGTCCTCTATGACATCCTCATCGCTGTAGGCGATATGCATTCCCTGGCCGCCGAGCACATAGGACGGACGCACCAGAACTGGATAACCAAGCTCGTTCGCCGCAGCAAGCGCCTCCGCACAGGTGAACACCGTACGGCCTGCGGCGCGCGGGATTTCACATTCGTTCAAAATCGCGTCGAAACGTTCACGGTCCTCTGCGGCGTCGATGCTGTCAAAAGAGGTTCCCAAAATCGGAATTCCCATTTTTTCGATGGCACCGGCCAACTTAATCGCCGTCTGGCCGCCAAATTGTACCACTGCGCCATCGGGTTTTTCCAACTGAACAACATGGAGGACATCCTCCGGCGTAAGCGGTTCAAAGTAGAGCTTATCCGCAATATCAAAGTCCGTACTAACCGTCTCCGGATTGTTGTTCATGATAATGGTCTCGTATCCCAAATCCCGCAAGGCCCAAACACTGTGAACCGAGCAGAAATCGAATTCAATTCCCTGTCCAATGCGGATAGGACCGGACCCGATAACCAAAACCTTCTTGCGGTCCGTCTGGCAGACGGACTCATTTTCCGTGCCATAGCTGGAATAGTAGTATGGCGTCGCCGCATCAAATTCCGCTGCACAGGTGTCCACCATCTTATAGACGGGCCTGATATTCCACTCATCCTCCAAGCGGCGAATCTCCTCCACACTCTTTCCACTGAGTTCCGCGACGGTTTCATCCAGGAAGCCATAATCCTTCGCCTTAAGCAACAGTGCACGATCCAGCTCTTCGGTCGCAAGCGCTTTCTCCACATTGACGATAGAAACAAGCTTGTCCAAGAACCACAGATCGATTTTGGTGATGTCGTGGATTTCTTGCGCTGTAAATCCGCGGCGCAATGCCTCTGCCAGTACAAACAGGCGGCGGTCATCGACCACATGCAGGCGCTCGCCGATTGCATCATCGCTGAGGCCTTTGAGATTCTTGTCGATCAGGCTCATCATATTGACTTCCAGGCAACGGACCGATTTCATCAACGCGCCCTCAAAGTTCGGCGCAATGCCCATGACCTCGCCGGTCGCTTTCATCTGGGTTCCCAGAAGCCGCTTGGCGTTCTGGAATTTATCAAACGGCCACTTCGGAATCTTCACAACACAATAGTCCAATGTCGGTTCAAAGCAGGCGTATGTCTTTTTCGTAATTGCATTTGGGATCTCATCCAACGTATATCCCAGTGCAATTTTTGAGGCTACTTTAGCAATCGGGTAACCGGTCGCCTTAGAAGCGAGCGCCGAAGAGCGGCTGACGCGCGGGTTCACCTCAATGACACAGTATTCAAAGCTGTTGGGGTTTAGTGCAAACTGTACATTGCAGCCGCCTTCCACCCCCAATTCCGTGATGATGTCCAATGCCGCACTGCGCAACATCTGCGTCTCTTTATCCGCCAATGTCTGACACGGCGCTACAACGATCGAGTCGCCGGTGTGTACGCCGACCGGGTCGAAGTTCTCCATATTACAGACGGTGATACAGTTGCCGTTCTTATCACGCATCACTTCGTATTCGATTTCCTTCCAGCCGGAGATGCAGCGCTCAATCAATACCTGGTGTACGCGGCTGCGGTGCAACCCGAGGGATGCGATCGAAAGCAAATGCTCGCGGTCATAGGCAATGCCACCGCCGCTGCCGCCCAAGGTATATGCCGGACGAACAACCACCGGGTAACCAATCCGTTCCGCCACCTGCAAAGCCCGGTCCAAGTCCTCGGCGATTTCGCTTTCCGCACAGGGCTGATGAATGCGCTCCATCGCCTCTTTAAAGAGCTCGCGGTCCTCCGCCATCCGGATTGTATCGGCGCTCGTGCCGATCATGGTAACATTGTGCTCCTTCAGGAAACCGGATTCCTCCAACTCCACCGCAAGATTCAAGGCATTCTGGCCGCCCAGAGTCGGTAAAATACTGTCCGGTTTTTCTTTGATGATGACCTTTTTGATGGTTTCCACGGTCAGCGGTTCGATATAAACCTTGTCCGCAATCTGCTTATCCGTCATAATTGTCGCCGGGTTGGAATTGATGAGGACGACTTCAACGCCCTCTTCGCGAATTGCACGACACGCTTGCGTTCCAGCATAGTCGAATTCTGCCGCCTGTCCGATGATGATCGGGCCGGAACCGATGATGACAACCTTTTTGATCTTTGGATTCTTGCTCATATGCGGCTCTCCTCCCATCAAATTGATAAACTTATCAAACAGGAATCCAGTATCCAACGGGCCTGAGGAAGCCTCTGGATGGAACTGTACAGTAAAGACCCTGCCATTTTTATAGTTTAAACCTTCTACACTTCCGTCGTTCATGCTGACAAAACTGACGTCTGCAACCGAAGGATTCATCGTGTCCGCATTGACGACAAAACCATGGTTTTGAGAGGTAATATATACACGGTTGGCCGCAAGATCCTTGACCGGGTGGTTGATCCCTCTATGGCCATATTTCAATTTGTAAGTGTCAAATCCCTGGGCCAATGCCATCAGCTGATGGCCCAGGCAAATGCCAAAGATCGGAAGTCCGTGGTCATAGAGACGTTTTAACTCTTGAATGGATTTTACACACGCCTGCGGGTCGCCCGGGCCGTTGCTCAACATGATACCATCGGGGGAAAATGCCAAAAAGTCCTCCATCGAGGCGTCATACGGAAAACACTTGACCGTACAGCCACGCTTGACAAGGCAGCGGATGATATTGTGTTTGACGCCGTAATCCGCCAGCGCCACGCGAATCGGTCCGTCGCCGTAGACTTTCCCTTCGCGGTCGCTAACCGTCGGCACATAGGACTTCAATACAAAGTCCTCTATCTGCTTTTTCATAGCCGCCGGGTCGATCGCCTCCCCATAGGAAATCATGCCGCGCATAGTGCCGCTTTCGCGCAGAACACGGGTGAGCGCGCGGGTGTCAATGCCGTACATACCGGGAACTTTGTTTTGTTTTAAATAGGTATCCAGATCCACGTCACAGCGAAAATTGCTCGGGATACCGGAGACAGACCGCACGATAAACGCGCCCAGCCACGGTTTTGTAGATTCCGCATCGTCGTAGCAGATGCCATAGTTTCCAATCAGCGGAAAGGTCATGACAACGCCTTGACCCGCGTAGGATGGGTCCGTGAGCAGCTCGGTGTAGCCGCACATGGCCGAATTGAACACGACTTCGCACAGCACATCGTGCTCATAGCCGAAACCCGTGCCCTCAAATGTCATGCCATTTTCGAGCATAAGGAGTGCTTTCATTCAATCACCAACCGTTTCTAAATAATAAAATTCCCAAATCCCTACATTTGTATGTTTACAGTCAAACGGCCCCGACTTAAAAAGGCGGGGCTATTGACCAGGAAACAACCATTCAACCGGCAAAGGCCTCTACAATTTTTGCAAGCGCCTTTTCCGTATTTTCTTTTGTATTGAAGGAGGTCAAGCGGAAGAAACCCTCTCCGCCAGCGCCAAATCCGGAGCCCGGCGTCCCAACTACCCCGCACTTTTCCAGCAACAGATCGAAAAATTCCCATGAGGAAACGCCTTGCGGTGTTTTGAGCCATACATAAGGGGAATTCTCACCGCCATAAACGGTAAAGCCCGCCTTCTTCAGCCCCTCACGGATGATTCTGGCATTGTTGAGGTAATAGGCAATATTGGCCCGAACCTCTTTTTTGCCTTCTTCCGAATAGACCGCCTCTGCGCCGCGCTGCACCACATAAGACACACCGTTCATCTTGGTGGATTGACGGCGATCCCAAAGTCTATTCAGCGATACGCCATCGTATTCAAGTTCTTTCGGAATCACGCTAAACGCACAGCGAGTTCCGGTGAATCCAGCTGTCTTGGAGAAGCTGCGGAACTCAATCGCACACTTCTTAGCGCCTTCGATCTCAAAAATGCTGTGGGGCATGTCCGGATCGGTGATAAATGCTTCATATGCTGCGTCATAGAGAAGGATGGCTTTGTGTTCCAATGCATAATCCACCCACTTCTTCAATGCTTCCTTGGTGATTCCCACGCCGGATGGATTGTTTGGGAAGCACAGGTAGATCATGTCCACAGGCTGCTGGGGGAGCTCTGGCAAAAAGCCGTTTTCTTCTTTACAGGGCATATAAACGATTTTGCTCCAACCCTTGCCTTCCACATAATCGCCAGCGCGTCCTGCCATAACATTGGTATCAACATAGACTGGATAAACCGGGTCGCAGACGGCGACAACATTGTCCACGCCAAAAATATCGCCGATGCTGCCCGTGTCGCTTTTCGCGCCATCGCTTACGAAAATTTCGTCCGCAGAAATGTCAACTCCACGGTCCTGAAAATCATTCTTTGCAATCGCTTCGCGCAGGAACCCATACCCCGCTTCCGGTCCATACCCGTGGAAGCTTTCCGCCTGGCCCATTTCTTTTGCGGCCGCGCACATGGCGTCTACCACCGCTTTCGGCAGTGGGCGGGTCACATCCCCGATTCCCAGACGGATAATCTCCTGATCCGGGTGTTTTTTCATGAAGGCGTTTACCTTATTATTGATGTCCACAAACAGATAGCTGGCAGGAAGCTTCACAAAATTCTCATTGACTTTCAGCAAATCAAAAAACCTCCTTAAGTTTGTTTTTTATTCTGGAATGTCCAATACCATATTATATCAGATTTCGACGGTTCCGTCAAAAACAAAAGCAGCTGGCCCTTCCATAAAAACCTCGTCCGTATTCGGGTCCCAGAAAATATGCAGATCGCCGCCGCGTAGATGGACGGTCACATCTCGATCTGTTTTTGCATTCAGCACAGAGGCCACCGCACAGGCACACGCTCCCGTGCCGCAAGCCCAAGTTTCACCAGAACCACGTTCCCAGACACGCATCCGAATCTCATGCGGTCCAAGCACCTGAACGAATTCAATATTGGCGCGTTCTGGGAAGATCGGGAGATTCTCCATCTCCGGCCCGATCGTAGGCAAGTCCAGTCCGCCGACCTCATCCACAAACGCCACCGCATGGGGATTTCCAACGGAAACACATGTAATTCTCCATACTCTGCCTGAAGCGGTCTGAACTTCCTCGTCCACAATGCGCTCTTTGTTAAAATGCGCCGGAATCTCTTCCGGCTTGAGTGCCGGCCGCCCCATATTGACACGCACAGAGGAAACTTTTCCATCCTCGATACGCAGCTGTAGGGTCTTTATACCGCTGCGCGTTTCTACCCGCAGGACATCCTTTTGGACGATCCCGCGGTCATAGACGTATTTTGCGACACAACGAATGCCATTGCCGCACATCTTGCCGATCGAACCGTCCGCATTAAACATCTCCATGCGGCAATCCGCTACATCGGAGGGAAGAATTAAAATCAGGCCGTCCGCGCCAATGCCAAACCGCCGGTCGCTCAACTGGATTGCCACCTCCGAGGGATTTTGAACCGTCTCCTCAAACCCATTGACATAGATATAATCGTTGCCAATACCATGCATTTTGGTAAATTTCATGGGGCCATCCTCCTTTACAAATCAAGCGCCGCACGCACGGAGCCGCATCCCACCGATTGTACGGCTGCCTCTTTCCTGGAAGCGTCTCTTCTTTACTGAACAATAAACTTTCGTCCTTTATCATCTTTATGCCCTTTAGACGGTTCTATTCAAAGTATCCAGCACAAGTATTGCTATTTCGCACAGCCTTTTGCCGGAATCCATACTTCGCTTTTGCAAGAACCGGTGGGCGGACGGTTCACTCATATTGCATTGCACCATCAGCTGCTCTTTTGCGCGCACGAGAATTTCTTTCTCCTCCATTCCACTGTTGGCTATGCGCTGTTTCAAGGCTTGCCCAGAACTCTCCGAGATCTGGACCAGCATATGAACACAAGCGGCCAACCGCCCGCGGTTCAGCGGCATCACCAGACAGGGGTCGTCCAAGGCCTCCGGCGGCAGTCCTCTCACAATATAAGAAACAGGTAGTCCGCCCGCATATTGCGCAACTGCTGAATGGCAGGCATTTCGGAGAGGGTAACGCCGCATACCACCACACCCCAACGGCTATATTCCATCAAGCGCAATAACTGTGCAGCCGTAGTGCACACAGCCGCCACCGGTATTCCTGCCGATCGTAGAACTGCGCTGATCTGTTTCGCATGATTTAGGTTCGTATTTGCAACAATTACATTGCCCACAATTCTCGTCCCTAACCTATCGACTAAAAGTGCATTTTAGAACTTATTTAAGTACCGTTCAATCTCCCATTGTGAGACGCGGGTGGTATATTCCTTCCACTCCTGACGCTTTGCTTCCACATATTTTGTATAAACATGCTCTCCCAGCGCTTTGCGGATAAACGGGTCAGCCTCCATACATTCCACCGCCTCGATCAGATCTGCCGGCAGATTTTCAATCCCCTGCTTCTCTCGTTCTGTTTCCTTCATATCGTAAATATTGGCGCTCACCGGCGGCGGTGGAGTCATCCCCTCTCGGATTCCTTCCAAGCCTGCTTGAAGCAACAGAGAAAAGACCAGATAAGGGTTACACGCTGGGTCTGGAGACCGCAATTCCACACGTGTTCCAACCCGCGGGTGTCCGGTACACGGATCAGCGCGCTGCGGTTACAGGTTGTCCAAGCGATATAACACGGGGCTTCGTAGCCGGGAACCAAGCGTTTGTAGGAGTTGACCAATGGATTGGTAATCGCACTGATGCTCTTGACATGCTTACAGATGCCTGCAATAAACTGATGAGCAATTTCGCTCAAGCCGGACTCGGAATCCGGGTCATAAAAAGCATTCTTGCCATCTTTAAAGAGGGACATGTTGGTGTGCATCCCCGAGCCGCATTGCCCATAGACCGGTTTGGGCATGAATGTAGCGCACAGGCCGTGAGAATCCGCCGCAGATTTCACCACCATCTTAAAAGTGAGGATGTTGTCCGCCGCCGAAAGTGCTTCGCTGTATTTGAAATCGATCTCATGCTGCGCGATTGCCACCTCATGATGGGAAGCTTCTATCTCAAATCCCATATCTTCCAAGGTCAGGCAGATGTCGCGGCGGCAGCTTTCTCCCAAATCGGATGGGCCCATGTCAAAATATCCTGCCGTATCATGGGTAATGGTAGTGGGGTGGCCGTACTCATCGGTATTGAACAGGAAGAATTCACATTCCGGCCCCACATTGAAACTATACCCCATATCCGCCGCTTCCCGAAGCGCTTTTCGCAGGATATAGCGTGGGTCTCCTTCAAAGGGCGTGCCGTCCGGCTTATAGACATCGCAGATCAGCCTGGCAATTTTTCCATGCTGGGTATGCCAAGGTAAAATGACAAAGGTATCTAAATCCGGCCAAAGGTACATATCGGATTCCTCAATCCGAACAAAACCTTCAATGGAAGACCCGTCGAACATACATTTATTATCCAGCGCTTTTTCCACTTGGCTTGTCGTGATGGCCACATTCTTCAAAGTGCCGAAAATGTCCGTAAATTGCAGCCTGACAAACTTCACGTCATTTTCCCGGATAATCCGGATGATGTCCTCCTTGGTGTATTTGCTCAAAGCCATATCCCCCTAAAAATAAAAATAACAAGGCTGCCCCTGTTTACAGAACCTCCTTGTCCCTCTTTTTCAGCCGCAGTACAGCCGAACAATATTGTCTTTATTTTATTCGATTTGTAAAGTTGTGTCAATCCTTTTCGTCGTGATGGCTTCGATTCATATTTATGCACAAATTTCCAGATGGATTCGGACGCTTTCCGGTGAAAACAGCATCGATTTTGCAATATTTTCTCCGACTTCCTGCAAAACCAGCAAAAAAATTTGATTTTTTCAGCGGTAAAATCTTGAAATGTCGGCATTCCTATGCTAAACTGTTGAAGTAAAAATTGTGCGTGCAGGCCAGTGCCGTTTTCTGTCATTCAAAACGGCTGGGGGTTCCCCTGTGCTCCGCCGCATGATCGCAAAAGCTTACAGATATTCTTAGTATAGGAGGCTTATGTATCATGTCCTATGTCAGTGAACAGTTGGAAAACGTCATCCGTCTCAACCAAAGCGAGCCGGAATTCATCCAGGCCGTTACAGAGGTTCTCAAATCCCTCGAGCCTGTGATTGAGCAAAATCCTCAGTATCAGAAGGCTGGCATTCTCGAGCGCATCACCGAGCCGGAGCGCCAGATCAAGTTCCGCGTGGCTTGGGTGGACGACAACGGCAAGGTGCAGGTCAACCGCGGCTATCGCGTACAGTTTAACTCCGCAATCGGACCCTACAAGGGTGGCCTGCGTTTCCATCCGTCCGTAAACCTCGGCATCATCAAGTTCCTTGGCTTTGAGCAGATCTTTAAGAATTCCCTGACGGGCCTGCCGATCGGCGGCGGCAAAGGCGGTTCCGACTTTGATCCGAAGGGCAAGTCCGACCGCGAGATCATGGCTTTCTGCCAGAGCTTCATGACAGAGTTGTACCGCCACATTGGTCCGGACACCGACGTGCCGGCCGGCGACATCGGCGTAGGCGGCCGTGAGATTGGTTACTTGTTTGGCCAGTATAAGAGAATTCGCAATGCCTATGAGGGTGTGCTCACCGGCAAGGGTCTGAACTTCGGCGGTTCTTTGGCCCGCACAGAGGCTACTGGTTACGGCCTTCTGTATTTCACAGACGCAATGTTAAAGGCCAACGGCAAGAGCATCGCTGGTTCTACCATCGCCATCTCCGGCGCTGGCAATGTCGCCATCTATGCCTGCCAGAAGGCACAGCAGCTCGGCGGCAAGGTAGTCACCATGAGCGATTCCACCGGCTGGATCTACGATCCGGAAGGCATTGATCTGGCTGCTATTAAGGAGATCAAAGAAGTGAAGCGCGCTCGTTTGACGGAATACAAGAATTATCGTCCGAACTCCGAGTATCATGAAGGGAAAGGTGTTTGGTCGGTCAAGTGTGACATCGCTCTTCCGTGCGCAACACAGAACGAGCTGCTGATCGACGACGCAAAGGCGCTTGTTGCAAACGGTGTCTTTGCGGTTGCGGAGGGTGCAAACATGCCGACCTCCATTGAAGCAACGGAATATTTGCAAGCAAACGGCGTTTTGTTTGCACCGGGCAAGGCCAGCAATGCTGGCGGCGTAGCGACCTCTGCGCTGGAAATGAGCCAGAACAGCATGCGTCTCTCCTGGAGCTTCGAAGAAGTCGATGCAAAGCTCAAGGGAATCATGGAGAACATCTTCAAGAATGCTGCCGATGCAGCTGAGAAGTACGGCTATCCGAAGAATTACGTGGTTGGCGCCAACATTGCAGGCTTTGTTAAGGTCGCAGATGCTATGATGGCAGAAGGCGTCATCTGATCAAATTCGGACAAGTTCTATTTGAACAGACAAGTGCCGTGCCGCTGGCGAGGCGGCATGGCTTGATCGGCCAACAATATCCGATATTGTAGAAGAAATAGCGGTATGTGGGTTAGGAAATAAGCGCTGAAAAATTCAGCGTTACATCCCTCTCACAACCGCTATTTTTTTGTCTATTGGGGGATATCGCCCTAATCGGACCAAAAAGAAATGGAGTAGGTGTAGAAACATGGAAAATACAACGGACAACAAGGCGCGTACCCTGTTAAAGAGATTTTTTCAACGGTATTTTGTAGACGCCATGAGTGCGATGGCACTCGGCCTGTTCTCTTCACTCATTATCGGCCTCATCATGTCTCAGCTGAGTATGGTTCCCTTTCTAACCTTTTTGGCCCCTTATTCGGAGATGGCAGCGGCTTCCTCTCCCGTGGTAGGTTCAGCGATTGGCGCTGCAATCGCCTGGGGGCTGAAAGCGAAACCGCTGGTGGTATTCTCCTGTGTCGTCTGCGGCGCGTTCGGCTACCAGGCGGGTGGACCGGTGGGAGACTTATGTGGCTGCTGTTGTAGGCGCGGAACTCGGGCGTCTGGTCAGTGGAAAAACCAAGGTCGACATTGTGGTGACGCCGATGCGTTGCCATCATTACCGGCAGTATTGCCGGGCAGTTTGTCGGCCCCTATATCCAGAACTTTATGAATGGGATCGGCGCAGTAATCAATCAGGCGACGGAACTCTCCCCTCTCCCGATGGGGATTCTTGTATCCGTCATTGTCGGCATGGTGCTCACTGCGCCGATCAGTTCTGCGGCTCTTTGTATCATGTTGGACTTGAGTGGACTTGCTGCAGGCGCTGCGGTTGTGGGGTGCTCCGCCCAGATGGTCGGTTTTGCAGTGGCCAGCTTCCGCGACAACCGGTGGGGCGGCCTTCTCTCTCAGGGAATCGGAACATCCATGCTACAATTCAGTAATATTATGAAAAAACCACAGATCTGGATTGCTCCCACTTTAGCCAGCGCTGTGCTTGGTCCAATTTCCACCTGTGTCTTTAAAATGACCAATACGGCTACCGGCGCGGGTATGGGAACCAGCGGTTTGGTTGGCCAGTTTGGCGCTTTTGCCGCCATGTCCGGCGCCGTCCCTCAATGGCAGATCCTCGCAGAGGTTCTCCTCCTTCACTTTATCGCCCCTGCCATTCTTACCTTTCTGTTTGACTTTGCTCTGCGCAAGGCAGGATGGATTAAAGCCGGGGACATGAAAATCAGCATTTGATCCTGGCCGGCGGCATGTTTTTTCACCTCTTCTCATACACCTATTAGGAGGATTGACAAGGAAGCAAAAAAGAGATAGAATAGTCTAACTTATTGTCAAATTCCGTATTTTACATAGCGAGGGGTTGCGCATGGACGTTGTTTCTTTGATCGGTATTGCCATCGGTCTTTCCATGGATGCATTCGCCGTCTCGATTACGAATGGAGCCGTGACGCGCAATGTGACAGTCGGTTTTGCAACAAAACTTGCGGCGAGCTTTGGACTGTTTCAGGCGGCCATGCCCATGATCGGTTGGACCATTGGAAAAGCTGGGGAAGGCCTGATTAGCAGCATCGACCATTGGATTGCCTTGATCCTGTTGGGGTATATCGGTATTCAAATGCTCTGGGAATCTCACAAAAAGGGGCATAAGGATTCGATCGATTGTCAGAAAGAACAGCCGGGACTAAAAACGATCCTTGCATTTGCTGTAGCGACCAGCATCGATGCGCTGGCAACCGGTATTATTCTTCCTACTGCGGTCGGTGCATCCACTCTCGCTCTGATGTTAGTCTCGGTGGTTTCCATCGGCGTCATCACGTTCCTCCTCTCCCTGGTTGGGGTAGCGATTGGAAAAAAGTTCGGTTCTCTCTGCTGTGGGAAAGCAGAAATTGTTGGTGGCGTTGTGCTCATCGCCATTGGTTTAAAAATTTTCCTGGAACATACCCTTTTTTCTTAAACGGTTGGATTTTCGCAAAGAAGGCGGCGTTTCTCTGTTTTGACGGAAAAGCGCCGTCTTCTTTGTTTGCCATGGCTGGGATTGTCCCTTGAAATTTCCAATCGGTATGATATAATATTAACAATTCAGTATCATGTATATAAATTGGAGGATTGCTCATGTCTGTAAAAGTATTAACTGCAAGAGAGGCGGCGGATCTCATTCCGAACGGCGTCAACCTTGCAACAAATGGTTTCATTGGCGCTTCCTTTCCGGAAGAAATCGCAATTGCAATCGAGCAGCGTTTTTTAGAGACCGGCGCACCAAACGATTTGACCTTGCTCTTCTGCGCCGCACAGGGCGATTCGAAAGATAAAGGACTTAACCATTTTGCGCACGACGGTATGGTTCGCCGTGCAATCGGTGGACACTGGGGCCTTGCACCGAAACTTGGTAAGATGGTAGCTGATAATAAGATTATCGCCTATGATTTCCCGCAGGGCGTTACGGCACACATGTTCCGCGATGCGGCTGCCCACAAGCCAGGCACCCTGACCCATGTGGGTCTCGGCACTTTTGTGGACCCACGCCGTTTGGGCGGCAAGCTCAACGATTTGACTCGTGAGCAGGAGGACCTGGTCGAGTTGATGGAAATCGGAGGCAAGGAGTACCTTTTCTATAAAAACCAGCCGGTCAATTTTGCCATTATCTCCGGTACATATGCGGATGAGGATGGAAACATCTCTATGGAACACCTCGGCGTCAAGGCGGAAGCGCTGGTCGTAGCGCAGGCTTGCAAAAACTCCGGTGGTACGGTCGTTGCACAGGTAGAACGTGTTGTGAAGTCCGGTTCCCTCGACCCACAAAAGGTAGAGGTTCCTGGCATTCTGGTGGATGCCGTTGTCGTTGTCAGCGATATGAAGAACCACATGCAGACGTTTGGCACTCAGTACAATCCTGGTTTTTCCGGTGAACACCGTATGGGCGCAGCAGAGTTTACCCCGCCCCTATGTCTCCCAAAAAGATCATTGCGCGCCGTGCGGCTATGGAATTGAAAAAGAATGGAATCGTTAATCTGGGAATTGGAATTCCCGAATACATTTCTTCCGTTGCTACAGAAGAGGGAATCTTGGATTGCTTTACTCTGACTGTAGAGTCTGGTTTAACGGGAGGCAGCCCGCAAAGCGGCTTAGATTTCGGTGCGAGTCTGAACCCTCAGTGCATCATGTCTCAACCCTCGATGTTTGACTTCTACCAAGGCGGTGGTTTGGACCAAGCATTCCTCGGCTTTGCAGAAGGCGATGAAGAGGGAAATGTCAATGTATCCAAGTTTGGTGTGAAGCTTCCTGGATGCGGCGGGTTTATCGATATTTCCCAAAACGCAAAACAGGTATTTTTCTGCGGTACGTTTACAGCAAAGGGCCTAAAAACGGAAGTTTCCGATGGGAAGCTGCACATTCTCTCGGATGGCAGTATCAGTAAATTTAAAACCGGGTTGGAGCATATCACCTTCAGCGCTGAGACGGCCAAGAAAAATCAGCAGCCCGTTATGTACATCACAGAACGCGCTGTATTCCAGCTCACTGAAAAAGGCTTGATTTTGATCGAGTATGCTCCAGGAGTCGATCTTGAAAAGGACATCTTCGCGCATATGCCGAAGAGGCCTCTGGTCTCCCCTGACCTCAAAGAGATGGATGCACGCATCTTCCGGGAGGAAATCATGGGGTTGGCTAAAGAATAATCCCTAGAAAAAGACAAGCTCCTTGGCAGGTATTTTTCCTGACCAAGGAGCTTTTTCTGATGGTTGGTTCCGACCCTCAAACCGTTCTACCAAAACCGCTATTGGCAAACGGGGATGTAAGCCATTCGCCGGAAACCGAAGTGCGCTTCCAAAACCTTTTGTAATCGTCCAAAAATATTTTTCCATTTGCCCTCTAATGGGGAAACTTTACAGGCATTACAAAATGTTGTGCCCCTACTTCATTCAAATGCCTTTGCTTGGAAAAAGATCTGCACGTCTTTATGAAGGCTTATAAAGGTATTCAATCGCTTTCCTATTCATCACATTGACATAAGGAGAACCCATTATGAGAAGAAAAGACCGGGAGAGAAGTCCCGAATTTGCAAAAGAAGTCCTCGATCATTGTAGCTATGCGGTCTTGGCAATGGTCAATACCGACGGTACCCCCTATTGTATACCGATTAGTACTGTACGTGAAGACGATTATCTCTATTTTCACTGTGCACTCCGGGGACAAAAGATTGAAAACCTCCGCGCCAATCCCGCTGTCTGCCTGACCGCAGTGGGACGTATTCGTATTCCGGAGGATGAATTCAGCGTTCAATACGAATCCGCTGTTGTCCATGGAACCGCACAGGAAGTTATCGAAGATGCTGAAAAGCTCCATGCCCTGCGTCTACTCTGTAAACATTATGTCCCTACAAATATGGCCCATTTTGATGCGGAGATCGCCAAGGATTTTCCTTATACAGGCGTCTGGAAAATCCATATAGAGCACATAACAGGCAAATCGAAGCCCATTACGGATGAATCGTAATGGGAACCATCCGATTCATCCTTCGGGAATTCACACCAGAAGATGTACAAAGGGTGTCCTCCCTGATATGCCGAAATCTACGGGAGATCAATTGTCACGATTATCCTCCCAAAATAATTGAACAGCTTGTTCAGGAGCATACTCCAGAAAGAATTCTTCGCATGTCCACAGAAGGAAAAACGTTTCTCGCAGATGTAGCAGGGAATCCAGCTGGTATTCTTCGAGTTCTTCCATCTTGGAATGTAAGCGCAGAGTACTGGCTGCGTACAGTCTTTGTTCTACCCGATTACCACGGTTGCGGAATTGGCCGCCAATTGGTGGAGGCAGGCGAACGGTTCATCCAACAACAAGGGGGATTTTCTGTACGTCTTTGTGCTTCTCGGACAGCTCATCTATTCTATCAAAGACTCGGCTACTGCGACCTGGAGAAGTTTCCCGATCGCGAAGGCCTGTATCCAATGCAAAAACTGTTGTAAGTACAGTCATTTTTTGCCTATGACATCGAATGATAATTGTGAAACTTCCCCCTGCGAATTGTATGATATGTAATTAGAGTCTGTGGGAGATCACAACGCTCTTAAATCGCTCGCTGACAGCCGCAAAAGCAATTGAACCTTTCCGAATAATAAGAGGACTTCCGAAAGGCTCTTGTAGCTGCGAAGAATCTTTTAATCAATCGGAAATACCAGCCCAGCAGAAGTTCCGTACGCAAAAAACGTTCTAAATCAAGGGATGATTGCTCTTCGCGAACTTCTTTCCAGAGACGTATTAAGCAAATGGGTTGCCAAGATGGAGCAGATGGATTAGAAGAGCTATACCTGCCGAAGTACCGCAGAGCTGAGCCTTTCTATAGCTTGCAAAGGCCGTAGCAGCGCCCCAATACCACAGAAATATATTCTAACGCGTGCAAGGAACCATCGCAAACGGCAGAGCGCCCCTCCAAAAAATCCAAAGCCAGGCGTCAAAAAGGCTCCACTTCTTTCAATCCTATCAGTGTCTATGGTGCAGAGGGCAGAGCTTTTCCAGTCCTCATTTATAGCAGTAAACAACATCACGACACAGGCATATGTGTGCAGCGATACCTGGTACCATTTTCTTTCACTTTATGCTACGGCGGTGTCTACTAATCCAGAGAACTGTAGTCCATGGGACAGGAGTAACTTCAGCAGTTGCTATTGGCCATAGCATTGTACTCCAGACACAATTTGTCGCAGAGATTGATTGGCAATGGCTGATGATAGAACCTATACGATGAAAAAGCTGCGTGATAGGCTCTGTATTTGCACACACCTCTATGATGAAGGAAGCTCTCGGAACCAATGTGTTGCAACCGTGGGAATAAAGTGTTTACTGCTCTCATTGCATAAGTTCTCATGAAAATATGCAACACTGTCATGCGTACCGCCCTGCACCGAAAGACAATTGTTTCCAAGGCTAAAAAGGCTGTCCCGAACCGCAGATATTCTGCTGAATTCGAGGCAGCCTTTTTGTTCCATTACAACTGTAACGATTTGGCCCCGCATCCGCTTTCATTCCGATGGAAAGCTCTTTTTCCTCACCCTTTTCCGGTTGGTCCGAAAAATAAGCGTAGCAACCTTTGAAGGAAAAAGTTCTATCATCCAATCTTTGTCCCTCTTTTGCACACAAGATAAACCGCATATAAGAAAGGCTATGGACGGTTCTTCCATAGCCTTTTTGCTGTTTGATGCTCTCACCTATGTAGAATTTCGTCAAACGTTTTCTCCTAGGGGAAAGCGTTGACCGCCGTCCCATGATCCCCAACGAGAATACAAACGTTATTCCACTCTTTACCGTGTGACACTCCATCTGTAGACTGGATTTCTACTTCGGTTCTTTTTACTGAAAAGAACCGTTTTATGCATAGGAACAACATCAACCGCCTATGCCAAGCCATGTCTGGAATTTCGGTAGATACCCCATCACAAAGATAATCAGGATCAAAACTGGCAGAACATATTTTAAATAGACACGCGCCCACTTTGGAAACTTAACGCCACGGCCTGTGTCCGCTTCTTTGACAAAATTGTCCCAACCCCAGCCCCGCTTACAAACGCAGAAAAGCAGATAAATCAAACTGCCAATTGGTAAGATGTTATTGGAAACCACGAAATCCTCGATGGTCTGAATATCCCCAATTCCCGGCAATGTGACACCGCTCCAGATATTAAAGCCCAACGCACAAGGCAGAGACAGAACTGTAACGGCAATTCCGTTGACAATAACAGCCTTTTTGCGGTTCCAGCCCCAACGATCCATGCAGAAGCTGATGAGATTTTCAAACACAGCAATGATCGTGGATAACGCCGCAAAACTCATAAACAGGAAGAACAGCGTCCCCCACAGACGACCGCCCCACATCTGCCCAAAGACGCTTGGCAGAGTAACAAATACCAATCCTGGCCCCTCGCCCGGATTTACATTGAAAGCAAAGCACGCCGGGAAAATAATCAATCCCGCCATCAGAGCTACAATCGTATCAAGGATTCCAATATTCAGAGCCTCTCCAGTCAATGCACGGTCTTTGCCAATATAGGACCCAAAGATCGCCATAGCTGAAATTCCCAGGCTCAGAGTAAAGAACGATTGCCCCATTGCAGCATATACTGCCTCACCAAAACTGGACCAACCATTTTCAAACATTTTTCCAAAATCCGGAACAAGATAGAATTTCAAGCCCTCTGCTGCACCGTCCAGGGTAACGCTTCGCACGCACAGGACAATCATAATGAGGAATAAACAGCTCATCATGACTTTGGTAATACGCTCAACGCCTTTCTGCAATCCCATGCTGCACACCAAAAATCCCAAAATAATGGTCACCAGCATCCAACCGATCAACTCTCCAGGATTTGCAAGCATGTTGGAAAAAACGATGTCAGGGGTTGCCGTATCAAACACACCCGTCGCACTCTTGACAATATAACTGAGCATCCAACCGCCGACAGTTGTATAGAACATCATTAACAGATAACAGCCGCCAAACCCAAGCCAACTGTACCAGTGCCATTTGGTTCCCTTAGGCTCCAAAATGTGAAAACTTTTCGCACAGCTCTTTTGACTGGCACGTCCCACTGCGAATTCCATCACCATGACTGGCAATCCTAAAATCACAAGAAATAGCAGATACAGAATGACAAACGCTGCACCGCCATATTTTCCTGTGATGTAGGGGAACCTCCAAACATTTCCGAGGCCGATGGCGCATCCAGCCGAAATCAGAATAAATCCCAGGCGAGATGCAAATTTTTCTCTTTGTTGCATGTAAACTCTCCTCTTTCTCAGCTGCACGCAAGGCCCCCTCAGCCCAAACCACAGCTTTTTTACTACTATTTTATCAAAAAGTACTTATTTGGACAAGATCAACGTTCCAGAAAATGTGAAAAAAGCGGATATTTGGCCTAAAAAAATGAGGATGCTCCTAAACTACAACCCTTTCGATTCATAGGAATGGGGCACCCTCTTTCTATTTGGAAAAACATCTGCGTTTCTAAAAAAACGAGGGCATCCTTCAAGTCATTTCATGACTTTGAGGACACCCTTTTGGTTTCTTATTATTTTATAGCTCCGCGATGGAAACCTCACCCTGGATCTTGACCCAATCCGCATGAAAATCGTCCACAGCCTTTTTAATGGCAGCCATTCCAAATGCCTCATGCAGCAGGGAAGGTTGCAGGGTAGCTGTATGGGCACCCGCCATTAAAGCGTTTGTCACCTGTGCGATGTTCTTAAAGCTAGCGGCCAAAATCTTAGTTTCAGAGTCATTTTCGTCGATCATCTGGCGGAATGCCGCTATGGTATCGCAGGAATCAATATCCAAATTTTCCATCCGGTTGTAATAAGGGGCAATAAAATCGGCACCGCACGCAATCGCCATAAATCCTTGGATTTTGCTATAGATGGCTGTCGCTGTCACATGAACTCCTTCGGCCTTAAGGGCACGCATCGCTTTAAGTCCCTCTTCCGTTGTGGGGACCTTGATATAGACCAAATCATCTACATTTTTCAATATCGCGCGTGCTTCCTTGAGAATTCCCTCGCAATCCTCCGCGATCACCTGCATGTGCAGCGTTTTCTCCGGACCGATGATCTGACGGATCTTTCGCATGTGTGAAAATAGATCAATCTTTCCTTCTGCCTTTAAAATGCTCGGATTGCTCGTCACGCCGGTAATCGGAAAATAAGCGCTGTATTTTTCAATGGCCTCCAGATTCGCACTATCAAATAAAAATTCCATGACAACCGATTCCTTTCCTTTCAATTTTCACCACATTCAGATCACTTGCTCCGTGCGTTCGATGATGTCATCCTGCGTTTGACGGGACAGAACATTGAAGAAGGCACTATAGCCTGCCACACGCACAATCAGATCCCGATGGTTTTCCGGATGTACCTGGGCATCCTTTAAAGTCTCGCGCGAAACAACATTAAACTGCACATGGAACCCATGCAGGGTGTCAAAGAACACGCGCAGCATAGCAATCAACTTTTGCCGGTTCTCTTCTTTCTCCAACATCTGCGGGTTGACCTTTTGGTTCAGCAAAACGCCGCCGGTAATCTTATCGGTTGGCAGCTTAGAGATGGATTTAAATACCGCGGTAGGTCCGTGCTTATCCGCCGCATGGGACGGCGAGCATCCCTCCGCCAGTGGCTCTCCCGCTTTACGTCCATCCGGGGTTGCTGTGGTACCAGCTCCCTGAGGGACATTGGCTGAGATCGAAGAAGTCCCTGCATAGTATACCCCTCCAATAGGACCACGTCCATACCGAGTATTGTGATAATGGGACAGCTCATCGATGTAGATGTCATAAGAAGCGCGAGTCAGTGAATCCACATAGTCGTCATCGTTGCCATACTTCGGAGCAGCAATCAACAATTTGCGAATGTGTTCCCCCTCTTCCCCGGCAAAATTGTTCATCAGAGCGTCCCAAAGTTGTGCTGGAGTCATCGCGTGATCTTCAAACACACATTTCTTAATCGCCGCCAGGGAATCTCCCTGATTGGCGATTCCTACCTGCAGGTCGCTGATAAAATCGTAGACTGCACCGCCTTCTTTGAGATTCAGTCCACGTTCGATACAATCGTCACATAGGGCAGAACAAAGAATATCCGCTGTATCTTTCTCTAAGACCGTGTCACAGCAGTTGTCGATGATCACGCACTGACGGGTGAACTCGCGGATGATTTTATCCCAAGCCGCCATGACCTGGTCAAAAGAGGTCATATCCTTGAAATGTCCCACACCCTCGCATACTTTGATTCCCGACTCAATGTCAACGCCATCATTCAACGCGATCATCAGGGATTTGGGGAAATTCAGAAAACTCATACCTGTACAGCGGTATCCCCACTTGCCCGGGACCGCCACTTCCACACAGCCAATCGCGCTGTAATCATACGCATCTTCCGGCTTCACGCCCTTCGCTATAAAAGACGGAATGATGATTTCATCGTTGTTAAACGCCGGCATGCCAAACCCCAAGCGCATAACCTCGATGGCTTCCTGCATAAAGTCTGCTGGCAGATTCTTGTGATAACGTACAGTTAAATTCGGTTGAGTCAGGCGGGTTTGAGCTACACTGCGCAAAATCAAGAAACTCAACGGATTGACTGCGTCTTTACCATCCGGCGTCTGTCCACCAACCGTAACATTCTGGTAGAGCGGGCTTCCAGCAGAAAAACGGGTGTGACTCCATGAACGAATCTTGTTGATTGTATAGGTCTTTAACCACAGATTGGTCAATAATTCACAGGCAGTTTCCTCTGTAATACGGCCTTCCTGTAAATCTTTTTCATAATATGGATCAAGATACTGGTCCATCCGGCCATAGGAGAGCGAATGGCCGTTGCTCTCAATTTGTAAACAGAGATGCACCAACCACAGAGCCTGCACCGCCTCATAAAAGGTTTCTGCGGGTTCATAAGGAACTTTATTGAGCACACGGCTCATTTCAAGTAGTTCTGCCCGGCGCCCCTCATCCGACTCCTCTTGCGCCATTTTAAACGCCAAATTCGCATACCGCTTCGCAAAAGCGACCGTCGCATCCACCACAATCAGAACGGCGCGATAAAAATACGATTTATGCAGGTTTTCCGCTTCCGTCAAGTCGAGTTCCCGGAGTTTTTGCTCGGCACGGGCGCGGTATTCCTTTAAACCCTTTTGCAGCATCCGGCGGTAATTGACCGCAACATGCGCATCGCCAGAAGTGATATTCCCTTCTGCCTTAATAATTCCCAAATCGTAGAATACCTTTGCCGATTCCGGCATCGCCGCTAGGCCGCGCTCTTTGGTGGTATTATGTTCCCAGAAAGGAGCGATGTCGCGCAATACCTGCTTATTCTCCTCTGTAATATAGAAACGGTCGCCATCACGCTGATCAAACTGGTCTAGCTCGTCGATCACCCAGTCCATTGCGTATTCTGGAAAAATGGGAGCAGCGCGGTTGCTGGACGCCTGATTTCCAGCCAGCAAGGTCTGCGGCTCGATAAAAATACTCATCCCGTTTAGGACGTTGCGATACATCAAGGCGCGACGAATAGCCAACGGCTGATCCATATTTTCGCGATAAGTCTGCGTGGTAATCTTTGCTCGCTCTACACAAACCATGGGCTTGGCATTTAAAAGCTCCTCACGGAAATCATGCATCCGGGTGGTCAATTCTCCAAAATGGCTCATAAGAAGTCCTCCTATATCATCCATATAAATCTAGATGGAACAACTGATAAAAATCATTAAGAAAACAGCAGCTCTGCTGCGCCAATGATTCCAAAATTGTCCCCCAACTCGGCGAATTTGAAATATACTGGCAAATCATTGCCGTTATATTGATCAAACAACTCCCGAATGCGTGGGAACAAGCGGTCTCCAAAATGGACCAAGCCGCCTCCAAAGACAAAACAATTGATGTTTAGCACCTGGTATAGATTATAAAGCCAAACTGCTAAATATTGTGCCATCTGTTCTACGGCCCATTTCGCCATGGAGTCCCCACGATCGAAAGCCTGCTGGATATGTACAGCGGTGATCTGCTCAGGGCTACCCGCTAATTCCGTCATCAACGTCTGTTCTCCCGCGGCAATTCGATTGCGGATGTGTTTGACAATCATCGACCCTGAACAGTACGACATGAAGCATCCTTTGTTCCGGCAACCACACTCAATACCTTTTCCAGGTGTAATCAGCATATGGCCCGTCTCTCCAGCCCAACCATACCGGCCGCGGAAGAGCTGATTATTGATGATAATACCGCTGGCAATTCCAGTGCTAACTGCACAATACACCATGTGCTGAAAACCCCGTCCAGCCCCTTTTTTATGCTCTGCCAATGCTGCAACATGCGTATCGTTATCCAGAATAACCCGCATCCCATTGAGTTGCTTCATTAGGTATTCACGGGCCGGAAAATCGTGGATTTTTGTCAAATTGGTTGTTTTGATAATTTTTCCTTCTTCAAACAAGATGTAGGATGGCATCCCAATTCCGATTCCCCTCATCTGTTCCGCTTTTAGATTGTGTTCCTGTATAAGAGCCCAAATGTCCTTTGCCAGTGCATCAAAAAACGGCCCCGCTTCCAACTCTGGGTCCGATGGGACCTTTTTCGAGCCACCAAGTTTTGCTCTCCATCGAATAAACCGTACGCAATTTTCGTCCCGCCAACATCCACGCCGATTGTGTACTGTTCCATTTCGAATGCCCCTTTCTGCCACAGAATGCATCTGCGGCCATTCCGTTTTTGTTACACCTATATTATAACACTGTGCCTTCAAATGTCAATACATAATTTACATTCGTAAGTATTTTTGATTCAAACAGTTCTATTTTTCTTTACAAATTGTCCTTGATTTGCTATAATCAAGAGGACAAAGGGGGAACTTTTATGGAAAGTAAAGGCTGTATTTTTAATATTCAGAAATTCAGCACCAACGATGGGCCCGGCATCCGCACGACGGTTTTTTTTAAGGGTTGCCCGCTGCACTGCGGCTGGTGTTCCAATCCCGAATCACAAGCTCAGAAGCCGCAAATTCTTTGGGATCTATCAAAATGTATACGTTGCCAACAATGTATTCAGGCATGCCCACAGGGCGCCATCCAATTTCATTCGGAAAAGAATTGTATCCATTTTGATCTTAAACGCTGCATCGGTTGTGGCACTTGTGTGGCTAAGTGTCCCCAGGAAGCTCTCACCCTGGAGGGGGAATGGAAAAGCGTCGACGAGGTGACCCGTATCTGTCTACAGGACCGTGTTTTTTATGAAGGTTCCGGTGGAGGAGTCACTCTTTCGGGCGGGGAACCAATGATGCAGGCCGACTTTGCCGCTGAATTGTTACACCGCCTCAAACAAGAAGGGATTTCCACGGCCATCGAAACGACTGGTTTTGCTCCTGCCTCTGTATTTCATCGGCTGATGCCGGATATCGATCTCTATTTATTTGATTGCAAACAGTATGACTGTCAAAAGCATCTCGCGGCAACCGGGGTTCCCAACGATCAGATTCTTCAGAATTTGAAAACAGCTCTACAAGCGGGAAAGGATGTAATCGTTCGAATTCCGGTGATTCCAGGCGTCAATAGTTCGTTAGAAGATGCAGAAGGTTTTTGTGCAGTTCTCAGACCCCTTGGCGCCAAACGGATCAACCTTTTGCCATTCCATCAGTTTGGAGAGCGAAAGTATGACTTTTTAAATAGGAATTATCAGCTACGTGGAATTTCTGCGCTACATGAATCTGATTTAACAGCATTTCGCGATATTTTTGTGAAGAACGGCTTTGACTGTTATTTCTGACTTTCAGGTTTTGCATCCTATGTAGGTCTTACAATCCCCTTCCCATACAGCTTTCTTTTCTATAAATTACAGAGAAGCGCCCCCAATATGGCACGAGCCATATTGGGGGCGCATTTTTCAGTTATTCTCCTCATTCGACTCTTCTCCAGGAACCTTACGAACTTCAATTCTTTGGAGCTGGAGAAAATCCTCTGCGTCTTTTGGGATTGCGTCATCCGTCTGAACAATTGCAACTTGTTTGGTTGGCAAAAGTGTGACCACCCCTTGCCTCGAAAACTTACTGGATTCCGTCAACACAATCACCTTGTCCGCCTGTCCAGCCATATCCCGCACGGTCTCTGCACGCAAAAGATCGTTACCTGTGAAACCGCTCTCCTTTCGGAAACCATCCGCCCCGATAAAAAGCTTCTCAACAAAAAAGTTCCGTGCACATTGGCGGGCAACCGGCCCCACCATCACCTGGGATTCATTTTGGTAGTCTCCCCCCAAAAGAATGATCTTTGCTGTGGGCAATCGCCGGACATATCCCGCAATAAAAGCGGAATTGGTCACAATGGTCACATCGCGCTTGCGTGTACAAAGCTCATCCGCAAGCAAGGCGCAACAAGAACCAGACTCGATCATCACCGTTTCTCCGTCTCGGACGAGGCTAGCAGCGGCCTGTGCAATCCGGCGCTTTAACTCGTAGTGATAGGCAAGACGGTTATTGATGTCATCGTTCGAACATAGAAGCGCGTAACCATGTTCCCGTTTAATCAGGCCTTTGGCCTCCAGTTGATCCAAATCCTTGCGGGTGGTGACCTGGGATACTTGCAAAAGCTGTGCCAGTTTTGCCACCTCAATGCGGTTGTGCTCTGTTACGATCTCCAAAATTTTTGTCTGCCGGTTCGTCATGTGCCTCATCCTCTCTGAAAGAGATTTTAACACAAATTGATTACGAATACCAGATATATCTTTTCATTTGCAAGTCTATCAACCGTTTTTTAACTGCCAAAAAACAATGTGGCCCCGACAAACGTCGGGACCTACACCCATTATAAATATAACATCTTAAACCGCTATGATTGCGCTGTCTCATCGGCAGGGGATTCTTCGCTGATACGAAGCATCCGGTATCCCACTCCGATATGCGTCTGGATATACTTCGGCTGTGAAGGGTCACGTTCGATTTTCTTTCGCAAGGTTGCCATGAACACACGAAGGGAAGGCGTGTCGGTTTCGAGGGCGCTGCCCCAAATTTCCCGAAGAATAAAGTTATGGGTCAGTACTTTCCCAACATTCTTCGCCAACAGGCACAGTAGCTTATATTCAATGGGCGTCAAGTGTACCGTTTTTCCATCTACATTCGCACAGCCGGCTGCATAATCGATCTCCAATCCTCCGTTGCGAAAAATCGCCTCCTCCGGTTGGTGCATTCGCTCATAATTCACCCTCCGAAGAGAGACACGCAAACGTGCCAATAATTCCTCCACACTAAACGGTTTTGTCAGATAATCGTCTGCCCCGGCATCCAACGCGCCGATCTTATCCTGATCCTCACTGCGCGCACTGACCACTATAATCGGCAGATTGGACCATTCGCGCACCTTACGGATGATGTCCACTCCATCCATGTCTGGGAGCCCCAAGTCCAAAATCATCACATCCGGTCTTTGGGATACAGCCTCTAAAATAGAAGCTGCGCCCGTCTCTACCGCATGATAGCGGTATCCCTGGGTATCCAGCGTCGTAGTAATCAAGCTTCGAATGGCCCGGTCATCCTCGACCACCAATATTAAAGGTTGATTTTTCATGGCATCATCTCCTTTTTATCATTCAAGGTGAAATTCTTTTTCTGCATGCAATGTAAAACGGAACACCGTTCCACGTGGGATATTATCCTGTACAGAAATTGTTCCTCCATGCGCGTTGATAATTGACTTACAAAGGGAAAGGCCCAAACCTAATCCGCGCCGGCCTTCCCCGTGGGTATGATCCGTAGTAAAAAACATATCGAACAAACGCTTTTTCACATCATCGGCAATTCCAGGACCATCGTCGGCAATGGTCACAACGGCCCACTCTCCCTCGCGCTTCGTCTGAATATCAATGTGAGAACCTGGAGGCGTATATTTGATTGCATTGTCCACAATATTGATAATCACTTGGATCACAAGACGTGAATCCATACGCGCCATGAGTAAATCGTCTTCCTGCTCAAAGGTAATTCTATGTTCTGCTTTCTTTCGATTGATATGGCGCAGGGCTTCCTGGACAACCTCTTCCAACAATTCCGGAGTTTCATGAATGTTCATAGAGCCATTTTCGATTCGCGTAACCGATAAGAGGTTCTCCACTAGATTAATCAACCACATGGAATCATCATAGATATCCGTATAGAGTTGCCGCTTCTTTTTCCGATCTAAAACGCTTTCATTTTCCATCAGGATTCCAGCGTTCCCGGAAATGCTGGTCAATGGTGTACGCAGATCGTGTGAAATTGCGCGCAACAAATTGGCACGAAGTTGTTCCTGCTGCGCCTGTAGGGATATTTGATTTTTTGTTTCGTTGATATGATCCTTTTCCAATGCAAGCGCAAATTCTCCCAACAGTGCAATCAATAGGTTCTTTTCGAAAGCGTCCAATTCGTCGTCACGGGGGATTACGATTCCGACTACAGCGAATACTTCGTCGTGACTGCGGACAGCCAAATAGAGGCATCGAGCCCCGGGAAGGGTATCCGTCGTTGCTCCGGCATGTTTGCTATTCCGAAACGCCCACTCCGCTACCGCGCGCTCGTCTTGGGCTAAATAGGGGGAAACATCTGTATTTCCAAGCGGAAAAGGCATCGGTTGCCCAAGACGCCGTCCTCCCTTTGTTTGTATCTCAATCGGATAAAGAATAATGGTACGATTCAACAAACGAAGCAACTGACCTGCCATGGCCTCATATATTTCCTGCCGGCTCATAGCGCGCTGCAATTTCTGGCTGGTTTCTAATAGAACCTCTGTTTGCTGCGCCTGAAATGCAGACAATGCTGCCTGCTTTTTCACACGCATGGTCAAGGTGCTGGTCAAAAAAGAGACAATAAACATTACAACAAAGGTAATTGGATACTCTGCATCATATGCTTGCAATGTAAAACGTGGGTCCGTAAAGAAGTAATTAAACGCCAATACGCTGACCACCGAAGCCGACGCGCCATAGACCCAGCCATTGGTGACCGATGAGATCAACAATACCCCCAAGATATAAAACGCAATGATGCTTGCTTCACTAAATCCCAATAGAAACAACCACAAGCCTAACAGCGAAACCGCTCCCAAAATCCCTACGGTTTTCATAAAATCCACCACAGAGAACTTTGGCGGTTTCCGAAAAGAACGAGGCGATGGGGGAACATATTTGACCGGTGTATCTGGAATCACATAAATATCCACCGAAGGTGCTAATTTCGTCAACCGGTCTACCAAACTCTGAGGATTGCGAATCCGGCTAAACAGAGTCCGTTTATTGTTGGAACGGCCTATTACAATTTTCGATATACCGCTCGCTTTGGCGTATTCTGCGATCTGTGCCGGCACATCCTCTCCATAGACTGTTGAAATACGGGCTCCCAGCTGCTCCGCCAACTTCAAATTTCGGCGCAAACGCATTCGGTTTTCGCCGGAAAGCTCCCGCGTTCCAGGTGTCTCCACAAAAAGAGCGGTGAACATTCCATGAAACGCCTCTGCCATCCGCGCCCCTGTACGGATTACCTTTGCATTGGATGGGGAACTTGACAGACAGATCAAGATGTGTTCTTCTGTGGGAAGTTTTTCTTTGGCTGCTGCCTTGCGTTCCCGTTCTGCTGTTCGATTGACTCGATCTGCAGTTCGACGAAGGGCAATCTCTCGTAAAGCCACCAGATTATCGCGTGTAAAAAAGTGTCCCAGTGCGCGCTGTGCTTGATTTTGCTGATAGATTTTCCCTCGCTCTAAACGTTCGATCAAATCATCCGGCTCAATGTCCACGAGTTCCACTTGGTCAGCCTGATCGAATACATCGTCCGGAATCCGTTCTCGGACGGTAATTCCTGTGATCGAAGCTACAATGTCGTTTAAGCTTTCAATATGCTGGACATTTACCGTTGTAAATACATCGATTCCGGCCCGCAAAACCTCTTGAATATCCTGATAACGTTTTCGGTGGCGGCATCCCTCCGCATTGGTATGAGCCAGCTCATCGACCAATACAAGCTGCGGCTTTCGTTTTAATGTCGCATCCAAGTCGAATTCCCGCAGGGTGATTCCCCGATGTGCAACAAGTAGAGGTGGCAAACTCTCCAAGCCATTCAAAAGCGCCAACGTTTCCGGACGTGTATGCGGCTCAATATACCCTGCTACAACATCAATTCCCTCTGTTTTGGCTGCATGTGCCGCTTCCAACATCGCATAGGTTTTTCCCACACCGGCTGCATACCCAAAGAAAATTTTTAGTTTTCCGATCTTTCGGGCGGCCTCCGCTTCTTCCGTCTGAATCTGCTTGAGCAACAGATCTGGATTAGGCCGTTCTTCCTCCATTCGATTCACCGTCCTCTTTTTTGACTAAGCTCACCAGAACAACTCTGCCCATAAAGGCCATCTCCTACGGGGCTCCATTCCTATGTTCCGGCTCCATTCAATGATAATGCACGCTTTCAGTTTTTCTCCTGTAGGG
Source organism: Anaeromassilibacillus sp. SJQ-1 (assembly GCF_046693725.1). Classification (NCBI taxonomy): domain Bacteria; kingdom Bacillati; phylum Bacillota; class Clostridia; order Eubacteriales; family Acutalibacteraceae; genus Anaeromassilibacillus; species Anaeromassilibacillus sp. SJQ-1. The sequence continues at coordinate 87,836 of NZ_JBKEIV010000044.1, read as the reverse complement.
ACTATTTTCTTTGGATGTTGTTTCTTGGCTTCTCACCACAGCACAAATCGAAACGCTATTTTTTAGTATACCATAGATGCATCTATATTCGAAGAGGTGACATTCATAAAATTTTGCTACACAAAACCCGATATTCTTGTGCTCCGACTATGGATCACCTTTTTATGTTTCAGTAAATGTGTAATGCAGGCGCTGGATGGCCTATTCAATGGAAGGAATCTTCGGGTCCAATCAAAATATGTTTTGACTGTACCGTTCCATACTTACTTATGGCTAGCTTGTAGAATTCCTCTTTATCATGATAAAAAGGAAACGCCTTATACTACCGTATAAGGCGCTCTCGAAAAAGTAGTCTGGAGCTTTTACAGGTATGAACCTTGGCAGAATTTCTATTTTCTTTATCTCTAGGGCTTCTTAAAAGTTACGCCTGTATAATACCACGCAACACATATTGAAGTCCTCGCTCCGTTCTGAGAAGCAAATGTCCTTACTTCACACATAGACCACAAACCTGTATCCGGATCTTGTTCCCGAATCCGTGTCCAATGCATTTCCTGCGATTGGCTATAAACAATATCATCTATTACAATCGTTGTAGAAATAGTGGTGTTATTAAAGGTCTGTGAATCAATTGAAAGGCCATCATAGATACTTGTTCGGCGAATATCTGCCAAAACAGGTTTCGCAGCATTTTTTGCTCGAATGGAGAGACGGATTGCGCCAGCCGCTGCATATTGTGCTGTTAAATATAAACTTTGAAGAGGAACATCAATGGAGCTACCCGATGTGGACAAATCCACATTATAGCATTCCATTGTGGAGTGTAGATTTGGACTTACAAACTCCTGATCGGCCGTTTTAAAACGTACTTTATAGCTTGTTGTCGTGTTTTCTTCTACAGTAATTGTTGGGGAAATGCCATCTTTTCCTGTAGCACCCGTTTCACCTATTGGCCCCTGTGGCACAACAAAATCGAGTTGGACACCAGTTTCCGTATCAGAAGCCGATACACTCCCTTTTCCATCCGTACTAGTAGTAACATTTCCAACGATGATCGTAGGAGTAGAACCGGTTGCACCAGTTGGACCGATGGCCCCTTGTTCTCCGGTTGGACCAGTTGCACCAACTGGTCCCTGTTCACCTGTTGCTCCCGTTGCGCCAACCGGCACTACAAAGTCCAGGCTAACCCCAGTTTCTGTGGCGTTCGCTGTTACCGACGCTTCTTCTCCAGAACTTACGCTTCCCACTTCGACAGTGGGACTTACTCCGGTTGCACCGGTGGCTCCTATGGGGCCTTGTTCTCCCGTAGCTCCCGTTGCACCCGTCGCCCCTGTTGCGCCAACCGGCACTACAAAGTCCAGGCTAACCCCAGTTTCTGTGGCATTCGCGGTTACCAACGCTTCTTCTCCAGAACTTACACTTCCCACTTCAACAGTGGGACTTGCTCCAGTTGCACCGGTGGCTCCTATGGGTCCCTGTTCTCCTGTAGCTCCCGTCGCTCCTGTGGCTCCAACTGGCACTACAAAGTCCAGGCTAACCCCAGTTTCTGTGGCATTCGCTGTTACCGACGCTTCTTCTCCAGAACTTACGTTTCCCACTTCAACGGTAGGGCTTGCTCCGGTTGCACCGGTGGCTCCTATGGGGCCTTGTTCTCCTGTAGCTCCTGTTGCACCTGTTGCTCCAACCGGCACTACAAAGTCTAGGCTAACCCCAGTTTCTGTGGCATTCGCTGTTATCGACGCTTCTTCTCCGGAACTTACGTTTCCCACTTCAACAGTAGGGCTTGCTCCGGTTACACCGGTGGCTCCTATGGGGCCTTGTTCTCCTGTAGCTCCCGTTGCACCCGTCGCTCCTGTGGCTCCAACTGGTACTACAAAGTCCAGGCTAACCCCAGTTTCTGTGGCATTCGCTGTTACCGACGCTTCTTCTCCAGAACTTACGCTTCCCACTTCGACAGTGGGGCTTGCTCCGGTTGCACCGGTGACTCCTATGGGCCCCTGTTCTCCTGTAGCTCCCGTTGCTCCTGTGGCTCCAACCGGTACTACAAAGTTTAGGCTAACCCCAGTTTCTGTGGCATTCGCTGTTACCGATGCTTCTTCTCCAGAACTTACGTTTCCCACTTCGACAGTGGGACTTACTCCGGTTGCACCGGTGGCTCCTATGGGACCTTGTTCTCCCGTAGCTCCCGTTGCACCTGTCGCCCCTGTTGCGCCAACCGGCACTACAAAGTCCAGGCTAACCCCAGTTTCTGTGGCATTCGCTGTTACCGACGCTTCTTCTCCAGAACTTACGCTTCCCACTTCAACAGTGGGACTTACTCCAGTTGGACCGGTGGCTCCTATGGGTCCCTGTTCTCCCGTAGCTCCCGTCGCTCCTGTGGCTCCAACTGGCACTACAAAGTCCAGGCTAATCCCAGTTTCTGTGGTATTCGCGGTTACCGACGCTTCTTCTCCTGAACTTACACTTCCCACTTCGACAGTGGGGCTTACTCCAGTTGGACCGGTGGCTCCTATGGGACCTTGTTCTCCTGTAGCTCCCGTTGCACCTGTTGCTCCTGTGGCTCCAACTGGCACTACAAAGTCCAGGCTAATCCCGGTTTCTGTGGCATTCGCTGTTATCGATGCTTCTTCTCCGGAACTTACGTTTCCCACTTCAACGGTAGGGCTTGCTCCAGTCGCACCGGTGGCTCCTATGGGTCCCTGCTCTCCTGTAGCTCCCGTTGCACCTGTTGCCCCCGTTGCTTCAGTATCTCCTTTTGGGCCAATCGGCCCCATCGGGCCTTGTTCTCCCTGTTCTCCTTGCGGGCCCTGGCACCCACGATCACCTTGTGGGCCTTGTGGACCAGTTTCTCCCTGCGGCCCCTGCTCTCCTTGTGGACCCTGTGCTCCTATAGGTCCTCGTTCTCCCATATCACCTTTATCACCTTTTGGACCAGCGGGTCCAACCATGCCGGAGTCACCCTTTGGTCCAACTGGTCCTCTGTCGCCTTGCGGACCCATAGGTCCTGGATTTCCCCGAACACCTTGGGGGCCCATCTCTCCCGGGTCTCCTTTGGGGCCGGCATCTCCACGGACACCTTGCGGGCCACGTGGCCCCATGGGGCCAACCATTCCACGAGGGCCAATCGGACCAGGACACCCTGGTTCCCCCTTTGGGCCTTGGGGGCCTTGTGAGCCACGTTCTCCTTTGGGACCTTGTGGACCTTGAGGACCAGGAATTCCTTGTGGGCCCTGAACAACATAGTTATCGTCTACTGGATAACATGGGCAATTTCGGTTTGAGAAATTACACCCATAACAGTTCATTGGATTCATCCTCCTTATACACCTTCGACGGTTACCCCGTCCTACACTAAAATATGTAACAGGCCCCACAAATGCTTGTAATAATCGAAAGAATAAGGCCCCGTATATTCTTTTTTGTAAGGAAACAATTCCATATATAAGCGCCTGAATAAATATTCTCGCACAAAAAGGGCCAGGCGGTTTTCCATATGGAACCGCCTGGCCTCTTCATATAAAGATTCTCAATTTTTCTGATGATGCATGGACTCATTAATCCATGTCCTTTTCATAGTCAAGAATTTCTCCTGTACTCGCATCAATTTCATAGGAGTATTCTGTTCTTCCAATGTCCCACTCCACCTCATACTTTATTCGACCATGGTCATGATCGAATTCTACTTTCATCCGTTGTACATCGCCTTCAGTAACACCCGCATGTTTCAATGCAATTTGCTTGGCTTCATCTGCCGTCAATGACACTTCGCCGGAAGATCCCGAATTACTGGGAGCGGAATAGTATTCTGCATCATGGTCATACGAAAGAATATCCCCAGAAATTGCATCGATGTCATAATCATATTCGGTATTGTCCTTATAGAACTCTACCTCATATTTCCAGCGTCCATCATCCCTTTCCAATTGGGTGTAGACAAACTTCACGCTGTCCTTGCTGACACCTGCATGATCTAAAGCGATTTTCTGTGCAGCATCTTCGCCAATATATGAATCTGTAGCGGATGAAGAACTCGTTTTGGCAGGCGTACTACTTGAGGTAAATGATTGATTACCCGATTTCTCCGGAGCAGTTTCTTTGCCCGAGGTTACAGGTGCTTGTGAGGCAACCTGCGATGACGAATTATAATGTTCAATATCTCGATCCATAGAGAGGATTTCTCCTGTTACTGCATCGATGTCATAATCATATTCTTCATTGCCAACCACAAATTCAATGTCATATTCTGCGCGATTGTCATCATAATCTAGGCGTGCCCGAATGAACTGCACTTCGTCTTCAGCAAAACCAGCGTTCTTCAATGCAAGATCCTTTGCCTCTTGTTCCGTGATATAGTCGCCTGAAGCATTACCCGCAATTCCTGCCGAAACATTGCTTGAGGGCGAAGCCACTGGTGCGACCGTCGTTCCCGCGCCAGAAGCATTGGACGCTGTATCTGACACAGGCGACCCACACCCGGTAAAAAGTGCCAAACTAAGAATCACGGCAGAAGTTGCAATCCATAAATTCTTTCTATTCATACATCATACATCCTTTCCAAAATGTATTTCATTTGCTTTTGTGTCTTCAGTATATCCAGCAAAGATTAAAGCTTCATTAAAAGATGTATGTTTTTTTAATTTTTCTAAGCATGAAACGAAAATGTAAAAGCCGAGCCTTGGCCGAGAACACTCTCCACCTGGATATTCCCTCCATGTGCCTGAACAATCCATTTTACCATAGAAAGGCCCAGTCCTGCGCCGCTGGCACTGCGCGCGGAATCCGCCTGCCAAAACCGCTCCCAAACTTTTTCCAAGTTTTCTGGAGCAATTCCGATACCATTATCTTGTACACAACCGATGATGAGCCCTTGTTTTTTTTGCAAAGTTATCTGCAACCATCCGCCTTCTCTACCATATTTCACTCCATTTTCAATCAAATTAATCCACACACGCATCAACATGGTTTCATCGCCCTGCATCTCAACATCGGGCTCAATATGTGTCTCCAATTGGATATGCCGCATACTGGCGTTCTCCTGTTGTTGCTCCACAACCATCATGGCTAAGTCACTGAGGTTAACTGTTTCAAACTGCATCTTACCATGAGCTTTATCTGCACGTGCAAGCATTAATAGCTGAGAAATCATGACAGCCATTTTTTCTGCTTGATTTAAAATTGCATGCAACGCCTCCCTTGCTTCATCCAATGTTTTTGCACGCTCAAGAGCATATTCACACTGAGAAATAATCACTGTTGTTGGCGTTCGCAATTCATGTGAAGCATCGGAGGTAAACTGCTTTTCCCTCTCAAAAGCCTTTTCCAACCGCGCAAACATACTGTCAAACTCCGCGGCCAAGGTATAAACTTCATCCCGTCCTTGGCCGAGTGCAATACGGCGAGATAGGTCGTTCCCTTCTCCGATTTCACGCGCGGTCTGAATGATTCGCCGCACTGGCTGAAAAGCACGGCGTGTGATGAAATAGCCGCCTACTGCCGCAAACAACACAAAAAACGGCAGGACAATCAGCGCCAGACGGTAGAGTGTCGAAATCGTTGAATCTACTTGATTCGCTGCCGACACGCTGCGTATCCATACAGTGCCATATCCATAAATCGTGTTCTGTTCATCATATACATACCAGCTTTTTTGCATACTGGGAATGGTTCGCAATTGACCGGGAGCAAATACTGCCGAATTGTCAAAGTCCCTTGGAACAGAACCGTAAAGCGGTACACCACCGGCATCGTACACCGAAAGATAGATACCGTCCTTAAAATATTCCAAATCATCATCGATTTCTATTTCCCCGTCGTCTGCGTCAATCTCCCGCCATCCTGCGGCCACCATATCCATCATCTGGCTCTTTGTTTCTTCCAGTGCCGACTGAGCACCCGTATAAAACAAAAAAGCCAAGACGATGCTGACCAGCAACACCATAAGCAGCGTAAACCACAGGGTCACCTTCAAATGGATTGATAAGCGCTTCATTTGTCCTCCCGCAAAACATATCCCGCTCCACGTACCGTATGAATCAACTTGGGCTCGTAGCCATCGTCCAATTTTTTACGCAAATACCGAATATAGACATCCACCACATTAGAACCGCCTTCATAATCGTAATTCCAAATATGATGACTGATCTTCTCCCTGGAAAGTACAATCCCGCTATTGCGAATCATATATTCTAATATAGCAAATTCTTTGCTGGACAATGACACCACTTGTCCGTTTCGCTGAACAGTACGGGCCGTACAGTCCACCGTCAAGTCTGCCACAGAAAACACATCGCTTGTGCTGTCTGACAACCGGCGAATCATTACACGAAGACGAGCCAAAAGCTCATCAAAAGCAAATGGCTTTACCAAATAATCGTCTGCCCCAGCATCCAACCCAGTGACACGGTCTTCAATTCCGTCCCTAGCCGTCAGCAAAAGTACGGGTGTCTTGTCGCCGCCACTGCGTAACTCTCGAAGCACTTCCAGCCCGCTAATTCCTGGCAACATAATATCCAGGACAATCGCATCATATTCCGCACAGCGTAAATAATCCAGAGCATCCGTCCCATTAAAACAGCTGTCTACGCTATAATGTGCGGCCTGTAGCTGTTTTACAAGCAGATGATTCAGTTCGGGTTCATCCTCCACCACAAAAATTCTCATATAATTCCCTCCAATTTACGACTATTATGATACATTCTGCGTATCCAATCAAGCCCTAATTTTATTTATCCAGAGTTTCACACAATAAAAAAAGGATTTGACTAGCGGACCATAATCTACCCGGACCATCATTTGGGATGATTTGAGATGGAACCAGCCTCGGCACGGATGACACCATTTGGGGTGGAGAATTTTTGATTGGAGATTATCAAACATTTTCCCATTGTGGCTCAATTCGTCCAATTTTTCTTCCCTGGGGCGATGCAACTGTTCGGGAGATTGGCAGGATCGCGTTCTCGCTTCTATGGAATGCAGACCTTTCCCTCAAAGGCACATCCTGCTCACCACAAAGCCAAACAGCTTTTTTCGCCATTTTGAATAAACGCCAGCATATCCAGAAGCTAGCAGCATCGGGCGGCTATTCGATGGAATTCTATAGCTCTTGGCCAGTCCACAATATGTCCATTATGAGGGACAGGAAGCCTCTCTTTTGAAAACGTTGGCTCAAAACGATATTCCTGGTCGATGGTATCCAGTGGAGTTCTATGAAAAAATGGACTTCGCCTATTTGACACGCGTCCCCTACTCCGTGCAATTGTGGGGGACATTGTGATTCAAACAAATCCTGCTGCGATTGCCCGCGGTTTTATGGATGTCTTGCGCCGGATGGCATTGAGCAGTGCCGCGTTCTAAACCCGGATAGACTACCGATAGTCCTCTCCGGCGGCGTGTTTTTCAAAAAGATTTCAAAGAAATTGTACAATCCATTACAGGCATTGCAAAGCAGGTAAGCGTACAAATCGTCACTGGCGATACAAAGGTGGTTGAATGTAGAAAAGGGGACGGCCTTTATGCCAACACTGCTGGAATCGGTTCACCGTGGTGTCCGGTTTATCCTATCAATCAATTCGTGCGGAAGATGTCGTTTTAATCAGTGGAAGTGTGGGATGCTATGGTGCAGCTGTACGGCAAGGGGAGAAATCCCCTTTGAGGGCAAGCTGTATTCCGACGGTTCTCCACTCCATCCGCTCAGTGCTGCGGCATTACAAGTTGGTGGTGTGCGTATTTTACGCGACCCTACTCGTGGCGGGATCGCTACAACACTCAATGAATTTGTTGAGAACCGTCCACGGACGATCGAATTAGAAGAAGAATCTATTCCTGTTGATCCCGGCGTTGCTGCATCTTGTGAGCTTTTGGGGTTAGCCCCGCTTTACAACGCCTGCGAGGGACGTATGCTGGCTGTCGTTTCCCTGGAACATGCTGCCACCGTATTGGATGCCAGGCATCATACTCCCGGAGAAGATGGTGCTACTGTCATTGGCCGTGTGACAGAAAGTCGGCCTGGACGCGTTATCCTTCATACCACATTCGGTGGAAGCCGCATCCTCGGGAAACTTACCGGAGCACAATTGCCTCGAATTGCGGAAAGGCATAAGGACATATTCCAAATCAGACGAAAGGTGTACTGCATAGTATCATGGAATGCAGTACACCTTTCAATTTGCCACTTATAAAATTAATTTTGGATACATAAGGAACAAAAAGCAACTACTGTCTTATGACTATCCTGAATAGATTCTTCATAAATTATTAGAAAAACAGTTGCTTTGCTATAGTCCGATGCACTTCATAATTTCTTAGGCCTTATCCTGTAGTTCTTTAAGTTCCAATATGATTAACAGACACAATTTTTACAAGAAAAGAGCCTTCGAATTCGAATTGCAGAGATCTGAGGTGGGAGACTTTTGGTCATCACACCATTGTACCAAATCCCCACTCGATCCCCCGCCGAGAGGCACTTCGTGCAATCAGTATTTACCATCACTTCCTGACCCGTAGCATGATCTCTTACCAAAAGACGGTTAGCCCAAACTTCACGTATTGTTGCAATCATAATCATCTGTTTCACCTCTGTAATAGCATATGCTCAAGAGTACGAACAGGCTAAACACGAGGATTCCGTGAGTGATACTGGATATTTCTAATTCTTTTCTTCTTGTATCTAGCGTCCATAGATAAAACATTTTTTAATTGTTCAATGCTTTCTAAAACCATCTCACACGGGAACTCTATAATATACACGGTAAGTGTACGAAGATATTATAAATTTCAATGCTGGATTCCATGAAAAAAACCTGAACGCAATTTGCGTTCAGGTTTCAGTTGGTGCCGGTGGCCGGACTCGAACCGGCACGTCATTGCTGACAACAGATTTTGAGTCTGTCACGTCTGCCAATTCCATCACACCGGCATGTAACGTTAAAGATTATACAACATTGCTCGCAAAAAAGCAACAGTTTTTTCATATAAATTTTAAAAAAACTCCGATTCTCTTTTTTGTCCATCTTTTAGAAAAAGAGAATCGGAGTCTATACTTATGCCTGCAAATGTTCCATCATCGTTAAGCAATGGCGAGGACATGCCTCCACACACTTTCCACAGCCAATACATTTCTCCGGGTCGACCGTGGCGTGGAAATGTTCCACTTTGACGGCCCCAGCTTCACAGACTTTTTGACACTTCATGCAACCAATACAACCCACTTTACAGACCTTATTGGTCATTGCTCCCTTATCGCAATTATCACAACGCACAACTGCCTGTTTTTTCAAGGGCACTAGGGAAATCAGCTGTTTTGGGCAAGCTTTCACACACATAGAACAGCCTTTACAACGCGACGGTTCCACATGGGCAACGCCATTGCAGACATCAATCGCACCGTAAGCACAGGAACGAACACAATCTCCCAGTCCCATACAACCGTAACGGCAGCTGGAAACGCCCCCTGCCAGTTGTGCGGCAGCGGCACAGGTTTGAATCCCCTCATACTCCATTTTGTCGCTGGTGTTGTCATAACTGCCCAGGCAATAGACTACTGCCACCTTGGCCTCTACATCCACATCTGCCAACCCCAGGTACTGGGAAACCATCTTGGCCACTTCCGCCCCTCCAGGTGCACACAGGCCGGGCTGCGCCTCACCATGTGCCAGTGCCTTTGCATAGCCAGAACAGCCGGAGTACCCACAAGCGCCGCAATTGGCTCCTGGCAACATGGCTTCTATGTCCTCTGCTTTCTCATCCTTTGGCACCGCCATCAGAATCGAGGCAATTGCAAGCCCTAACCCTGCAATCAGTCCGATTACCGCTACAATGACAATTGGAATCCACAATTGATTCATTCTCTACTCCCTCCTATCAACCCAACAGGCCATCAACAAGGCCCTGGAACCCAAGGAAGGACACCGCCACGAGCGATGCCGCAATCAGGGTGATCGGGAGGCCCTTCAGGAATTTTGGAATATCATTTGTTTCCAGTCGCTCACGGACACCTGCAAAAAGCACCATTGCAACCATGAAACCAATACCGGAACCAAATGCATTGACCAGGGATTGTACATATCCAAAGGTCGGATCTGCAGCGCCTTTTTCGATCACCAACATAGTGACGCCTAAAACCGCGCAGTTCGTAGTAATCAGTGGCAAGTAAATTCCCAGCGCATTGTAAAGCGGCGGCATGAACTTGCGCAAAGCAATTTCAATCAGCTGTACCAAAGCAGCTATAATCAAAATAAAGACGATGGTCTGTAGGTATTCCAGCTGATTGGGTACCAACAGATACATGTAAATCGGCCACGTCACAGCTGTGGCAATCACCATAACAAAGGTCACCGCCACGCTCATTCCCGTCGCAGTATTCAGCTTTTTGGATACACCGAGAAATGGGCAGATGCCAAGAAATTTATTGAGCACATAGTTCTCTGTAAGGATTGCCGCCAAAAAGATCGCTACCAAATTTTTAATCATTTCTTAGCAGCCTCCTTTTTCTGAATCTTCGAACAGTTCTCTGCAAGAGGGCAGCCATGGCAGCCGAGCTCTGCCGGGCGAGATCCCTCACCTGCCAGCCGGTTTGCCACTGCGATCAGAATTCCAAACACAAAGAAACCTCCTGGCGGCAAAATAAATACAATGATCGGGTCGACAACGCCCGCCGTAATCGGGATACCAAACAAGCTTCCCGCGCCAAAAAATTCACGGATCATCCCCATCACCAACAGTGTGGCTGTGAATCCCACGCCCATTCCCAGCCCATCAATGATGGATGGTACAATCTTGTTTTTGCTGGCAAACATCTCTGCACGGCCCAAAATAATGCAATTCACCACAATCAGAGGCAAATATATTCCCAGAGCCTCATCAAGTGCTGGAGAATAGGCCTGAATAAACATCTGTACAACGGACACAAAGCCTGCAATGACTGTGATAAATGCAGGTATGCGTACTTTATCCGGAATGATCTTGCGCAGAATGGAAATCACCGCATTGGAACACACCAGAACAAACGTCGTCGCTAAACCCATACCAATGGCATTGCTCGCAGAGGTGCTGACCGCTAGTGTTGCGCAGCATCCAAGCACCAGGCGCAAAACAGGGTTTTCTTTGACAATGCCCTTGGAGAACTCCTTCCAAAGGGATTTCTTCTTATCCATTCTTAGGCGCCTCCTTTCACTGTCTCGTACAAGGCCAACGCCTCGTTGACCGCATCGGTCACGCCCTGGGTCGTGATGGTAGCGCCCGTCATCGCCATGATTTGACCATCCTGCTTTTCGCCGGACTTAATCACTTCAAATTCACCAGATTCTGGAACTGCCTGGTGGAACTGAGCGCGAAAGTCCTCTTTTTCTGCATTCATACCGAGGCCCGGCGTGTCATCAATGCTGAGCAGTTCCACGCCGGACACCGATCCATCCACCTGAATACCGGTCATCACCTGAACCGGGCCGCCATACGAGCTGGCAGAGGTCGTAAATACATATCCGGCCGTTTCTCCGTTCTCCTTGCCAACATAGTAAATAACATTTGCGCCCTCCGCATCTGTGACCTGCGCTTCTTCAAAGTCTTTAATTCCGGGAAGCACTAACTCACGCGCTTCTCGGGCAGCTTCCTCCTCCTGCTCTGCGATCTTGTCCTTCGTCAGCAGATTTGTTCCCGCCAACAAGGCCGCAATTACCAAACAAATCAAGGTCAGTGTGACCGTGGGGCGAAGGACCTCTTTTGCCTGAATTTTCATTCCTGTGCCCCCTCCTTCTTTGCTTTCTCCTTTTTGACCCCAAACGGACGCGGGCGCGTCATACGCTCAATGTGCGGCACCAGGATGTTCATGAGGATAATGGAGAAGGATACCCCCTCTGGCAAAGAACCAAACATCCGAATCAACATAGTCAAAATTCCACAACCGACGGCAAATACAATTCGCCCGTTCCGGTTGATCGGAGAAGTTGTATAATCCGTCGCCATGAAAATGGAGCCGAGGAGCAATCCGCCGGACAAGAGCTCAAAGATCACATCGCGGCCAGCAAGCAACGAGATTACCGCCACGGTTCCCAAATAACAAAGCGGTATCACGGGGCTAATTACCTTGCGGACGATCAAATAGATGCCCCCTAAAAGCAAAGCGATCGCGCAAGTTTCCCCTAAACAACCGGCACGTGCGCCAAGCAGCATATCCAAATGATTCGGAAGCTGGTCCGCCGCCCCCTGCTTGAGCAGTCCGAGCGGCGAAGCGGTCGTAATTGCATCTGGGTTCCCGATGCGATACCAGAACGGCACCACCCAATTGCTCATCTTCGCTGGAAAGGAAGCCATCAGTACAATGCGTGCCGTCAAAGCTGGATTGACAAAGTTCTGTCCAATACCGCCAAACATTTGCTTTACTACAACAATCGCTACCACACTGCCAAAAATTGCGATCAGCGGGCTGATGGTAACCGGCAAATTAAAAGCGAGCAAAATTCCTGTGACAACCGCGCTCAGGTCAAAAATGGTGTTGTCACGCTTCATCACTCGGCGGCTAAGATATTCTGCCAGTACACAGGATCCCACACAGGTAAGAATCAAAATCAATGCCTGAACGCCGAATAATATACAGGAAGCAATGGCCGCGGGGGTCAACGCAATGATGACATCCAGCATAATTTTCTGAGTAGTTGCCCCACTCCGCAGATGGGGCGAAGGAGATACGATCAATTTTTGCTCCATTATTTCTTCCCTCCCGCGCTTTTTACCAAGGCTTTTCCTAGTCGGATTGCCTGCACCAAAGGCCGGTGCGCCGGGCAATTATAGGCGCAAGTGCCACATTCCATGCAGTCCATCACACTGTATTCCTGCAATTCCTCTGCACGCTTAGCCTCCGCATATTTCTCCAACATCGTAGGTATCAGATGCATCGGACAGCCACTGACACAGCGGCCGCATCGAATACATGCGGTCGGTTCGTGTAAACGGGCTTCTTCCTCATCCAAGCAAATAATCCCGTTGTTTTGCTTGACGATTGGAAGACTGTCGTCTGTAATGGCAATACCCATCATGGGGCCACCCATCAAAATCTTTTTCGGTGGGGCTTTATACCCGCCGCAGAAACGGATAACCTCCTCAATCGGCGTGCCAATTGGAACGATGACATTCTGTGGATATTGGATTGCCGAGCCATCGATAGTAACGCGCTTTTTTATCAGGGGCATCCCTGTCTTGAGATAATTGGCCAGGAATGCAACAGAGGTGATGTTCATCACGATGCATCCCACATCCGCAGGCAGTTTTCCCATGGGAACCTCCCGGTCTGTGCAGGATTTGATGAGCACTTTCTCCGCCCCCTGCGGATAGGAGGCATGGAGCGCCAAGACCCGCACGTGATTCCCCGGGTCCAGCTTCTCGTTGTCTGCCATTTTTCGCAGCGTTTCAATCACGTCGGGCTTGTTGTCCTCGACTGCAATAATGACTCGTTCGATTTCCAGCATATCCTTCACAGCATAAATTCCAGAAAGGACCGCCCAGGAGTTTTCCAACGCTTCCCGGTGATCTGCCGTTATGTAGGGCTCGCACTCTGCGGCATTGATAATCAGCGTGTCAATCCTTTTATCTGGTGAAACCTTCAATTTCACATGTGCTGGAAACCCCGCGCCACCCAGTCCAACCAGTCCGGATTCGCGCACTGCTTGAAGAAACGATTCCCGCGTATCCGCTTTTGGCGGCTGTACCTCCGGCGAGATCTTCATCTCTCCATCGGAATCGATGACAAGTGCATCCACATATTGACCCCCAGAGAGCATCACCTGGGTAACTGCACGCACCTTGCCGGAGACACTGGCGTGAATCGGTGCGCTGACAAAAGCCATACTGTCGGCGATTTTTTGGCCCACCAGAACCTCATCCCCCACCTTCACCAGGGGCGTACAGGGAGCTCCCACATGCTGCTGCATGGGAATGATCACTTGCGTGGGCGGCGGCATGACAGCCGATTCCATCTGTGCCGTATTCTTTCGATGCGGCACATGTGCTCCGCCATGTGTTTTGAATGGCTTTTCCGGAAATGCAAGTTCCATTCTTTTCCCTCCATTTTCAAACATACTTTCTTCCTAAGCATCCCGTTCAATGGGACGCCATTTATCGAGTAACGGCATCACTGCACGAAGCACCAACCCCGTGAGAATACCGGAACACACACCAAATAAAAGCAACCATGGAATATACCAGACGATTGCAGGCGTTGTAAGCAACGCCGCCACACACAACTGCGCTGCATTGTGTGAAAGCGCTCCCGCCACGCCAAGGCCGATCATTCCGAACGGATTCCCTTTTAATCGCAGGAAAAACCACATTACCAGCGTACTGGCCACTCCTCCCGAAAGGCTCATCAGCATCGCCACAAATCCACGTGTTATTCCAGCGAATAATCCTTTTAAAATTGCAATACACAATGCCGGGCCAAGTCCCACCGTCCCTGCAGCGTACATGGTCACCAAATTGGACAGCCCTAACTTTGCTCCAGGTGGCAATACCGGAATGGGAGGAAGCATCCCCTCCCATGCAGACAGCACCAATGCCAGCGTCCCTAATAGGCCGTTAAACGCAATGCGCTGCGTTCTAGGCGATAGATTTAAATATCCCTGCTGTCTCATCGTCCATCCCTTTCCCAATCGAAACGCACACAATGACCTCAACCGGTCACCCCGTCAAATCCGGAAGTTCCACCGGATTCTAGCCGTACAGAAACACGCGCAGGCAGACACACAGCCGACTGTCCCGGCCGTGTCAATTTCCCTGTGCGTATACAGGTTTTGTCCGGGCATGCAGACGAAAAGAAGGAAATCGCTCCCGGTTCCACCAACAGCTTGACCTGATATGGACCGCCAAGGGCCAGTTCTTCCGTTTGAGTCTGTCTGTCTAAATCTATGCGGCGGATAACCTGTCCATTCTGTTCCACCACCGCGATACATTCCTCCACCGGACGTAGCTGGAACCACGCGGCTAAACATCCAGCAAGTGCCAGTAGGATGGCGATCAACACGACATCCTGCTTCTTCAACAAGCGCGTCCGATTTTCCCGCCCGTTCATGATACAAGCGTGTAGGCGTCCGACGTAAGTTGAAAGGCATCTTCTAAGGAATCGGATACCCAAACACGTCCATCCTCTGCAATAAAAACGCCGCCTGCATCATAGTGCTCTAGTAGGCTCATTCCCCTCTCTTCTCCGAGTACAAAAGCCGCCGTGGATAGCGCGTCGCTTAACGCACCACTGTCGGAAACCACGGTGACGGAAACGAGTCCACTTTCTGCCGGATATCCGGTTTTCGGGTCGAGAATATGATGATAGGTCTTGCCATTCTCCGTAAAATTCTTTTCGTACGAACCGGAAGTGGAAACAAAACCGGATGCCAAATCCAACAACCCCATCTCTTCCGCTTTGTCATCGCCACTTTGAGGATCGCGGACAGCCAACCGCCAAAGGCTTCCATCGGGTTTTTCCCCATATAAGCCAATACTGCCGCCCACTGCGATAATCCCAGCTTTCACCCCTGCCTCCTGGTAGGCCTGCACCGCTGTATCACACGCTGCACCCTTTCCAATACCACCGAGGTCGAGAGCGGCCCCATGGATCTTTAAAGAAGCCTCGGAAGTTTCTTTGTCAACTCGAAGGTTGTGATAGTCCACAAAAGTCCGGTATGTCTCGATCTCTTCTTCGTCCGGCAAGTGTTGGTTTTCTCCTCCAAAATCCCATAGGGAACTGACCGGCAAGACCGTCGGGTCGTAAGCCCCCTCCGATTGCTCTGCCACATGAAGAGCCATTTCCAATAAATCCGCTGTCTGGGGTTCAATCGCAATCCAATCCGTTCCTGCCGCTGCATTCAAACGCGCAATGTCGGAATCCTCCATCCGCCAGGAAATCTGATTTTCTAAACGCTGTACCGCATTGGCCGCCTCGGATGCAGCATCCTCTCCCATACGGCCATAAACCGTCTGCTGGACATAGCTTCCCATTGCATATTCTGTGCTGGTAAACGGTTGCCGGTCACGTTGCTGTATGTACCATTGGCGGCCGGCAAATACCAACACCAAAACAACTGCAAAAAACGCCAACGCCCGGCCGATTTTCCATTTTTTCTGATTCTTCATGGGTTCCTCCAAAGCGGCTCACATGCCTCTATACAAAATATAGTATACCATACTCTTGATAGAGCAAGCAAACGATCGGGACATTTTTCAACTGGTTATTTGTAAGAAATTGAAGCAAAAAAAGTGTTGAATTTCTCTCTCCCTGCACATTCCACAAAATCACACCAGAAAGGCGAAAATTACCCAACTTTTTTTGTCGTATTCAACAAATTCCTTTTGAACTGCTTTCCAACGTCTATTCTTATGCTATACTTTGTTAGAATTATGTTATGGAAAGAGCCGCAACAACCCAGCCGGTTGAGTAGCGGTATGGAGGGACGTATTCATGTCAGGAATTGAAACCGTAAAACGGTATTTAGAACCCTATGGGGTAGCCGATCGCGTACAGGAATTTTCCGTTTCCAGCGCCACAGTGGAGTTAGCCGCACAGGCGCTCGGCGTGGAACCTGCACGTATTGCCAAGACGATTTCTCTGCAAGCGGATAACGGCTGCATCTTAGTCGTCGCCGCTGGCGATGCCAAGATTGACAACGGTAAATTTAAAGCAGAATTTCATCGGAAAGCCAAAATGTTGAATGCGGAGGAAGTGTTGCCCCTTACGGGCCATCCAGTAGGAGGCGTATGCCCCTTTGCCAATCCAAATACCGCAGCAGTGTATTGTGACGTCTCTTTAAAACGCTTTGCAACGGTTTTTCCTGCCTGCGGTACGGCAAACTCTGCCATTGAATTGAATTGTGAGGAACTCTTCCGGTATTCTCACAGTCTAAAGTGGGTGGATGTGTGTAAAAATTGGGAGACGGAGGGAATTGCAAATGCGGATGCGCAATAAACCATGGGCGACTCCGGAATTAAACGCCTGCCCCTTTTTTGTCCGCGGTCCAGAGCGCATGGCTGGCAAATGGCAGGATTGGTTTTCTCAAAAGCAGCCGATTCACTTGGAGCTTGGCTGTGGAAAAGGTTGGTACATCGCCGGATTGGCTCCCAAAAATCCAAACATCAACTACCTTGGAGTGGACCTAAAAGATATTGTTTTGGCGCCCGCCAAGCGCATTGTGGAGGCTGCATTTGCTGAAATCGGACAGCCCGTTGACAATGTCGGGTTAACCGCCTATAATGTGGAACAAATCTGCAATATTCTTCGCCCAGAAGATGGTGTGGAGCGCATTTGCATCAATTTTTGCAATCCCTGGCCGCGCGCAAAGCACAACAAGCGCCGCTTGACCCATCCGCGCCGTTTAAACGATTATAAGCAATTCCTCAAGCCGGGTGGTGAACTTTGGTTCAAAACAGACGATGATGGCCTTTTCTCCGATACGCTGGCATATGTAAAGGAAAGTGGATTTGCACTTTTATCTCAGACAATGGATTTACATAAAAGTCCAGATTTTTTTGAGCAGGATGCCCCGACCGAACATGAAAAGATGTTCACCGAACAGGGGATTCCCATCAAAGCGTTGATCGCACGTTGGGAGCCGCCCGTCGAATGAATGTATCTCATATGTATTTTGCTTGACAGGCGTCGTTTTGTGCCGTATAATTCCTATTAAATCAGTAATAATTAAGGGATACTCTGCGGCTCGGTATCCCACCAAAAGATGGAAAGAGGGGTGCAGTGTGGAAGGTAAACCGATGATCGAAATTCGCTCCTTGAGCAAAACCTTCCGGGGAAAGAACACGGAAGTCCATGCGCTGCGGGACATCAACCTGAAAATCGAAGAAGGCGACATCTTCGGAATTATCGGTATGAGCGGTGCAGGAAAAAGTACGCTGGTGCGCTGTATGAACATGCTGGAGGTTCCTACGGAGGGGACTGTATTCTTCAATGGTATGGACCTTTCCAAGCTAAATCGCAAACAACTGCGTGAAGCACGTCGCTCGATGGGCATGATTTTCCAACAGTTCAATCTACTGATGCAGCGGACAGCAGAAGCAAACATCTGCTTTCCATTGGAGATCTCCGGAGTAGACAAGATCACCGCCAGAAAACGCGCGAAAGAACTTTTAGAGCTTGTCGGGTTAGCCGATAAGGCAAAGGCCTACCCCTCTCAGCTTTCAGGTGGACAGAAACAGCGCATCGCCATCGCCCGTGCGCTTGCAACCAATCCGAAGGTACTTCTATGCGATGAAGCGACTTCCGCCCTAGACCCAAATACAACGGCTTCTATCCTTTCGTTATTAAAGGATATCAACCGCCGTCTGGGAATCACCATTGTAATTATCACGCATGAAATGAGCGTGATCGAAGAAATCTGTAACCGGGTGGCCAT
This sequence comes from Anaeromassilibacillus sp. SJQ-1, assembly GCF_046693725.1. Taxonomy (NCBI): domain Bacteria; kingdom Bacillati; phylum Bacillota; class Clostridia; order Eubacteriales; family Acutalibacteraceae; genus Anaeromassilibacillus; species Anaeromassilibacillus sp. SJQ-1. The sequence goes on along the minus strand of NZ_JBKEIV010000044.1, from coordinate 69,456 downwards.
CATCAGTGAGAGCAAAATTGCCGAGTGCGGTGAGGTTACAGAGATCTTCTCCCACCCCAAGACACCGGCTGCACAACATTTGGTCTTTCCTGAGGGGAAACATACTACCGAGCAATTCACCGGCAAGCATGCAATTCGCATTGTATTCGATGGGAGTTCCTCTTTTGAACCTGTGATCGCAAACATGGTGCTGGAATATAAGTCCCCTGTCAATATTCTATTTGCAGACACAAAAAATATGGACGGCAAAGCTTTCGGTCAAATCGTGATCCAATTGCCGGAAGATGTCTCTCTTGCGGAAAAGATGCAGCGGTATCTGCATCTGCGGGGATTGACCGTAGAGGAGGTGAGCGGAAATGTGGGATGAATCCACGCTGCAAATGTTGTTACAAGGCGTTGGTGAAACCCTGTATATGACACTGGGGTCCACCCTGTTCGCCTATGTGATTGGACTTCCATTGGGTGTTCTGCTCGTCATGTGCGCCTCGGACGGGATCCGCCCACATCCAGTCCTGTACAAAATTTTGGATGTGGTGGTCAATTTGACCCGGTCTTTCCCATTCATCATCCTATTAATTGCTGTTTTGCCGTTCACTCGTTGGCTGCTCGGTACCACACTCGGCCCTACCGCAGTCATTGTCCCCCTGACGATCTCTGCCGCCCCGTTTGTGGCGCGGTTGGTCGAGGGGTCTCTCAAAGAAGTCGATGTTGGTGTGATTGAAGCATCTCAATCGATGGAAGCTTCCGCTTTCCAGATCATTTGGAAAGTCCTTCTTCCAGAGGCACGCCCTTCGCTCATCGTCAACTGTGCCATTGCCATCACGACCATTCTTGGATATACTGCGATGGCAGGATTTGTCGGCGGTGGAGGATTAGGAGACATTGCCATACGCTTCGGTTATTACCGACGTGAAGAGGATATTATGCTCATCACCGTCGTCCTCTTGATCGTTGTGGTTCAGGTATTCCAAGGGCTGGGGCTTTGGGTAGCCAGGCGACTCGACCGGCGGAAATAAATTTGGAAAAACAGAATGTTTTTTCCATCTGTTGAAAAAACAAGGAGGATTCTCTCATGAAAAAGATTTTTGCAATTTTGTTGGCTGTTGCACTTTCCGCTACTGTTTTAGCTGGATGCCAATCCGGCGGTAATACCTGCTTCCGAAACAAATGCAACCAATTCTGAAGCTAAAGTCATTAAAGTAGGGGCTTCTCCTGCCCCTCATGCAGAAATTCTTGCGGTCGCCAGTGATCTTCTTAAAGAACAGGGCTATGAGCTGGATGTCGTCGAATTTTCCGATTATGTGCAGCCGAACCTTGCGCTCTCTGAGGGCGAACTGGATGCAAACTATTTCCAGCATCAGACCTATCTGGACAACTTTAACGAGGAGTATGGCACGGAATTGGTCTCCATCGGTGCAATCCATTACGAGCCCCTCGGCATTTATGCCGGCCGTACTGCCTCATTGGACAACCTCCCGGACAATGCGACCATTGCCGTCCCGAATGATACGACCAATGAAGCGCGCGCACTCCTGTTGCTCCAAGATCAGGGCTTCATCGAAGTGGATGAATCCGCTGGATTAAATGCGACAGTGAAGGACATCACCAATAATCCCAAGAATATTCAAATAACGGAAATTGAGGCGGCACAGTTGTCCCGCATTCTTCCCGATGTCGATCTCGCCGTCATCAACGGAAATTACGCCATCGACGGCGGCCTAAAAATCAGCGACGCTTTGGCCGTGGAAGAGAGCGGTTCTGTTGCGACAACCGCCTACCCCAATGTGATCGCTGTTCGCAAGGGAGACGAAGACCGCCCGGAATTGAAGGCGCTTGTGGATGCCCTGAAGAGCGACACTGTTAAGCAGTATATCAATGAAACTTATGCGGGTTCCGTTGTTCCAATTGAGTGAACCGCAAACGTCAACCGGCTGTGTGAAATCACACAGCCGGTTTCTTGTTGCCACTTTCAGCATAAACGCCTTGCTTCAACCGCGAAATTCAAAAAGTTTCGACTGGAAACGATCTTGGGGGTTACCAGCCTATTAAGAAGGAACATCGCCTAGCCTTTTCCGATGATTTCAGAGGTATTTGTAAACCCCCAGAACCGATATGGTTAACAAGATACTGAGAGGAGCTGGTTTATCCGTAGCCGGGCAAGCAATGCAATCCTATTTTCAGTACCTCTTCCTATGAATCAAAAGTGCTGCCCTTTAAGATGGAAGTAAACCTCTCATTACATGTAGTTTTAAGTAGTTCCGATTTCATCCTTTCGAATCAGATTATACTTGCCACCACTGAGAGGCCCAGTTTCTCCTTGTTGGCCTTTTTGCGCTAGCCAAAAGCAAAAGGAGCTTCGTAAAAGCGCTTTGATGCGATTTTAATATGTGTCTCCAGCCTAACAAAGAAACGCCCTGTAACACAGCCATTCGGCAGATACAGGGCGTTATTTTTTGTTGGACGTGCAATTCTATTTATAAATGATGTATCCGTTCCCGATGATTGCTATTCCTCTCCGAGAATTACAAGATCAAGCCCCTTCATCCATTTCCGTATTTCTGTACCCAACAATCTGGGTAGACCGGCGACGGATTATACCCTGCCTGATCTAAGTTCACAGTTGCATCCTCGCCTTCCCGCACACGGCGGGCCACAACGACCGTTCGAAATTCTTTAAACTCATAGGAACAGGTTGAAAGGGTGAGCAATTGGTCATCTGTGGTAACATCAACTGGTATATTTAGAATAGAGCGGCTTTTCATCTCCTCAATAAACGCCGCAAAAGCTGCATCATCTGGAAAATCCGGCTGGGCATAGTCGAAAATCTCTCCCTGCTCTGGGAGTGTGTTGATCTTAAACACAGAGAAAACCTTCCACTTGCCCTCAACGCCTTCTAAGTCGAAATCAATAACAGGAGCAGACTTATAGAAATCCAGATCGGTATATTGCAAAATAGCTGCAAACATCTGCCCATCATCCATATTATGCCCATAGAGAGTCAAATTCTTCATGTCCTGTGCCGGCGAGCAATTGGCATCCAGAAAAATACACCCATACTGGGTATACTTTTTGTCATATCCATGACGCAAATAGAGTTCTGGATTGTCCTTTGCAGACTGCATCACTGGATAATCCACCACCGTATTGGGAATCTGAATCCATCCAATGGTATCCGGATTGCCTTCCTTGAGTTGTTTAAAGGCATCCCGTTTTCTCTCTGCGGTTTTTTCCGGAACCTGTGAAGAAGAGGTACGATCCTTGTCATCTTCTTCGGTGTGATAAATCTGCTGTACCTGCTCGACTGCATTCCGGTTTCGCAGGGGTTCATAGATTCCCTTATATCCGATCACGCTCAAGGAGCCCACAAAAACACAGAGCGACACAACAAAAATCCCCTTGCGTAGACCGTTTCTCATAGGCTCTCCTTTCGCAGTTTCCGCATCTTCTATCGATCCGCCGGTCAACGCTGCGTCTCTTGTGTACGCAGGCTGATGATCTGTTCTTTCAGGTGTATTTCCCCTTTTCTACGGCATTTGGCCTCAAATGCGCTGCGGATGCGGTTTGCAACCAATTGACCGTTTTCTTCCTGTGCCACCAGCAGCCCCAAAATAAACTGCGACGGGCTATAGCGCGCTACAATATCATTCCGGCGTAAGGTTTCCGATATTGCTTGCTTCAAAAGGATCATAATATTTTTTAATTTCTCCAACGGAGGAATCTCTCCGTTCTTATCCGTTGCTGTAAGCAAAATCAAAACCTCGCTCTGATTGCAGCGCTCTTGCGAACGCATCTGTACTCGACAGATTTCACGGAATACCGTATATTCACAGAAAAATGGCGTAGAACCGGAGGTCTCCTCCGCAAGGATGTCGTCCTTGATCTGATTCATATCGATCTCTACCATGTTGAGCCCTTGGATAATTTCACGATGTAGATTTCGGATGGAATTAGAAAGACCCATTCCCAATTCCCGATTAAAAGATTCCGAAATATTCTCATAATGAACCAAAGCTTGTGCATATTGACCGGTATGCAAATAGGCCTTTAGCAAAATGTGATGGATGTCCTCCTGATAAGGACAAAAGCGGACCGCACGCTCACAAACTGAGATCACATCCCCGTACTGTTCCGACTGGTTCAAAAGTCTGCATAGCGTCAGTACACAACTGACATAGAGGCTTTGGTATTGCGCACGTCTGCTAAAAATCCATTCGTCCTCTCCCAAATTGGGCAGGAATTCCCCGTTGTACAGTTCCACCGCCTGGGAATAACAGGCAATACGGCTTTCCAGGGCCTGCTCTTCATCCGAACCACGCTTGGCCAATAGGGACATAACCTCCGTATCAATCTCACAAGGAAAATCCTCATTCCACATGTAAGCGCCTTCGGAAAAACGAATCAGCTCCATGCCTTCCTCACAAGCTTCATTGTCCGGCGTCAAATCATCCAACAGCATACGCGCACGATAGACCAAATTCTTCAAAGAATTTGCCGGATCGATACACTCGTCTCCATCCCGCCACAATAGACGAATCAAATGGTCTTGGGACAACCTTTGGCCCCGGTTAATTAAGAGAATCCCTATCAAAAGCCAGATCTTTTTGGAACGGTTTCCTTTTTTCACGACTTCCCGGTCGCCCCGCCGGATTGAAAAATCTCCCAGCATGCGCACGGACAGCTTTTCAGTGGCCATCATTCCGATTTCCCCCACAATCTTTTTATTCGTTTCACTGGATTGGTTGTCCTGCCCCCTGGACAGGAAACCCTTATGTAATAAAAACAAACTGCACCAACAGCATATACAGTACCGTCCCTACACCAATACTCAGCAGAGTGTTTTTCTTCCAAAGGTGCAGCACCACAACCGCTGCTACAGCGATCAGTTCCGGTAATCCATATGGCCATTCCAACAAACTGGTCCCTTTCAAACAGTATACCATCAGCATGGCAATAATTGCAAAAGGTAAAACTTTCCCCAGATATTTCACATACGGTGGGGTCTCCTTTCCTTCTGGGAAAAGAACAAACGGAAGCAGCCTTGTGAAAAAAGTAACAAGCGCAACAAACGCAATCACCAGTAGCGCACGAATCGCCCCGTTCATGTAGCCGCCCCCTCCTCCGGCCTGTCCAGACGTCCTCGAAAGACCGACAGTAACACGACCATTCCGATCAACGCCGGCAGGATAAAATTGTCCGCTCCAAAGAGCAATAGACACACCAGTGAACAAACCAGCCCCACCAACGCCGGAACATGGCTCTTTGCCTCGCGCCACTGGTTTACAAAGATTACCACAAAGAGTGCCGTCATTGCAAAGTCAATTCCCTGCGTGTTGAACGAAAAGAAGAACCGAGCAAGCCTCCTACCACAGAACCCACAATCCAATATAACTGATTGAACAAAGCGATAAAAAAGAAAAACCAATTGCGGTCCACATTTTTCGGTGGCTCTGCTGTGCAAAGCAAAGAAAACGTTTCGTCCGTCAGGGAAAAAATCATGTAGGGTTTCTTTGCTCCAAGATTCCGAAATTTCCCCAACATGGAAATCCCGTAAAAGACATGTCGGATATTCACCATCAAGGTCATCAAAATAACCTGTAAAAATCCTGCCCCGGTGGCCAACAGATCGACTGCTACAAATTGCATCGATCCGGCATAGATGAATATGCTCATCAAGGCAGCCCATCCAAAGCCATACCCTTTACTTTCCAGCAAAATTCCAAAGGCAGCCCCCAAAAAAAGGTATCCCACCATCACGGGAACCGTTCGAGGGAAGGCTGCGCGGAGGGCCAACTTCAACTGCCGCATTTTTGCTGGTTGTCCTGTTTGCATTGCTTTGCCTCCCTTATGCCTTTTTCTTCCTGCGAAGGCGGGAGACAATCAAAATCAGCGCTGCACCACCAATCAATACAACCGGAGCCGCTATGCGAATCATCTGGTCTTTGCGCGCCTCCCCCGCAGTGTAATCAGGATTTTGATCCGGGTCATTTTCCTCCTGCAAAATTTGCAGATAGGCATCTTCCCCGGTCTTATAGGCATCCGCAGCATTGGGGAACAGATACAACGGGGCGGTCACACGGATGTCTACGGCATGGTTGGCCGGAACTTCGTCCACGGTCAAGCTCACCAATTCGCCGCTTTCGATGACCAGCGTATCGTTTTCCTGGTCATGCGTCCATGCTTTTACCTCTTTGCGCTCCGCACCATACGGCAAAATGACATAACCAGTCAGCAATCCCGCCTCATATGGAATATCTTCTCCGATCAGTTGCCAGTTGAATTCCATCGTATCGTTATGAAACCGAACCGCGCCTTTTACCGTATAGAGGACTTTGATCGTCGTAGTAGCATTCCAATTTTTTAGATAAGCATGAATGTCGTATCCCGTATCGGTTTCATCCAATGTATACTTACGCTCCGGATATTTTTCCCCTCGGTTTCCGTCGCTGCTTGAATCTCCTCGTAGCTGTTAAAACGCTCCAAATCCTCTGAACCCATGACCACACGGATATTCGATATTTCATAGGCATCGGACTTTGCAATCGTGCGTTCGAATTTTGTCATCTTTTCAAAATTCCGGCAGGAGAACGTCCAATATTCTATGATGTTCACCGTACCATCTGTGCAGCAGCTCTGCCTCTACCTTTTCGGATTGACAGGTATAGCCCTCCACCGCCAGATCAAACGCTTCCACCTGATGGTTCATAATGTATTCGCCGAGTTCCTTCATTTCTGACGAGATCTCTTCTTCGTCTTCTTCAGCAAAAGCGAAGGACGTACATGAGAGCGCCAGAAGCAGCGCCAGAAGCAGAGATAGGTATTTTTTCATGGATGCTCTCTCCTTGTATTCATAAATTATTTCCGAAAGAGTTGCTTGACCGAACGGATTTCTTCACCGTTCGGGATCAAAAGCCGGTAAAATGGCGTGTGCGTAAACAGGCAAAAAATCACCATGGAGGTAAAGCCCTGTGCAGTCAAAGACGCTGATGTTGCCAATGCAATTCCATTGACCCCCATCAAAGGAATCAAAACGAAGGACAAACTCAGATTGACGATAATTCCGATGATGGTGGGCAGAATATTCAACTCCGGTTTTCCATAAGCGGCAATGGAATTGGCCAACACCTTTGCATAACAGATAAAAATCGAACCAATGATTAGATACCGCAAAGGCGCGATCGCCTCTACATACTTTGGGAAAACAATCGGCACAAATACCTGCGCCACTAACACCAAAAGTACGGCGCAAACGATGGTGATATAGGTTACAACTTTACAGGACATCAAGGTCAAACGGACTTTGTCATCCTTCTCATGCATGGCCGCAATCCGGCTCATAATCACTTGGCTCACTGCATCGGGCAACAACCAGACCTGCTGCATCATTGTCACTGCCGCATTATAAATGCCAAAGGTCGAAAGAGAATACACGGCGTTGACAATATAAGAGCCCAAATAGGAGTTAATATAGGTCATCACATTGGAAACATGCGACTTCAGACTGTAGCGCAACATGGCACCTGTCCGTACAGGAAAATCATCATCTGGAGCAGGTTCCGGCTCTTTTCCATTCCAACGCTTAATTCCATACATCGCCAAGACGATCATCAGCACCTGGATGCCAATCATCGAAGTCACCAACAACATCGCACTGGGCCACAACAACATGGAAAACATAAATGCGGTCAGCAACACTTTTTGCAGCAGGTTGATGGTGTTGAACATTTTAAACTTGTTTTCACCGCGCAGAATTGCCAGGCAGACGTTTAACAAAAATGAGAACAGGCCATACACAACAGCCGCCCAACAGTAAAAGGCCGTACTGCCGGGGAAAAAGATCTGCTTCATAAACAGCACTGCCGCAGCGCCAGCCGCCATAATCAGGATGGACATCGCTGTTGTCAAGGTTGTGATCGCCTTTTTGGTATTCTTGATCTTAAAGCGGGAGACAAAGTAGATCATTGCGGCATTGATGCTGAACCCAAACAGTGTAAACAAACCATTTCCCACCAGCTGCACTTGGTTATACTGCCCTTTGACGTCAGGGTCCAGGACACCCAGTACAAAAAAAGCGGAGATGATGGACAATAGAGAGCCAATCGCATTGGTGCCGAATGTATTGATACTATCCCGCACAATGTCGCTGTGAAGTCTCTTGGGCTTCTTTTCCGTATCCTTCATCCTGTGAAACTCCATTCCAGGGAAAAATCCCTTTTTTCAAGGCCGAAATTCATAAAGATTATTATAACATTTTGACAGGCAATTCCACAAGGGATTTTCCGGATTTTTACGGATTCTGCGGGTTTGAGGTTTCAAAAGGGCGAAAAAAGCCAGGAATATCGTCCATATCGTATAAAACCCTTTCGTAGGTTTCTATACAAATCGGTCCTTCTTTATTTATATCCTTCCGTTGTTTGGTCCTTTCTGCAGATTCCCGACTCCGATTCTATCTATCGAGAAACGTCTCTTATCCACATCTTCCGGGCGATATGCAAACTCCTAGGGAATTCCATTTCAAAAGCAGTTGTCCTTCCAAATGCCAAACCCTCTATACGATGTCCAGTTTCGTCAAAAACAACCCACTTGCAGTGAGCTTGCGGACGGAAAAGGAATCCAAAGCATGGGAATCTTCTCAAAATCAGTCGATAATCAGAAGGTATGACAAAGCAAAGGGAGGACGTTTCTCCTAAAAATCGAATCGTTCGAATCCTGGAGCCTTGTAAAATTGAATCATTTCTGTATATGTCCCCGTACCTCACCAGGATAGAGGGTCCTCCTCCTAATATTTGACGATCTCTCATCCGCCGGAGCCGTACAATTGAATAATTTTTGTACATGCGCCAGTAGTTCAATAGGATAGAGCACCCCTCTCCTGACAATCGAACCGTTCGAATCCTGGAGCCTTGTAAAATTGAATCATTTCTGTATATGCCCCGTACCCCACCGGGATAGAGGGTCCTCCTCCTAATATTTGACGATCTCTCGTCCGCCGGAGCCGTACAATTGAATAATTTTTGTACATGCGCCAGTAGTTCAATAGGATAGAGCACCCCTCTCCTGACAATCGAACCGTTCGAATCCCGGAGCCTTGTAAAATTGAATCATTTCTGTATATGCCCCCGTACCTCACCGGGATAGAGGGTCCGCCTCCTGAAAGAAACGACCTCCCATCAGTCCATCCCCGCAAATATGGATTATAAAAAATAAATTTCCTATTTTTGCGGCTTCCTACAATCCTGATGGAGTCCTCAAATTTTTTGAAACGAGGAGTCTTGCCCCGGATGAAATACCTCTAAACACGGTCTTTCCCACGTACAATGGCGTCAAGACATGACCTGATTTTTCTCGCATCTTTTAAAAAAATAAGCCCGTTGTACGGTCTTTCCCACGTACAACAGGCTTATCTATTTTCACTTCTATTCGGTTACGCTCGACGCGGGCCGCCTACTGGTAAATGCGCACGCTCCAAGGCTTTGCGGATCGCAAAGAAAAACGGCACCGCGATCACATCGGCCACAATTGCATTTGTCAAAGTGGCTGCCAACTTTGTTACCATTGCAAGCGCCGCAGCCTCTGGTGCAGATCCCACCAAGATTAGCTTCACGAACGAATATCCCAAATACAGAACACAGTAGCAGAGAGAACCACTCACTGCACCCACAATCACACGGGAGAGCTTCCTCGCCGTGTGATCGCCGCCCCATGCGATCAGGCCGCACACAAACGCCATTAGGAATTTAAAAATCAAGGTACTTGGCGCACTGTCCGCCCATCCGCCGATTAAATCAAAAATGCAGGAACCAATGCCAGCCGCAAGGCCGCCATACACCGGCCCCAACAACAGGCCGGCTAAAATGCAAAACACATTTGCAAAGCCAATCATCGTTTTATCCGTTCCCACAGGAATCTGCACTTTAAAGAACATCGTCGCCACCAGGACAAGCGCCGCCATCAGCCCAGTAAGCGCCAGATTGACGCTGGTATTCCGTTCATTCAAATGAAATTTCATGGTCTTCCCCTCCAGACAGTTTAAACAGAGAATCTTGCATCTCTGTCCATTTGTGGTATAATCATAGCGCAAAAGTGTTCATACTAAAATATACAGTTTATAAAAAATTGACCAGTACAGTTTGTGAGGAAATCGTTATGACATACGACTATTTGGTCCTTCATCCGAATGCAGAAGTACCTTTATATCAGCAGCTCTATGAGTCTTTGCGAAATTCAATTGAACGAGGACACCTGACCAGAAATGAAAAACTCCCTTCGATTCGCAAGCTTTCTGAAGATTTGCATTTAAGCCGCACCACAATTGAGATGGCATATCAGCAGCTCTGTGTCGAAGGATATGTGCGCGCCCGCCCGCAAAGCGGCTTTTTTGTAGAAGCCAGTCCTCTTCGTTCAGAACACGCTACCCTCTCAGAACCTCCTGTGCGTTCCCTCCAAGCGGAAACACTGGAGTCCCGTATTCGTTACAATTTTGGCAGTGATTCCGTGGACAGCGTGTGTATTGACCTCAAAATATGGCGCCGTCATATCCGCGATGTGCTAACCCGTCAGGAGGTGTTGACCTCCTATGGTGATCCCCAGGGGGAACCCGCCCTGCGAGAAGCGCTTTCCTCCTATTGTTATGGTGTGCGTGGGGTGAAAGCCAGCCCGGGACAGATCGTGGTTGGTGCGGGTACCCAGCCGCTTTTATATCTACTCTGTGGCCTGCTTTCGGAAAAAACAGTCGCGATGGACGAGCGCGGCTTTCCCCAAGCGGAACGTGTTTTTGCGGACTGCGGTTTCTCAGTTTTACACCTGCCGGCCGATCGGGACGGCATTCGTATGGATGCATTGGAAGCCAGCGGCGTTCGTGCTGTCTTGGTGCGGCCCTCTCACAGCGTTCAAAGTGGAACCGCAATGCCTATGAATCGACGCTTTGCCCTCCTGGAATGGGCAAAGGCTCATCGAGCTCTGGTCATTGAGGATGACTACAACGGCGAATTGCGCTACAATGCCCGCCCCATCCCCGCTATGCAGGGAATGGCAAGCGGGGAACAAGTTGCCTACATTGGTTCCTTTTCCAAATTGCTCCTGCCATCGGTGCGCATAGGGTATATGGTATTGCCGTCCTCTCTGCTTGCGGACTATCGTTCCCGTGTGCGAAGCTACAATCAGACCGCCTCCAAGGTGGAGCAGCTTGCGCTGTGCAGCTATGTCAAAAGCGGGCAATTGGAACGTCATCTTCGCCGTTTGCGCAAACTTTATGCGGCGAAAAGCATAGAGCTCATCCGCTCGGTACAAAAGGCATTTGGACCCCGATGCCGCCTCTTTTTGCAGGAAACGGCGCTTCGGTTGACCTTATTTCTTCCCTATGAAACTCCCTCTGAAGAACTTTGCCAATTAGCCGCTCAGCGTGGGGTCCGGGTGATTGCTGAAAAAGAGCCGGGCAGTGTCACTCTGGGATTTGCTGGCATCCCCTTGGAAGACATCCCTTCAGCAGTGGAACAACTTCACATTGCCTGGGAAACACTTCCCACAGTATGACCTTTCTGCAGCAATCCACACATATAAAAAAGGATGGATAGAATGAATTCCCTTAAAAGCCTTTATTTCGATGCGGCAGAACCCGATAGCCAGCGCTGGAAGATGCTTGTTGAAAAACACGCGAAAAGAGCGCAGACCTTTGAAATCCACTGCTGGAAGGAAGAACCAGAGTGGATCGATCTCGCTTTACAATACGGAATCCCCAAAGAAACCGATTGGCCATATGGTACAGTTATCTCCGGACCCGTAACACCGGAATTCCTTCATATGCTCCTATGTCTACCAAAGCCAATGGATACTGAAATTTACAATAAGATGACTCCGTTTTTTTCCATATTCTTTGATAACGGATTTTCTAGCGAGCACTATGGAACAGAGCTGCACCATGGCGAGCCACATCCTTTGTGAAAACAACATTGCGCTTTGAAAAAAATTGGCGTATGATGGAAAAAAATGCTTTTTCCTGAAAGGAGACATATGTGATGAGAGCTTATGAACGATTTCTACAATATGTGCGTTATCATACCACTTCTGACGACAATGCACCGGCGGATAAATGTCCCACAACCGATCGCCAAAAGGTACTGGGGGCTGCACTTGCTGAGGAACTGCTCAGCTTGGGATTGGCCGATGCCCATATGGATGAATTTGGCTATGTCTACGGAACACTGCCAGCCAATTGTAAAACGGACCAGCCGGTTTTGGGGCTAATTGCACATATGGACACCTCTCCCGCAGCAAGCGGTGAAAATGTGCAAGCACGTATTGTGGAAAACTACAATGGAGGAGACATCCTACTCAACGCGGAAAAGAAGATCGTCATGCGTCCCACAGAATTTGAAAGCCTTCTCGATTACAAAGGACAGGATCTGATTGTGACCGATGGTACGACGCTGCTTGGTTCGGATGACAAAGCGGGGATTGCTGAGATCTTCACTGCGCTGGAACGCCTGACAACGGAAAACATTCCGCACGGTACGATTAAAGTCGGCATTACGCCCGACGAAGAGACCGGACGTGGCGCAGACCGCTTTGATGTAAAGGGATTTGGGGCGCAATATGCCTATACAGTTGACGGAGGAAAACTCGGTGAAATTGAATATGAAAACTTTAATGCCGCAGATGCTAAAGTCACCATCAATGGTGTAAGCGTTCATCCTGGTACAGCCAAGGGCAAGATGAAAAATGCAATCCTAATTGCAATGGAATTTCACTCCATGCTTCCCGTTTTCGAAAATCCGGCCTTTACAGAAGGATATGAGGGGTTCAGCCATCTGGAAGGTATTCAGGGACATGAAGAGCAGACAAGCTTGCACTATATTATCCGAGACCATGATATGGAAAAATTTGAAGTCAAAAAGGCGCGTTTTCAAAAGATTGCGACTTACTTGAATGAGAAATATGGTACAGGAACAGTTGTTCTCAACATCACTGACAGTTATTATAATATGAAACAACAGATCGCTCCTCATATGTTCCTGATTGAAAATGCCGAACAAGCGATGCGTAAAGCTGGGGTTGAACCCCTGGTTGTGCCGATTCGCGGCGGCACGGACGGCGCCCGTCTCTCCTATATGGGACTTCCATGCCCCAACCTCTCCACCGGCGGCCACAATTTCCATGGCCGTTTTGAATACATCCCCATTCAGAGTATGGACAAGATGGTGGACGTTCTGTTAAATCTTGTACGGATTTAATGGGTTCCTTATCCATATAAAACACCAAAACATGAGGCTGTAAGCTGGATTGCTCCGGCTTACAGCCTCATGTTATTTTGTATATTCAACTTTTGAAACACCTACCGCAAGAACCATCGGAGAAGTTGTTCTTTTCTCGCCGTTGCCGGCGGATAACGCACAGGCAAATCCAAAAAACTGGAATTCTTTAGAATGCTCTTATAATGGCTAAATGTGTCAAAACTCTTTTTGCCGTGATAGCTCCCCATCCCGCTCTGACCAACGCCCCCAAATCCCATGTACGGCGTGGCAAGATGTACCACAGTGTCGTTGATGCATCCGCCGCCAAATGGAATTTCCTGCAAGACTCTCTTCTCTGCAATGCGATCCCTGGTAAAAAGATACAGCGCGAGAGGTTTTTCTCGCCCTTTGACAAAATGGATCGCTTCATCCAATGTCGAGAAGGTCAGGATCGGAAGAATCGGGCCAAAGATTTCCTCCTGCATCACCGGCGCATCGGGCGATACGGCATCCAGTAAGGTTGGTGCAATTTTATCCGTGCCGTTGTCCTGGCCGCCCAGTAGAATGTGTTGGTTTTCCAACAGTCCTTTGAGACGTAGAAAGTGTTTTTCATTGATAATCTTTGGATAATGGGGATTATCTATAGGATTCTTTCCATAAAACCATAAGAGGTACCGGCGCATATACGCCACAAGTTCATTTTTTACCTCCCGATGCACCAACAGATAGTCGGGGGCCACGCAGGTCTGGCCTGCGTTGAGAAATTTTCCAAAGACAATCCGCTTTGCTGCCAGCTTGCTATTGGCCGTTCGGTCCACGATACAGGGGCTTTTCCCACCCAATTCCAAGGTGACTGGGGTCAGATGTGCGGCCGCTTTCTCCATCACAAGCTTCCCAACCGCTACGCTTCCCGTGAAAAAGATATAATCAAATTGCTGTTCCAGCAGGGCGGTATTGGTCTCGCGCCCACCTTGTACCACGGTCACATATTCCGGCGGAAAACAAGCACGGAGCAGTTCTTCGATTTCCTGCGCTACATGGGGCGCATAGGCAGAGGGCTTGAGAATCACGGTATTTCCCGCAGCTAAAGCGCCGATCAACGGCTCCATACTCAGCAAAAACGGATAGTTCCATGGAGACAGTATTAAAACCACTCCATATGGTTCTGCTAGGCAAAAACTCCTGGATGGAAACTGGCTTAGCGGTGTTGGCACCCGTTTTTTGGTTGCCCAGCGCGTCATATGCGCGGCTATGTAACGAAGTTCGCTATATGTGAGTCCGAGCTCTGTCATATACCCTTCCATATTGGATTTTCCAAGGTCCTGCCGTAAAGCGCGCAAGAACCTGTGCTCTCGAGCGCGCATTTCCCGCGCGAGACGCTCCAAAGCCACTGCACGAAATGCAAGGTTTCTTGTCTTGCCGTGATCATAAAAGGAGCGCTGTGCCTGTACTAGGTCCGCGATGTGCATCGCATGTTCCTCCTCTCGTCCATAGACCCACCCACTGGCCGCCGCTCAAAAACTGCGTGGAAGCGGCCCAATTGTCTTGCGTTTATTTCAGTAAGCATTTTTCTGAAATGTAGGAATTGGCTTTTATTAGCGGGTCTTGCTTGTCCATTCTTCGATTCATTATATCCACAAAGATTTGAAATTCGCAAGCAAATTTTGTAAAACAAAATATTCCCTTCTGTATTTTTGATGAATCTGCAAATGATAAGAGTGCGCTTTTATCCGATGGGACTTTTCTGCCTATTTGCATATTAAAAAGGTATTTTTGTCATTTCATCGGACCAAGCGTATAGACAGGAGGTGAATCATATGCCGGAAGAGAAAGCCAATGCCGTTTTAAACAACCCACAGATGAAGAAATTTTTCTCAGCACAGCCCTTTTTTGTACAGGAGAGCATTATGCAGACCGGCGTGGGTGCAAGCACTGAAAATGAGCTGAAGCAGTGTGCAGAAAATCTAACCAAAAAACAACCTGCCGAATAAAAATGGCTTTTCCAATTGTTTGATTAAAAGGGTGCTCCTCTCTTTATTCTTTGTCACACCTACTAAGGAAAAGTTCTTTCCAGTCCTGTGTGCGATTTTATGAACGGCCGTCTTAACGGACAAAAACATCCCGCGGATCGCTATTCGCCTTCCGCGGGATGTTTCTTATTGAATCAATTCATCCAAGTAGGACCGGAAGATCTTTACATGTACCTTTTCATCCTCCACGATTCGCAGCAGGATAGCGGAAAGCGAAGCGTCGTGCACCATCGCCGCTTGGCGCCGGTAACGGTCAATTGTCTCTTGTTCTGCCAATAAGTTGCTCTGCATCATGTGAAAAAAGTTTTTGCAGGGCGATACCATATTTCCGTCCCATGTCCGCCTTCGCTGTCGAAAAGAGACCGAGTAAACTGGGTCACCACCCAAAAGACAAATAAGCTGCGCAAAAATGTCGATATGGTGCATCTCTACCATTGCAATTTGCTTTAAAGCTTGGGATGCCTCAGCATTCTTCGCCTCGATAACCCACCCCTGGTAGAGATATTGCATCACAGCGGTCATTTCACTCTGGGCTGCGCACAGATTCATATGCATCAGCCCGGCATACAGACGATTTTTCCCTGCCACTTCAATCGGTGGATAGGGTTCCGGAGAGGCATATACCTTTGCGGTTTCTATGTGCATGTCACGCTTTTCCACGGGAAATCCTCCATTACGAATGAATTCATCAATACATATGCACCGGACAGACCAGCTAGTACCAGATGCCCCTACAGATCGTAGGAGGATTTGACATTTGCGGTAGATGAGCGTATCATTTTTTCCAGAAAGAGGGATGGATCATGGAACAAACCACCATCAAGATCATTGCAGGCTATTGTCCCTATCTCCATGCGGAGCATTCTATCCGCGCTACATATACCCTGATTCCACATCATGGCAGGAAATTTTCCAACTATTGTTGCAAATACGCACAGGAATGTAAGCAGATGGAACATTGCCCATTACAGCGTGCCGCAATATTAAACGAAAATTGACGCATATTTTTACTTCCATAGGCGAATGCTATGGAAGGGTGATCGAATGTTGGAAACACCGCTTGGCTTTGGAATGCCGATGATTCAATGCCCAGAGGCCATACAGTACCTGGAAGTGGATTGTTCGGTCGACTTCCTTCTGGAGACACAGCCCAATCCTGAGTTGAGAGAAGTCCGACGTACGCAGGAACACGGTTTTGCTACAGCGTTTCAAGAGGCATTTCGTTGGCGTGTATAACTTGCATTCTTATTGGTATAAAAATTAATATGAAAAGCCGCTGTCCATTCTGCACACATTGGACAGCGGCTTCTTTTAAATAACTCTCAATTCGATTAAAGGATCGAACTATCGGCGGATGATGCTTGCAGTTGAATACGTTCAACCATTTCCGCCAAGGAGGTGGCCCGCAAGGTAATCTCCACCTCTTGATCGATGGCGTCCCAAACATGCCGCTTCAAAAAAGCGCGCAACGGTGTCCCTGCATCAAGCTCTTCAGAAATGGACAGATCCCCCTCCAACGCCTCTAATATTGACTGCAAAGAAATCTGTTCCGCTGGTCTGGCAAGAGAATATCCCCCTTGCGCACCAGCCATTCCCAAAACAAAACCCGCGCGCTTTAATGCAGAAAAAATACTTTCCAAGTAGTTGAGGGACAGGTCCTGTCGCGCGGCAATTGCAGCCAATGGCACACGCCCCTCCTCGGCATGCAAGGCTAGATCGATCATCGCCCGCAGTCCATAGCGGCCTCGAGTCGATATTTTCATCGGGGCATTCCCCCTTCCTGTTCGGTCTTCCATTCAGTCCGAAGGCGATCGAGTGTAATACTATCCGCTGCACGCGCAAGGGCATCCGATAATTCCACCCACACCTGCCTGCTGATACAAGTGCCTCGTACCCTGCTGGTACAGGCGGAGAGCGACTCCACACACTTGACAGGAACCAAACTCCCCTCTACTGCTCGGATGATTTGGCCAACAGAAATTTCCGAAAGCGGTTGATTAAAAATGAAACCTCCCCGGGCACCGCGCACAGTACGAATGATGCCCGACTGTTTAAGCTTAAAAAAGATTTGCTCCAAATAAGCAGCGGAAATCCCAGTCCCTGTAGCGATCTCTTTGATGCTTACCGCTCGATCCGGCGTCGCAATCGCCATATAAAAAAGCCCCTCGAGTGCATAACGGCCCTTGGTTGAAAGCTTCATAGCACTTCCCCTCTGTATGACTGCATTTGATTGTCTACTATTATACTATGATTTGGGGACCGATGCAATAAAAACAAGATTTTTCCTATTGACTTTGTCATATATATGGAATATAATAGGGAAAAATTTAATCCTTACTAATTTAATAGGAATTCAAGCAGTCTGCTAAAAACCAGATAGAATGGAGCGAATGTACATGAAGATTTCCAAAAAATTGACGGATCTGATCGGCCATACCCCTCTTCTCGAATTGTCAAATTATGAAGCAAAGCACAACCTGGAAGCCACACTTGTGGCAAAGCTGGAGTCCTTTAACCCGCTTTCCTCTGTAAAGGATCGCGTCGGTTTCGCACTGATTCAAGACGCAGAAGAGCGTGGTCTTATCAATTCGGATACAACTATTATTGAACCGACCAGCGGCAATACTGGCGTAGGGCTTGCCTTTGTGGCAGCTTCCAAAGGGTATCGACTGATTTTGACCATGCCGGAAACCATGAGCTTAGAACGCCGCCGCTTGGTATCCGCCCTCGGTGCAGAACTTGTCCTCACCGAGGGGGCTGCCGGTATGAAAGGCGCCATTGCCAAGGCAGAGGAGCTCGCAAAAGAAATTCCCAACTCCTTTATCCCTGGCCAGTTCACCAATCCAGCCAATCCGGCCGCTCATCGTGCCACAACTGCCCAGGAGATTTGGGCTGATACGGACGGCAAAGTCGATATTTTTGTCGCTGGAATGGGAACTGGTGGAACCATCACCGGCACAGGGGAAGGTCTGAAATCCTACAATCCGAAGATTCGAATTGTCGGTGTGGAACCTGCGTCCTCCCCCGTCATCACGCAGGGAAAGGCTGGACCTCACAAAATTCAGGGCATTGGCGCTGGATTTGTTCCGGATATTCTCAATACAGACATTCTCGATGAGGTTCTCACTGTGACCAACGAGGACGCATATGCTACCACTAAGGAACTCGCAAGAACAGAAGGTCTACTGGCCGGCATTTCCTCCGGTGCTGCTGTCTATGCGGCAACACAGCTTGCAAAACGTCCAGAAAACAAAGGGAAACAAATTGTCGTCCTGCTGCCGGATACAGGAGAGCGCTACCTCTCCACTGGTGTATTTGATGCAGAATAAGTTCTAAAACAAAGGAACGCGCTCTGGGTTGTAGGCAACCTCAGAGCGCGTTCCTTTGCCGGAAAAGACCGTTTGACAAACCTGTAGAACCGCAGTAAAATAAAAGAAATTCACAGAAAAGTCCATTCTTTGTAGAATTTTTTGGGGTTAGAACCTCATCTGATAGGAGGAGTTGAGCATGAGTACCAAAACCATCATTACCATTGCGCGGCAATATGGCAGCGGCGGAAGAGAAATCGGGGAAAAAGTCGCCAAGCGGTTGGGGATTCCTTTTTATAATAAGGATTTGATTACATTAGCGGCAAAGCAAAGCGGCATGAGCCCCGAAATTTTTGAAAAGGCGGATGAAAAAGCTACCAACAGTTTGTTATATTCATTGATGATGGGAAACTATACCTTTGGAAGCCAAATAACACCGATGGATAATTTGCCCATCAATGACAAATTATTCTTAGCACAGTCTCAAATCATCCGCGAGGCGGCGGAAAAAGGCCCCTGTGTCATAGTGGGCCGCTGCGCCGATTACGTTCTGCGTGAAAATAAAAATTGTCTGCATGTATTTATCTACGCGGATCATTTTGCACGTATGGACCGAATCATCAAAAAATACGACGTCGATCCGGCTAAAGCAGCAGATACACTGGTGAAACAAGATAAACAGCGTGCAAATTATTACAACTTTTACTCCAACCAAAAGTGGGGAAGCCCGGAAAATTATCACCTTATGTTGGAATCCTCTGCCTTTGGCATTGAAAATTCCATCGACTTGATCTGCAAAGCTGTAGAGATGAAGGAAAACGCCCGGTAATCCATTCCCTACCGTGCTTTTCTGATCGGGCCCTTTCGGATCGCCGTCAAACGGCCTCCTGAAGGGGCCTTTTCTCATTCGGAAATCTAAAAGTAAAGGAGTTCTTTCCGTGAAAAAACTTCACGCTGGCGCCACAGATATGACCAGTGGCAGCCCTTACCGGCTCTTGTTCCTGATTTACCGCTCCGTTGCTGTTGGGAAATGTGTTTCAGCAGCTCTACAATATGGTGGATAGCATTGTTGTAGGAAATTTTATCGGAGAAAAGGCGCTTGCCGCAGTAGGAACCGGGTTTCCCATCATCTTTATGATGAGCTCTCTGTTTATGGGACTGAGCACGGGTGCAACGATTATGATTTCACAATACTACGGTGCGAGGGACATGGAAAATGTCCGTGCGACGGTCAACACCATCTACACCGCGATGATGATTGGGATCATCCCACTCACAATCATCGGCATTTTATGCAGCCGGCCATTGCTCCTCTTGATGAATGTCCCAAACGATGGTACATTGGAGCTCGCAGAAATCTATATGATTGTGATTTTTGTCGGTATGATCGGCACCCTTGGATTTAATATCAACGCAGGTATTCTACAGGGTTTAGGAGACAGCCGTACATCCTTACTGTTTCTTTCTACCGCAGCAGGAATCAATATCGTGTTGGACCTGGCTTTCACATTCTGCGGGATGGTGTTTTGGGTAGCCTTAGCACCATTCTTGCACAGATCACTTCCTGGTTGTTCGGCGTGTACTTTATCAACCGGCATTACACATTCCTACATATTCATCTCTTCCAATTTCACTTCAATCGTTCCCTGTTTCAAAAGGCTATTAAGCTAGGGGTTCCTTCCGGTATTCAGCAAGCTTTATTTGCCGTTGGGATTATGGCCATGCAGGCATTGGTCAACAGTTATGGCTCTACCTTTACCGCTGGTTTTAATGGCGCCAATAAAATCGATACATTTGTGTTTCTTCCCATTCAAAGTATGTCTACTGCTGTCACCACCTATGTCGGCCAAAATGTCGGCGCCGCCCGTATGGTACGGGTACACCGCGGTACGCGCGCTGGACTGACACTGTGTGTAGGTGCAAGCATCCTCATCAGTGTGGTGGTTTTTCCGCTCAGTGATCTGTTGATGCATATGTTCAGCCAAAGCCCCGCCGTCATAGAAGCTGGTGTTTATTATCTGCATGCATTGCTTCCCTTCTATTTCTTGTGTGCAATTCTTTTTATTCTCAGCGCTGTCCTACGCGGAGCTGGTTCCATGATCGTCCCCATGGCGGCAAGCTTGCTTTCGCTGTGGTTGGCAAGGGTTCCTATCGCCTATTGGATTGCAGGTGTCTGGGGGAAAGAATTTATCTACTATTCCTATCCCGTCAGCTGGGCGATTGGCATTATCATCGTCTTGGTATCCTATCTACATGGCGGCTGGAAAAAGAAAACCATTGTCACTCCTTCCACAACCGTATAACCGCGGCGGACAGTATGGAATGCTGTCCGCTTATTTTTCATCTATCTCTTGCAGGAAGGAGCGTTCCCCTCTTTTGCAACCGGCCGATCGTAAAGGTAGAATTCCATTGTGGCGGATTGTCCTTTAAGGGTGACTGTGCATCTGTACTGCTGCCGGCGAATCATTCCTTGGTGTTCATAGAATCCAAAATTACAACTTGTATCCGTGAATAGATAGAAACTGGGAACCCCCCTTCGAGCCATATACTGAAGCAAACTGTGAAACAGTTGCTTTCCAAGTCCCAATCCACGATATTCCGGAGATAAAGCAAATAAGGCTACTTCTCCTTTATAAGGCTTATCACATTGTTCCAAAAGCTTTTGATCCACCCCATCGATTGCCTGATAAAATTTGAGAAACTGCCTTCCCTCTTTCATCATGAGAAGTTGGATGACTCCTAGGATCTGGCGCATTCGATACTTGAATGGACAATGGTGGTTCTCGATGTCTTTTCCCAAAATGACGCCCACCGGAAGGCCGTCGGCTTCCGCTATGCGCGAAAAGGTCTGGTTTGCCAAACAGGATGCCAAATAAACCTTTGCCAGTTTTTTCGCCGTCTTTGGAGAGGCAAATCGATCATAGTTCCAAGTCACTCGGATCACATCTTCCAGTGCTTTCAAATCGTCCCATTTCAGATCTCTCAATAGAATGTTCATCTTTTTTCCTTTCTGCCTATTCTTAAAAAATTCTATACGCATCATAAACGATTCAGCAACTGTAAAGTCAAGGAGAATTTTTGTGAAATCAAATGAGTTAAAGTTAACGACCTCCCAATTTGCAAAACTACACCATGTGAACAAAAGGACGCTTCATTATTACGACAGCATCGGTCTATTTTCCCCTAAATGGAAAGGAGCGAACGGCTATCGTTACTACGACTATGCGCAAAGCATGGAATTCGCTTTTATACGTATGCTAAAAGAACTAAATTTGCGCATTGATGAGATCAAAGAGATTGTTTGTAAACTTGATGAGCAGAAATTTTTACAAACAGTGGACCGCAAACAGGAAGAAATTGCAGAGGAGATCAAAGCATTAGAAAGAACCCAGAAAATTCTTGAAAAGAAGCAGAAGCAACTGTTGTTGTCCCAGGAGATCACGGACATGGAATTACGCTTTGTCTCCTGTCAAGATGAATATCTATTGACTGCCCCCTATCGCTTTGCAAATGACGATGTTGCCGAGGTATTCCGATTTGTCCAGAACATCTGGCAACCGGAACAATACCGTTTGGGAGTCGGAAGCTATATATCTCTCGAAAAAGTCCAAAATGCGGCGTTTGAGGTATACGACGGCTTGTTTTCCCCAACTGAAAAACCAAAAGAGAACGATCGTGTCCTATTAAAACCAAAGGGGACCTATTTATGTGGCTATTTATGTGGAAGTTGGGAACGCCTTCCAGCGCTGTATCAGAAGATGTTTCGCCTGGCAAAAGAGCACGGATTGCACTTTACCGGCTACGCTTACGAAATCGGGATCAATGATTTTGCTGTGTCTGACATCCAGGATTATGTCACTCAGGTTTCCATTCAAGTCCAGAACCCGAGTACGACGGATCTTTAAACCGAAATGAGGAGCCCTTCCCATAGTATGGGAAGGGCTCCTCATTGCATCAAAAGGGTATTTAATCACGCCGGTTTTTATTGTAGACGATCAATAGGCCTTTTAACATCAGATTGTCGTCACAGATAATCTTTCTGCGGCAATGTGGAACAATCACACGCGCAAGGCCGCCAGTCGCAATGACCGTCGGCGCTTCTCCCAGTTCTTCTGCAACACGTTCTACGATACCGTCCAGCATGGCGGCATTTCCATAAATCGCACCACTCTTCATGCAATCGATCGTATTCGTCCCAACCAAGCGTTTGGGCGCCTCCAGACCGATATGCGGCAACTGCGATGCACGGTTCGAAATTGCCTCTACTCCAACGACAACGCCAGGCATAATCATGCCACCCAAGTAGTTCCCCTTTTTGTCCACCACAGAAAGGGTGGTCGCTGTTCCGAGATCAAAAATCATAACAGGTTTTGGGTACTCGGCGATCGCTGCCACTGCATCAACCACCAGATCGCTGCCAAGCTGCGCCGGGTTGTCAATCAAAATATTCAACCCGGTCTTTAGGCCGCTCCCCACCACCATACATGGTTTCCCTGTGATTTTTTCTAAAGCAAGGCGTAGCGTAGTTGCCAACGCGGGGACCACCGTGGATATGATGCTTCCTTCCATCTCAGACGGCGTATATCCATTTAATTCAATCAGATTTTTCATTAAAACCGCATACTCATCGTTGGATTTAAAGCGGTCTGTGGAGATCCGCACAGTAAAATAGATTTTTTCATTGTCGATGCCGCCCAACACAATGTTGCTATTTCCAACATCAATGGCAAGAATCATCTGTGTGTCATCCTTTCTGCCTTTTACTGTCTTATACGCGGCCCTTTCTTTGCAATCCCAGCAGGGCCTTTCCAATCGCTACCGTCAATACAATGGCGGCGGCAGCCTCCGGTACACCATTTGCACCCACTACCGCCAGAATGGCACCCATAACTGCGTCGGCAGGGATTCCTTTAATCGCCGCATAAGCATCCTTAAAAATCAGGAAAATACTGCCCATAACCAAAATCGTGTTGGTAAAAGAGCCAGCCAAAGCTCCAACGGCCAGGGACAAAAATTCTCCCTTTGTGCTTTTTTTCATCAGCTTTTGGAACAGCGCAAATACATAATACGCCACAACCCCCACCAAAATACGCGGGATAAAACAGATAAACAAACTCCAAATGCTGCCGTTCGGCGTGCCCGGAAGCGGGATCGCCGGCGAAAATGCAAAGGAAAGCGCCGTCGGCATAAAGGTATTGCTGATAAAACTTGTCAGCCCAAACAATACGCCCAAAATAGCGCCCTTCTTTGGCCCTAGAACAATTGCACCAAGTATTACCGGCACGTGGACGATCGTGGCCTTGATGATTGGAAGCTGAATATAACCAATCGGCGTAAAGGCCAACAACAGGATGATGGCCGCGAACAAGGCTAACAGCACAAAATCGCGGTACTTTGCGGTCTGACGATTCATTTTTACTACCTCCTGCTGCTGCTCTTTTGAAAAAGATGCAGCGCAATTTTTCGCCTTTATTATACGCTAAGATCGTTAAAAAATCAACAATATATTTCCCCATATCCAATGAGCAAGCCATTTCTGCAACTATACGCGGACTAGAATCCGTGTTATAATAACATTGAAAAGGCCATCCGCTTTTTACAGGCATATGAAACAAACCAATGGACTGTTGTTCCATAACATTGCCCGGTAGCTATAGTGCGTCTGTTTCAGAGCCGTTTTCGAATCAGGCGTTATATGGACCAGCCTATGGGGCTATTCAGGTATTCTCCTGTAAGAAACCTGATATATTCACAGAAAACGCACAAAGTACACGGTGGAACAATCACGAGAAATGGGGGAATAACATTGTTGCGAGGAAAGACCATACTGTTGGGCGTCACCGGTGGAATTGCCGCGTACAAAGCCGCCTATTTGGCCAGTGCTCTTCACAAGCAGGGATGCCATGTCCATGTTTTGATGACCCAAAATGCCACAAATTTTATCAATCCCATCACCTTTGAAAGTTTGACGGGAAACAAATGTCTCGTAGATACCTTTGACCGCAACTTCCAATTTCAAGTAGAACACGTTTCGATTGCCAAGGCTGCCGATCTCTGCCTGATTGCCCCGGCAACCGCCAATGTGATTGCAAAAATGGCCCATGGCTTGGCAGACGACATGCTGACTACAACCGTTTTGGCCTGCCAGTGTAAAAAACTGGTTTCTCCTGCCATGAATACCAGGATGTATGAAAATCCAATTACGCAAGATAATCTGAATATTCTGCGAAAGTATGGATTCACCGTCATTGAACCCAGTTCGGGCTATCTTGCTTGTGGAGATACCGGCGCCGGAAAATTCCCCGACCCTGAAGTGATCTTGGAATATGTCTACCAAGAATTGGAATATGCAAAAGATATGGTTGGGCTGCACGTGCTGGTCACCGCTGGACCGACACAGGAATCCATCGATCCGGTGCGCTACATCACCAATCATTCTACCGGAAAAATGGGCTATGCGCTTGCACAAAATGCAGCGCGGCGCGGTGCAACCGTCACGCTGGTTACCGGACCTACCGCTCTGAAGCCGCCGGCATTTGTCGATGTCGTCCCTATTACTACCGCACAGGAAATGTTTGAGGCCGTTGCCTCCCGCAGCGAGCAGCAGGACATTCTTGTAAAAGCAGCCGCTGTTGCAGATTATCGCCCTGCATTGGTTCATGAAGAGAAGATGAAAAAGCAGGACAGCGATTGCAGCTTGGCCTTGGAACGTACCACCGATATTCTTCAATATTTGGGAGAACACCGCCGGCCAGGGCAATTTCTCTGTGGATTCTCCATGGAAACACAAAACATGTTGGAAAATTCACGAAAAAAACTTGCTAAAAAGCACGCAGATATGATTGTTGCAAACAATTTAAAGGTTTCCGGAGCCGGTTTTGGTACGGATACCAACATTGTCACACTGATTACCGCTGAAACGGAGATGGAACTTCCACAGCTCTCCAAGGAAGAAACTGCTTCGCGTATTTTTGACCATATTCTGGAAATACGCGCGCAGAAACGTGAATAAATATCTTATATTCGGCTAACAATAGAGTTGCATCCTCTTCTGCCGGAGTGATTGAAAAACCGCTCCGGCAGAACACGGATGTGATTCTATTGTAATGGAAGTGTGGATATGACGAATTTAAAATGTACCGTCACAACCTGCGCCAACAACAGCCGAGAATGCTGCTGCCGCCCGGACATCAAAGTAGCAGGCGCCTGTGCCTGTGGATGTGAACAGACCTGCTGCTCCGACTTCATGGAGAAAAGCGGTTCCAGCTCTGCATCCAATGTCTCTTCCTGCGGCTGTTCCAATCCGAACCCGTCCCTGCATGTCCGTTGTGAAGCGCGCAATTGCATTTACAACGAGAACAACGAATGTGTTGCTGAAAACATTCATGTAGCAGACGGTTCCTGTGGGAAGGCAGATTGCAAGAGCCAGACAGAATGTGCTACCTTTAAAATGAAATAAGCCAAAAATTGGCTGCGCATGGACGGGGAACCCGTTGCTGCGCAGCCTTTTCTTATTTTACCCTGGTATCAAACGGCTATCGAACCTGGATAGCGCCAAGAATCTCTCCAATGCTTCCCTGAATTGCCAAATTTGCATTTTGATCCATCGATGTGGTCGATTTATTGATGAGAACCAGACGATTCCCCCGATAATAATGAATCAAACTGGCTGCGGGATAAACCGCCAGCGATGTTCCTCCGATCACCAAAAGGTCAGCATGCTCAATAGCGTCCACAGCTTCGGTCAATGTATTCGGATTCAAGCTCTCCTCATAAAGCACCACGTCCGGCTTGATCGTACCGCCACATGTACAAGTTGGGATTCCAGTACTGTGCAGTATAAATTGCGCGTCATATATCTGATGGCAGCGCTGACAGAAATTGCGATGCACCGATCCGTGCAGCTCCATTACACGTTCACTTCCCGCCTTCTGATGCAATCCATCAATATTTTGTGTGACGACCGCTGTCAGCTTTTCCTGCCCGTTCCAATTCTGCCAATTTTATGTGGGCGGCATTGGGCTGTGCATCCAGATAGAGCATTTTTGCCCGGTAAAAATCGAAAAACTCTTTCGTATGCGTTACATAAAAATGATGACTTAACATCACCTCTGGCGGATAGGAATAATGCTGATTGTAAAGCCCATCCACACTGCGGAAGTCCGGGATTCCGCTTTCTGTGGATACACCCGCACCACCGAAAAAGACTATTTTTCTGCTTTGGTCTACAAGCTCCTGTAACTTCTGCAATTTTTCAAGTTCCTGCATATCGGCCACCTCCCACTGTTGATACTCCTATTGTACTGCGCCCCTAAGGACGCGGCAAGTAAATTTAAATGTTTTTTGAACTCTTTTCCCCTTCCATTGCAAAGTAGGCCCACATTCCCTATAATAGACACAGTTAAGAAATTTCTTGGAAAAATATTTGTAAAACATATGACTTTCTTAATAGGAGAATGAAGAATGCAGAAGGCTTTAGAAATTATAGAGGAAGTAAAAAAGGCGGTTGTCGGAAAGAATGCCGTGATCGGCAAAATGCTGATGGTAATCCTGGCCCAGGGGCATATCCTGCTGGAGGATATTCCAGGGGTTGGAAAAACCACTCTGGCCTTGGCTTTTTCAAAAGCGATGGCCCTAGACTACCGGCGAATGCAGTTCACGCCGGATGTGATGCCTACGGATGTGACCGGTTTCTCTGTGTACAACAAGTCCACCGGCCAGCTCGAATACAAGCCGGGCGCGGCTCTGTGCAACCTCTTCTTGGCGGATGAAATCAATCGAACATCCAGTAAAACGCAAGCGGCACTTCTGGAAGTGATGGAAGAAGGACGCATCACCGTAGACGGCGTAACACGTGAAACCCCCAAGCCATATATCGTGATTGCCACGCAGAATCCTGTCGGATCTGCGGGTACACAGCTTCTTCCAGAATCCCAGATGGATCGCTTTATGGTATGCCTGACGATGGGGTACCCCAAATTGGAAGATGAAATTGAGATTCTACGCCGGAAACAAGGGGAGATCCCTTGGAACAAGTCCAAAAGGTGGTAGGCAACAACGGAAATTTTATCCATGCAGCGGGAGGTGGAACGCATCTATCTGGCAGACAGCCTCTATGATTACATTGCACGGCTGACGGCTGCCACCCGCAAAGAACCTCTCATCCGTCTGGGTGCAAGTCCCCGCGGCTCCATTGCATTGACCCGTATGGCACAGGCTGCCGCTTATCTGAGTGGACGCGACTATGTCATTCCGCGGGATGTCCAAATTGTCTTTCACGACGTCATTGGCCACCGCATTGTATTGAGCCCTCAGGCCAAAATGGCGGATGTTTCTGTCGCCTCTCTCTGGAAAAAATTCTGAATTGCGTCAATGCGCCCACCGTTAAATGAGGTGTGCCTATGCTGCGATGTCGACTGGTTTATTTGCTTGCCCTTGTAGGGGCTGTTCTATTTTATATTTTCTTTAATGGATATTTGTCCTATTTTGTCCTGATTTTCGCACTGGTTTTGCCGTTTCTCTCCCTCGTTTTGAGCCTGCCTGGGATGTGTGCGATGCGCGCCCATGTGGAAATTCCCCTCACAGCCGTTGTCCGAAAAAGTCCGTTTCCCGTCCAATTGATTGTGGAAAACCGAACGCCATTTCCTATGGCACGTGCACGTATTCGTCTCCGTTACTCCAATACATTCAGTCACGAGGAAACGTCCGAAACGGTTTTTATGCCTGTCTTTCATGGAAAGCAACGGATCGAGCGCGAAGCGATTGCCCAGCACTGCGGAAAGCTGTTGTTCTCTTTGGAAGAAATACGATGTTACGATTTTCTCGGTCTGTTTACTTGCCGGCATAGAGCTCCAAAGCCAAAGGAATTGTTCATTCTTCCTCATATTGCCCCTTTGGAACTTGCCTTGGAATCCTCTTCTACTCCAGACCCGGAAAGCGATACCTTTTCCACAGAAAAGCCCGGAGACGATCCTTCCGAAATTTTCGGAGTCCGTCCCTATCGGGAGGGGGATCGGTTGCGCAGCATTCATTGGAAGCTTTCTTCCCGCACAGGAGACCTCATGGTCAAGGAGTTCAGCCTTCCTATTTGCAGTTCCGCTTTAATTATGATCGATCTGTTTGGTGACACCGACATGTTGGACGGTGTCTTGGACAGGCTTGCCGCTCTCTCCCATTTTTTATTGGAAAATGGTCTGGAATACGAGGTGCAGTGGTACGATCCCAACGCTGTTCAGCTTCGCCAAGTACACTTGGCAAGTTTTGACGATCTTTATGCTCTTTTAAACCAATTGCTGGCGCATCCAGCACCGAAGGCTGGTTTATCCGTTCCGGAATGCCGGATGCGTTTGGGGGACGTAAAAGAGTATCCCTATATGTTTTCCATTACGCCGCAGCACATTGAGGAACTCGTCAGCGGCACGGTATGGGAGGAAGTGCCATGAAAGAGCAAAATCAAGCGGGGATTCTCCTGAGCCGTCCGGCCTGGAAGAACCCAAAACGGGGGAGTTTATCCATTCTGTTGGCAGATATGCTCTTGGTTCTACTCAGCCTGTTTGGAACTGCGCAATGTCTTGTATCGGCGTTCTCTCTGTCGGTCAAGCCTTTATTTTTATCCCTGTGTATCGCATTGTTTACCTTTCTATTTCTTGTAGTATTTTCTTTAAAGCGATGGCGCCTTCCATTCTTATTGGCCTTATCCGCGGCCTATTGTGTCACCGCGTACTTTTTGCGAACCTATTTCCTTCAGGGATTCGTTCTGACTACCAATCAAATTCTGTCTACCATGAGTACGCACTCTCGTTTTGATTTTCCACAATTTCGGGTCGATTTGCCGGTCGGAGAATATACAAATGCCTGCACGATCTTTCTGGCGTTTGTATTGTTCTTTTTGTCGTGTTATATATGCTGGACCGTCCGCCGGCACAGCTTTTGGCTTTCTCTATTGGGGACAGCCCCTTTCCTGCTTGTTCCACTGGGTTTCACGATCACGCCTGCATGGCCTTCCGTATTGATGCTGCTCGCCTTTTGGGCTACGCTGTTATTTAGCCGCTTTTGCGCGCACAGTTCCTTTGGCCGAACCTCCGCCGCAGGCCGTGTCGTCCTGCTTGTACTTCCCGCCGTTGGCCTTTGTCTGGTGGGTATGAGCTTGTTGATTCCTCAAGATACCTATACCCGTCCGGCCGCCATCGAAGAGCTTCGAAAGGATTTGGAAAGCGGGATTTATCAATCCTCCCTCTTTTCTACACAAGGCGGGACGCTGGGGCGTGTCAATCTTAACACAGCGGGCAACCGGGAATATACCGGGCAAACCGTCTTGCGGGTCAAGAATCCAGACAAAACGCCTTTGTATCTGCACGCATTTTCCGGAAGCGTTTATACCGGTGTCAGTTGGGAACCTCTTCCCGACTCTTCCTACGCCGAGCTGGAGGACGCCCTTTACTTTAACCCACAGAACATGTCAGGACAGTTTCTCTCCTTTTATGCCCTTCCAGAAGAGCAATCGCTTTTGGTGGAAATTGAAATACAAAATGTTGCTGCCAATCGGAACTGTATCTACGCGCCTTATGGCCTGGCTTCCCGTCCAGAGGAATTGCCCGGTACCGCATTTGTCCATGACGCTTACATTCGCGCGACTTCTCCATTTGGCATGGCAAATTATACGCTACAGACATGGGATTTGACCCGCTTTTCTCGGACTGCAGACCTTGAATTGGTCTCCGAACCGTTCTATTCTGCGGAACAGGCGTATCGTTCCTTTGCCAATACCCATTATACGCAGTTGCCACAAAACCTTCTGGAAAAGTTACAATGGTACTGCATACAGATGGGGATTCCCTCCGTAGAAATCGCTGGACAGGAGGCCGTCGTTCGCGCGATCACGGATTTGGTCCTATCCAGCGGCGAATACACCCTATCCCCCGGAACAACACCGGAGGGGCGCGATTTTGTGGATTATTTTCTCTTTGAAAACCATAAAGGATACTGTGTTCATTTTGCCAGCACAGCTGTCGCACTTTTGCGTTCACAGGGGATTCCCGCGCGCTATGCCGAGGGATATGCTGTTACCGCAGGGGACTATGGGGAGGATGGCTGGGCGGATATTCCGGATCGGCACGCCCACGCTTGGGCGGAGGTCTATACTCCGGGGCTGGGTTGGCAGCCTTTGGAGGTTACCCCGGGCATCCAACTTTCCACCGGTGAGTTGAACGAATCAGGCGATGTTCTTCCAGAAGAGTCCTCCAGTTTACCAGAAAGCAAACCGGAAAGCAGCAGTGAGCCGTCTTCCAGTGAAGTTACATCTTCCTCCTCTCCGGTGGAGACTTCTTCCAGCGCATCTTCTACTGCCGAATCTGCCTCATTTGATTTTGGCCCACTTTCCGCCATTCTTTTGGTATTTTTGTCGGCTGGCGGTGGAATTTTCCTGGTTGCCCTGCGGCGGGTTATTCTTTTGAAGCGGCGTGAAAAACGGTTTCATCTGGTCAATACCAATCAGGCGGCCCTTGCAATTTACGCTTATCTGACAGACCTCACTGCCTTTGGTGCTTCTATCAACCCGCGTTCGGAAGAACTGGCGCTAAAGGCCAAGTTTAGCCCACATATTCTCACACAGGATGAGGTTGAAGAATTGCGGTCCGATGCCCATAAAATGGCGCGTGCACTCTATCCCACTTTACCCGTGTTCCGTAAGCTGGTCTTTAAATACGGAAAATGTCTGCTTTAAGCAGAAGGTTTCCTTCCACCTTCGTTGCGGAGAATCCGTAAACAATATGGAATGTTTTCGGGTTGTATTGGCGATTCCCGTTCCCATACTCGAAGTCAAGAGGGTGTCCCAAAACTACGAATTTTACGATTTATAGGAAAGGGGCATCCTCTTTCTGTTTGAAAAATATCTGAGTTTCTAAAAAAGAGGGGACTCTCCCGTTATTTCATAACGTTTGGAACCCTCTCCAAGTAGGCTTGTAAGGGGACCCTATTACCGGCGAGCGCCTTCAAACGCATAGAACATTCCCCTTTGTATCACTTGCCCACGGCCTGTAAACGAGTAAGCACCCTACTAACAACAAACTTCTATCCATTGAAAGATTGTTGTTAGTAGCTTGCTTTGTCTAATACTTGAAGCGAAAACTTTTTTACGTGGCATCTCTACCAGCGGAACCAGCGGTTTTCCTAATCAATCCCCTTTCCTTTTCACAATAAGCCTGAACCTTATTGTACTGGGTTTGGGATCTTTTGCATAATTTCTTTTTTCTCCGCATATCGGGGAATTTTGTTTCGTCTTTCTTAAATACCTAAATGAAGGAATAAAAAGGCTCTGTAATCGGCTGAGTGGCCGGACTACAGAGCCTTTTTATATTCGGGGGACCATACAGAAATCTTATACCATCAAATTGCAGACTCGATTGGAAAATGCTACTGGATCGTCAATGGATACGCCTTCAATCAGAAGTGCCTGATCGTACAGCAGCTTTGCATATTCCTTCAACTGATCCTGATTCTCCGTATACAGCTTACAGAGTTTTTCAAAGATCGGATGGTTCGCGTTGATCTCCAAAACCCGCTGCGCCTGGACCTTTTGGTCGTTCGGCATTGCATTGAGCACTTTTTCCATCTCAATAGAGATCGCTCCCTCAGAGGACAGGCAAACTGGGTGGGATTTGAGCTTTTGAGAAAGAATTACCTCTTTTACCTTTCCATCCAAAGCATCCTTCATGAACGCGAGCAAATCTTTATTCTCTTCCACTTTCTTTGCAGCTTCCTGCTTTTCTTCCTCAGTCTCCAAGTCCAAATTGTCAGCGGAAACGGAACGGAATTCCTTCTCCTCGTACTTCATCATCATGCGCAGAGCAAATTCATCCACATTATCCGTAAGATATAGGATCTCATACCCCTTATCTTTCAGTGCCTCTGTCTGCGGAAGGAGATCAATTTTGTCCACTGTCTCGCCGCAGGCATAGTAGATATACTTTTGCTCTTCCTTCATGCGGCCCACATACTCTTTGAGCGTCACCAATTTCTTCTCACTGGAAGAGTGGAACAGCAACAGATCCTGTAGGATCTCCTTATGCATACCGTAGTCGGCGTACACGCCATATTTTAGCTGTAAACCAAAGTTTTTATAGAAGGATTCGTATTTCTCACGCTCGTTGAGCAACATACTTTCCAACTCGGACTTGATCTTCTTTTCCAATCTGGAGGCAATGACCTTCAACTGGCGGTCGTGTTGCAACATTTCTCTGGAAATATTTAGCGACAAATCCTGCG
Source organism: Anaeromassilibacillus sp. SJQ-1 (assembly GCF_046693725.1). Classification (NCBI taxonomy): domain Bacteria; kingdom Bacillati; phylum Bacillota; class Clostridia; order Eubacteriales; family Acutalibacteraceae; genus Anaeromassilibacillus; species Anaeromassilibacillus sp. SJQ-1. The sequence continues at coordinate 36,630 of NZ_JBKEIV010000044.1, read as the reverse complement.
AATCGACAAGGCCTTTCACAAAACTGAAATAATCCGGCAGAAGATCCGGGCATTTCTCCATAATCAATACCCCGTTCGAGTAGAGTTGGAGTCCCTTTTCGTAATCGCGGGTATAAAAATCGAACGGTGCGCGTGCCGGAATAAACAATAGGGCGTTGTACGTAGCCACCCCTTCTGTACTGCTGTGAATAACCTTCAGCGGTTTTTCATAGTCATTGAATTTGTCCTGATAAAACCGATTGTACTCTTCCTCGGTAATCTCATTTTTATTCTTACGCCAGAGCGGAACCATGCTGTTTAGGGTTTCATTCTCCGTATAGGTTTCAAATTCGGGATTTTTCTCATCGCAGCCCTCTTTCATGCGGCTTTTTTCCACATCCATTCGGATGGGATAGCGAATGTAATCCGAATACTTCTTGACAAGATTCTTTATGGTGTAGGTATCCAAGAATTCGTCGTAATTGTTTTCTTCTGTATTTGGCTTGATGTTCAGAAGAATCTCCGTACCGTAACTTTCCTTTTCACAGGGCTCGATGGTGTACCCTTCGGCTCCTTTGCTGGACCACTTCCATGCTTCATCGCTTCCAAACGCGCGGCTCGTCACGGTCACACAGTCGCTGACCATAAACGCTGAATAAAAGCCGACCCCAAACTGGCCGATAATCTCGATATCCTCTTTTGGCTCGTTGTCCTTTTTAAAGCTGAGCGAACCGCTTTTGGCGATGGTACCCAGATTGTTTTCCAGTTCGTCTTTCGTCATACCGCAACCATTGTCCGAAATAGTCAATGTGCGCTCTTCCTTATTCGGTTGGATGCAAATAGAGAAGTCCTCCCGCGAGAGCCCGGTATCTCCGTCAGACAGCGTTTTATAGTAGAGCTTGTCGATGGCGTCGCTTGCGTTGGAAATCAACTCGCGCAGAAAGATCTCACGGTGCGTATAGATCGAATGAATCATCAAATCCAAAAGGCGTTTTGATTCCGCCTGAAACTGTTTCATTGCCATTTTTATCAACCTCTTGCATTTTAATTTAGCACTCTTATTAATCAAGTGCTAATTGTATTGTAGTACAACTTTTGAAAAAATGCAATGAACAAATTATGAACAAAACATCCGGACGGATTGCCTCTCTTGACGATCACAATCGCAGAAGGCCCATTGAGGTTCAGCAGCCCTCCTCTGGCAGCCTATAGGCGCCGGACCTTTCTACCGCTTGAACCTCCGGATCTTGTACAATATTTTTGGGGACATCCATTCTTCCTATGAAGCCATCCGAAATAATTAAAGAAAACAAAGACGGCAAAAGCGAGGAATTCAGCCACGCTTTTGCCGTCTATTCTTTTATGCCAGATTGCCCGTATAGAGCTGATAGTAACGCCCCTTCTGGGCAATCAACTCGTCGTGTGTACCGCGTTCAATGATTCGGCCTTGTTCCAGAACCATGATACAATCCGCATTCTTAACTGTGGACAAGCGATGCGCAATCACAAACGTTGTACGGCCATACATCAATCCATCCATACCTTGCTGAACCAATGCTTCTGTACGGGTGTCAATGGAACTGGTCGCTTCGTCCAAAATCAAGACTGGCGGGTCTGCCACAGCAGCACGAGCAATCGCCAGCAGCTGTCTCTGACCCTGGCTCAAATTCGATCCATCGCCAGTCAACATGGTATGATAGCCGTCCGGCAAACGGCGGATAAAGCCGTCTGCATTTGCCAAGCGTGCTGCTGCAATGCATTCCTCATCGGTTGCCTCTAAACGGCCATATCGGATATTCTCCATAACCGTCCCGGTGAAAAGATGCGTATCCTGCAAAACAATGCCCAAACTGCGGCGCAGATCATCCTTCTTGATCTTGTTGATGTTGATTCCGTCATAACGAATCTTTCCGTCTTGAATATCGTAAAACCGGTTGATCAGATTTGTAATGGTTGTCTTTCCGGCTCCTGTACTGCCGACAAAGGCCACTTTCTGTCCCGGCGTAGCATACAGCTTGATATTGTGCAGCACAATTTTATCCGGTGTGTAGCCAAAGTCTACATCGTTAAACACCACGTCACCCGTCAAGCGGGTATAAGTCACCGAACCATCGCTGTGCGGATGTTTCCATGCCCAACGGCAAGTGCGCTCTTCGCATTCTACAAGGGAACTGTCGGCCTGTTCCTTGACATTCACCAGGGTAACATAGCCCTCGTCCGTTTCCGGTTCTTCATCCAACAGCGTAAAGACGCGCTCCGCGCCTGCAAGCGCCATGACAACGCTGTTGAGCTGTTGGCTGATCTGCGAGATCGGCTGCGTAAAGCTCTTATTGAGCGTCAGGAAGGATACCAGGGTCCCCAGCGTCAGTCCAACATACCCATGATTGCCAAGGTCGCCCCGACGACTGCACAGAGCACATAACTCAGATTGCCAATTTGCACATTGGCGGGCATCAGGATATTGGCAAATGTATTTGCCTGTTTGGCGCTTTCCCGCAGGTTTTCATTTAATTCCCGAAATTTTTCCAGGGTTTCATCCTCATGGCAAAAGACCTTGACCACCTTCTGGCCATCCATCATCTCTTCAATGTAGCCATTCACAATACCGAGGTTCTTTTGTTGTTCTGCAAAGTATTTGCCCGATTTCCCAGCGATTTTGCGCGTCACCAGCAGCGAGACACAGATCATCGCCAATGTAAGCAGGGTGAGTGGAATGTCCAAAATCACCATGCTGCAAAAGATGCTCAGTACTGTAACGCCACAGGAACAAATCTGCGGCAAGCTCTGGCTGATAAACTGACGCAGGGTATCTGTATCATTGGTATAGATGCTCATGATGTCGCCATGCGCGTGGGTATCAAAATAACGGATGGGCAACCGCTCCATGCGGGAAAACAATTCCACACGCAGATTTCGCAGCGTTCCCTGCGAGACATTGACCATCACGCGGGTGAACAAGAAGGAACAGAGAATACCAAATGCATAGACCCCTACGATCTGCAACAGAGCAGCCGCAAGCGGGCCAAAATCCGGGTCCGGTGAACCAATCATCGGTGTGATATAGTCGTCGATCAGCGTCTGAAGAAACAACGTCCCGCGTACCTGGGCTAATGCAGCACCGATGATACACACCAAAACCAGAATACAATGCGGTAAATAATTTTTAAAAATAAAGGCCAATAGACGTTTCAAAACCCCTTTGGCATTTTTGGGGCCTTTTCCTTTGACACCGGGCACATTTCGTCTTCCTACTTGTCTGGTTTCACTCATGCCAACTCGCCTCCCTTCTGATCGAAGTCGCCGCCACCTTTTGTCTGATTCTCATAGACCTCCTGATAGATCTTATTGGTCTTCAGCAGATTTTCATGGGTGTCCAGTCCATCGATTCGCCCGTCGTCCAGCACCAAAATGCGATCTGCATCCTGTACACTGGAGATCCTCTGAGCGATAATAAATTTTGTCGTGTTGGGAATCTCCTCGCGGAACGCCCGGCGGATTTTGGCATCCGTGGCGGTATCCACTGCGCTGGTAGAATCATCCAAAATTAAAATCTTCGGCTTCTTTAACAATGCGCGCGCAATGCAAAGGCGCTGTTTCTGTCCACCAGAGACGTTCGTTCCGCCCTGTTCGATATAAGTATGATACCCCTTCGGCATCTGCTGGATAAACTCATCTGCGCAGGCCAACTGACAGGCGCGTTTGCATGCCTCTTCCGTTGCATTTTTATCGCCCCAACGCAAGTTCTCCAAAATCGTCCCGCTAAACAACACGTTCTTTTGCAGAACCACCGCTACCTCATTGCGCAATGTTTCCAAGTCATAGTCACGTACATCGCGGCCACCCACACGTACTGTACCCTCGGATACATCGTACAGGCGGCTGATTAAATTGACAAGGCTCGACTTTGCGCTGCCGGTCCCGCCAATCACGCCGATGGTCTCCCCGGGGCGAACATGTAGATCGATGTCTTGTAAGACTGGTTTTCCACTGCCATGCCGGTAAGAAAAACTCACATGGTCAAAATCGACGCTGCCGTCTGCAATTTCGGTGCAAGCCTCTGTTGGGCTCTGGATGTCAGGATTTTCGTTGATAACTTCAGCAATGCGGTGCATACTTGCAACACTCATTGTAATCATAACGAACACCATGGAGAGCATCATCAAACTCATCAAGATATTCATAACGTAGCTGAACAGACTCGTCAGTTCACCAGTGGTCAAGCTGCCGACCGTAATCATCTGCGCACCAAACCAGCTGAGGGACAGAATGCACCCATACATCGCCAGCATCATAGCGGGATTGTTAAAAGCAAGCATACCTTCAGCCTTTACAAACAAGCGATAAAGATTCTGAGCTGCCTTTTGAAACTTTTCGGTCTCAAATTTCTCCCGTACAAAGGATTTGACCACCCGAATGGCGGAAACATTTTCTTGAACGCTCGCGTTTAGATCGTCGTATTTGCGGAACACCTGATCGAATAAGCTCATGGTTCTCCACATAATCAGACCCAAGCAGATCGCCAAAAAGATAATCGCCACAACAAAAACCATACTGATCCGATTATTGATCGAAAACGCCATAAAAAGCGCACAAATCATCATCACCGGCGCACGCACACACATGCGCAAGACCATCTGATAAGCATTCTGCACATTGGTGACATCCGTGGTCAAACGGGTCACCAACCCAGCGGTGGAATATTTGTCGATGTTGGAAAAAGAAAAGCGCTGGATGTTGGCAAACATCGCATCGCGCAAATTACAGGAAAAACCTGTTGCCGCATTGGCTGCAAATTTTCCAGCCAGAATTCCAAAAAGCAGGCACAGTGCGGCTGCAACCAGCATCATGGCCCCCACACGATAAACGGTGGACATCTCTCCTGTGTTAATGCCGTCGTCGATAATCGACGCCATCATGAGAGGAATGGTCAATTCCATGACCGACTCCAGCATCGTAAAAAGTGGGGCTAAAAAGGAGTCCCGCTTATACTGCCGGATCTGAGAAGTAAGTGTGTGGATCATAGAAATCCTCCTTCCATTTTGTTTGGCACAAAACTGTACGATATAGAACTATATGGTTCAAAAACAGCTTGATGTTGAAACGAAATTACTCCATAGGTTCTTGAATCCGATCGCGTAGCTTCTTTAACAAAACCAATAATTCCTCGTGCTCCTTTGGGGTGATAGCGGACTCCACCAGCTCCTCCGCTTGCAAAATGGATGACTCTACACGGCAATGAATCTCCTTTCCCAATGGCGTCGGTACAATTTTTTTTAAACGCGCATCATGCGCCACACCTTCCCGACGAATATACCCTTTGTGTTCCATCAGCTTTAAAATGCTGGTGACAGTAGAACGTGTAATATCAAAGCGGGATTCAATATCTTTCTGATAAATGTCATGCCCTTCATTGCGATGCAAATAAGCTAAGATCATACTGTGCATGGGTGTAATATCGTCATGGACATTTTTAGCAATGATATAATTCATCTTCCGCTCGATCAGGTTCCCCAGTGTCCGGATTTGGAACGTCAGAGCTTTTTCCGGATTCATATTGTGCCTCCATCTGTTTTATTTCAAACTGTTTTGTATAGAACATTATACGGCCAATTCTTGAAATGTCAAGTTCTTTTTTCGACAACCGTTAAAACTTACAGAATTTATTTTTTCATCTACATATTTTATACCGAATGGTAAAGTAGAAATCAGTCGGTATGCTTCTAACGGCTTCTCTCAGAGGTGTAATGCCCCGCTTGTCTTGGCATTACCTAAAAACCTTTCTCCCGCTTATCGCCTTATATTGGAAATACTTTTCATATTTGTGACAAGGTCATTTTTCATTTCAACTGTATGAAACACGTTTAAATCGTAGTAAACGGCTGGCATAAATTTCCTTCATTTATTCTATGGGAATGATTTAGAAAGCCTTTTCCCCTCGAATCCTTCTCCATCATCCAATAAAGATTTAAATACAAGTGTCATCCACTCTGCATGATCAACGATTTTTGCGATTGCTTTATCTAAATCATAAATTTTTTTTAGATTCAGTACTTTCTTCCGTTGTTCAACACGCGTCTGGAAAATGTTCATGATCCCTTGTACTTTTGCAAATACAGTCTATATGGAGCATATCTTTAAATATATAAGGAATCTTTTTCCAATCATACGAGACCGCGGGTTCATCTTTATGCCCTTCAATACCAGGAAACCGATAGCAGCGCCTAGGGCTATCGGAACATAAAGCAAACGCAATCATTGCATCACCCCATTTTTATGCCCATAATGGGGACTTTATATATATCGGATTTGCCGACCTATATGGATACTCATCCTATCGGAACTGGAAGCAATTGTTATAAATTCCCCGTCATCCTCTCTCCCAAACTTTTGTACACTACCAATCTTGGAATAGCTTTCCTAGCTGTATCACCTTTTTTGTTGCATAATCGCACAAAATTTCTATTTTTCCGGCATCTTTATCCAACTGCATAAAAAATTTCTGACACGTCCTGCAAGGCATACCTACTTTTCCGTCCGACATCACTACAACTATTTTCACAATTTGATTTTCTCCATTTGTAATCATATTTGCTATCGCATTTCTTTCTGCACACATTCTCAAAGAGCAAGTGGCATCCATACAAACACCGACGCAGATGTCTCCCTTTTCTGTAAGAAGTGCAACCGAAACAGAGCCAACTTCAAGTAAGTGGGAAGATTTCCTTTCGTACTGTACTTTCCTTGCAGCAATATATAGTTTGTCCCATGTCCCGTCATATTGTGAAAGCGCTTGTTCTTCCATTCTTCGCACAAAATCCTCTTTTCCCTCACAATAACGATCTATATCGTAGGGAAAATTTTGTGCAAGGATTTTTTTTATTTGTGCGTATTCATCCCGTTCTTTTTTATGAGTGCGCATATAATCCCGGAATGCAAGGTGCCTTCCGATGTTGTTCCAATCGTCCGCGTGGAAGATATGGATTTGATGAGTTCGTTCATCTCCACCCTTCCGGAGATAGCGCCTGCCAGCTATTCCAAATTCTCCGAGGTATTCATAACCTATACTAGAAAAGTCCCCTGAAACAATATCCACTTGTTCAAGGCTTCTCACTACTGCCATAATGTCAATAATCGGTTTAGCCGCCAGTCCCGGAACAGATGTACTGCCGATGTGATAGATTGTAATACAATTACCTTTTAATATTGCGCTTATCTTTTCTTTTTCTTGCTCATATTTTAACGGCCATTCCGGATTATAATCCAAAACGGTTATATGCTGTGGCATAGGACAGCCCCCTCCCAATTACCTTCTACCTATCCCGATTCTTAGGGCTGTCTCAAATTTGAAAGATCCCGCTAAACGATCCCATTTCTTTGTTCTCTCCTGCATAATCGTTTTGATATTTGTATGTCTTTTCGCTAGCCCATCGGTAACATATTTCGAAAAAATGATTCTCTGTTATTAATCATATATGCAATGGGGATGCCTCCACTCCCTTCCAATTGGGTTGAATCAAAAATTTTTATCAATGAATTCAAAGAATGGTTTTTTATTCACTTTATCTGGATGATTCCTATACCAATCAAACGCTTCCTGTAGTCCTTCATACAATGGTTTCACCTCTTGCATGAGTTCGTACTGCTTTGTAACATCAAGATCATATTCATAGTTATAAAAACTAAAATAGTTTCTCTGTTCAATGTCCTTGTACACATTCACACATTCAAGTTGAGCACCTACAACCTGATAACAAATTTTTACCCAATCATGGACAGATACTGTCGTTTGATTCCCTACGTTAAAAACGTGTCGAGAAGGTTTATTATCTAAGAGAATGTCTATAAATTTGCATAAATCGCCAATATGAAAAAACTGCAATTTCATATCCCCATTTTGGGGCAGATAGAACGTTCTGTTTTTCATGGCACAATCAAAAACAAACGCTTCTCTGTACACATTATTCATGGGACCATATAAATACGGGGGCCTAAGAATGTACGCATTTGGGTTTCTTTTCAATAGAACTGCTTCAGCGTCTATTTTCCTTGTCCCATATTCCCCCCAAAACTTATTAATTGCTAATGGCGCCTCTTCTTTAATGGGTTGAGGGGAATACTCCGGATATACAGCGCTTGAACTAATAAAGATGTAATCTTCATAACCATCCAAAGCATCCAGCAATAATGCAATATCGTTACCAGTGTATGCAGTATCGATCACAACATCAAAATGAGTATTGCGAAGTGCGTTTCCCAGATGATGCCTATCCGCTTGAATAAGCTTTACGCCTTTCGACTGTTCTCTCGTATTCCGATTTAATACGTATACGTCATATCCCTTTGAAACATAATACTCAGCAATATATCTGCTTACAAAGACAGTCCCACCAGTTATAAGAAATCTCTTCATGTTTGTCCCTCCACAAATTGATTTTCATAAGCTGCGTTTATACTAAAATCGGACACTCCAGCGCCGCCGGAATGTCCGATTCAGGATACACAAGTCTGTTTTCGTTGGTAGGAATTTCATTTTTTTGCCAAATGCGGTACATAATCGTGGTCTACCGTCAGCACTGTAAAATAGGTTGGGTCCAATCGGGAAATGCCCTGCGAAATCCGCTGTATCAACTCAGAATCACTCCACTGAAAATCAAATGGTACACAGACATCAAAAATTACATTGGTATGCGTCGTTCCCCAAACAACGCGAAAATCATGCATACTGATTTGCTCGGAAAGTTCTTCGAGCAGATGTATCACTTGTTCTTTCAGCTTTGTCGTACGCGCATCGTCTGTGACCACCGGGTCCAAGTGAATGACCAGATGAATATTCATATCCCGCAAAAAATCTCTTTCAATATTGTCAATGATGTCATGACTGACCAAAATGTCCTGCTCCGCAGGAACTTCACAGTGAACGGAGGCAAAACAACGCCCTGGCCCATAGTTATGCACAGTCAAATCATGGAGGCCCAAAACACCGTCATAACTGAGTATTTTTTCATAGATACTTTGCACCAGCTCTTCTGTTGGAGCACTTCCCAACAGGGGATTGCTGGTTTCCATAATCAGGTGAACACCACCAATGACAATCAAAATAGCGACAACCATCCCCATCCAACCGTCCAGATTGTAACCGGTCAGCTTGGTGACCGCCATACCGGCTAAAATGGCAATTGTACTGAACACATCATTCCGGCTGTCTGCCGCCGTTGCTTCCAGCGTCGTCGATGCAATCCGCCGGCCAATTGTGCGGTAGAACACAAACTGCCACAGCTTGAGTAATACAGAGACCACCAGGACCACCACTGCCAATAAGCTGATCTCACTATCCTCTGGATGAAGAATCTTCTCCAAAGAGGACTGCGCCAACTGAAATCCCAACAATAGAATAACCAACGATACAATCAGCCCACTGATATACTCAATTCTCGCATGGCCATACGGATGTTCTTTATCCGCTGGTTTTGCAGAAAGCTTAAAACCCACTAGGGTTACCACCGAGGACGCTGAATCCGACAGGTTATTGACTGCATCGGCCACAATGGCGACGCTGTGAAATGCGATGCCTGCCAAAATCTTGATACAGAATAACAGCACATTGGTGGCAATTCCTACAATCCCTGCAAATTTACCATATTGTTCCCGCACTGCATGGTTCTCTACATCTTGATAATTTTTAATGAACAGACGCACTAAGAAATCGGTCATACCATTCTCCTCGCTTTGGCGCTCTAATCCACAAAGAGGCTTCCTCCACACAATCGATCGTTACAAATAGGGGAAACTGTTCGATCTGAAGCTCCTTGACCGACTCACAACCGAGGTCCTCATAAGCAAGCACTTTGAGATTTCGCACACATTTGGCAGCCAACGCACCAGCACCACCAATGGCGCAAAGATACACAGCCCCATTGCGGCGAATCGCATCCACCACTGCCGGGGCACGATTCCCCTTTCCAATCATACAAATCATGCCCAGATCTAGCAGGCGTGGCGCAAAGACATCCATGCGGGAAGAAGTCGTAGGCCCGCACGAACCAATCGGCAACCCCTCTGGGGCTGGAGTTGGCCCTGCGTAATACACCGTAGCTCCTTTTAAAGGAAACGGAGGCTCTTCCCCGTGGTCCAATTGCTCGCAAATCCGCTTATGCGCGGCATCGCGCGCAGTGTAAATGGTGCCGCTCAGCAAAATTTGATCCCCTGCGCGAAGTGTCTTCGCACATTGAAGCAGCTCATTTGTATGAATCTGAATGCGTTCCATAGTTGAATCCTCCATAAAAAAGGGAGCTGCCCAGCAGTTCCCCATTTCAGTCCGTCTGTTTAGAACATATCCTTCTTTCGAAGAATCAGGTAAGCAGCCCCCATGCTCACAATCGCCAAAAGCAACGGGAACCAAAAATACGGCAAAGGCAGGCCCGATACATTCATGCCATAAAAACTGGAAATAACCGTCGGGATAGAAATCAACAGTGTGATCGAAGCCAAAACCTTCATCACAATATTCAGGTTATTGCTGATGACCGAAGCAAAGGCATCCATCGTTCCGGAAAGAATGTTGAGGTAGATGCTGGACATCTCAATCGCCTGCCGCACTTCAATCAACACATCCTCTAGCAGATCTTGGTCATCCTCATAGAGCTTAATCACTCTTCCTCTCGAAATCTTTTCGATTGTGATTTCGCTGCCTTTGAGTGAAGAAGAGAAATAAACAAGGGACTTTTCAATATCCAAAAGCTGAATCAGCTCAGAGTTCTTCATCGATTTGCGCAATTCCCGCTCCACATGGCTGCTGAGCTTATCAATCTGCTTCAAATACTGCAAATACTTTGTTGCAATCCGAAGCATCAGATGGAGGATAAAGCGCGTTTTCAGATTCGTCTGTACCCCTTTGACCACTCCGTCGGTAAACTCATCAATTACAGGATTTTCCCGCGTGCAGACCGTAATTACGTTTTTCTCTGTGATAATGATACCGAGCGGCGTCGTGGTATAAGTCACATGGCTGCCAGTCGTCTCAATCACCGGCATATCGATAATCACCAATGTACTGTAATCCTCTGTATCAATATGGGAAGATTCCTCCTCGTCCATTGCCGCACGGAAGAAATCTGGCTCAATTTGAAAATCCTCAATCAAACCGCTGATCTCTGCATCCGTCGGAGCAATACAGTTGATCCAACAACCGGGCTCGCATGCCTCCAACTGGGTAATGTGTCCGTCAATCGTCTTGTAGTAGGACAGCATTGCGTTCATCTCCTTTATTATCTTTTCGTATGTCGCCGCATAAAGGGTCCGGTTTCACAATGCCACCTCCCAACGAGCGCCGGAATGCGCAAAAAAATGCGCGCGGGTCCACGCGCGAATATGATAATCATTTATAACAAATTCATTATAGCACAGAAAAAGGAGATTTCAAGGGTGTGAAGCACATTTTGCATATTATTCCCGAAAATTTGCCCTCCAATGCCGTACACAGCCCAATTTGGCCTAAAATCATTCTTTTTTCATCAAACCATGAGAAAAGGCCAACAAAAAGCCCGGAAAAAAATCCGGGCTTTCAAACAATTCAATATGTAAAATTACTTGCGATTGAAAATGGACATAATATCCGTAAAGGTATCATCGTCGTCGATCGGCGCTGGGGCGGGTCTGCGGGATTGGCCCTCTCGGCTATCACGCGCCGTATTGGCATAGGCACCTGCCGATGTACTGCTCTTGCGTTCATCCAACATCGCCTCATTGGTTCCGTCATGTGTCGCAAAACCAGTCGCAATGACTGTGACGCTCATCTCATCCTCCATGCTCTCATCGAATGCGGCACCCCAGATGATATTTGCATCCTCGTGCGCCTGAGAGGCGATCATAGAAGAAGCGGTTTCAATTTCGTCCAAGCCAATATCCGGAGAAGAAGTGATGTTTACAATAACGCCCTTGGCGCCATTGATCGCTGTCTCCAACAATGGGCTGGAAATCGCCATATTGGCCGCTGTCTCCGCCTTATCCTTGCCGGAAGCGCGTCCAACGCCCATGTGTGCATAGCCAGCATCCTTCATAATAGCTGTAACATCTGCAAAGTCCAAATTGACAAGGCCGGGAAGCTTGATGAGGTCCGAAATGCTCTGTACACCCTGACGAAGCACATCGTCCGCAATGGAGAACGCATTAACAAGCGTAATCCGCTGCTCGCTCACCAGCTTAAGGCGTTCATTTGGAATGACAACAAGGGAGTCCACATGCTCTCGCAGGGCAGCAATGCCACTTTCTGCCTGTTCCATGCGGCGCCTGCCTTCAAATGCAAAGGGTTTTGTCACAATACCTACGGTCAACACGCCCATGTCACGGGCAACTTCTGCAACAATAGGAGCTGCACCTGTACCGGTACCCCCGCCCATACCTGCGGTGATAAACACCATATCGCTGCCGCGAATTGCCGCTGCAATCGCCTCACGGCTCTCTTCGCCAGCCTTCTGCCCCATCTCAGGCTTGGACCCTGCGCCCTTTCCATGGGTCACCTTTTCACCAATCTGAATTTTTTGAGTCGCCTTGGAACGATAGAGCGCTTGTTTATCGGTGTTGATGGAGATAAATTCCACCCCTTGTACGCCCATCGTAACCATGCGGTCGATCGCGTTTCCGCCACCGCCGCCGACACCAATTACTTTTATCTGTACAATATTGTCAAAATCATTATCAATCTCAAAAGGCATTGCTGCGTCCCCCTTAAACATCCTTTTATTCCATAGCGCCAGACTTTGCCTAGGATATTACTAATTTATCACTTTTGCAAAGTAATTTCAATAACTATTTACATAAGCTTGAAAGTTTCCAAGTATTTCTACCCTATCCAGGCGCCGAAGCACTCTCATTCGAATAGTCCGGTTCGAATGGTACCCTGTTATTTACTGCATCCGATAGGTTTAACGTTCCTTTTTCATTTTCTTTGATTCCACCAGTATCGAGAATTCCTTTTGCGTAATCGAGTTTATAATCTAAATCGGTAGGAAGGCCAAGTTCCATCGTGATACGGCCGTCATACAAAATCGTCAGGTTGTACCGGTCGCTGAGGTCGATCTCTGTGATCTTGTCCAACCCGCTGTCCTCGATGGCCCCACGCAATTCTTGAAAAATCTCCTTCGATTTATGCAGAGTGGATTCTTCTCCACTAACCCCTGTACTCTCTGCCGAAACGGCTTCCGATGAGCTTGTGGAGGATTCAGCCGAAGCAGAGGCATCGCCTTCTGCTGTGGAAGAGGAAGTATTCTCTTCCACATCGTCTGCATAGACAATCGGCTTTCCTACCTCTGCTTTGGCTAGTTCCAGGCCTTTGACCAATGTGATTCCTTCCGGGACGGTATCTGCAAACTCCAGCACCTTTTCACTGCTTCCAAGCAATGCATACCGCCCTTCATAGGCAATCGCTCCACTCGCTGTATCATCTTCCACGTGAATGACAATGGTGGCAGGAAGCTGTCTGGAAACCTTCGCTGATTTAATATAGGGAAGTTCCCTTTCAATGGATGCGCGGGCCTCTTTGGTCTTTGCTAAAAAAAGGTTCTCCCCCGCACAATTCCACTGATTTGCACGATCTGTTGCGCTGGGTAACGGGATGTTCCCGTCACTTGAATCGTGTCAATTTTAAACAACACGGTTAAGGAAAGTGTAACCGCGGCGACCACGACAAGCAGAAATGTCGCTATGTAAAACAAAATCGCACGCCGGCGCTTTCGACGGCGCCGCAGGGCTGCTCTCTGCTCTGTTCCACGCGGCACTTGCCGCCCATTCGAAAAGCGCGGCGGCGGCTCCGGTGGTTCCCGCCGTGGATTTTGCGGAGGCCTTCGGCCGGGCGGTCCACCTCGCGTGCCATTGGGTGTCCTTGCCATACGGTTTCACTTCCTTCCATCTGGACTTCCTTTCCAGTTCTTTGTTCAATCCGAAAGACGCGTTACCTGTGCACCGAGTGCACACAAACTCTTCTCCAAACATTCATACCCGCGATCGATGTGCCGTACGCCGCTGACGAGTGTCTCCCCTTGGGCAGCCAAGCCAGCCACTACCAAGGCCGCTCCACCCCGCAGGTCTGCCGCCTCGACCGGAGCCCCGGAAAGATGTCCTACCCCTTCTACCACGGCTACACGGCCTTCCACTTTGATATTCGCCCCCAAGCGAAGCAATTCTCCCACGTGCTTATAGCGGCTTTCAAAGATATTTTCTACAAAGATACTCGTACCATTCGCCACTGCTGTCATTGCCATCATCGGGGCCTGCGCGTCCGTCGGAAAGCCCGGATAAGGCATAGTCCGTACATTCTTAATGCGGCTCAGACGGTCCGGGGTATGCATACGGATTTCTTTTCCCCGAATCTCAAAACGGCACCCGCTCTCCTCAAATAGAGGAAGGACCGGCGCCAAGTGGGCTGGGAGTACATGAGTTAGCGTAATGCTGCTTCCCGTCGCCGCTGCTGCTGCAAGGAAGGTGGCCGCTGTGATCCGATCTGGAATCACCTCATGCTCACAGCCATGAAGGTTTTTGACCCCCTCTATGACGATGGTGCTCTCTCCCGCTCCAAGGATATTGGCGCCACATTGATTGAGGAACTCCGCTAAATCACAGATCTCTGGTTCACGCGCTGCATTGGTAATTACAGTTGTTCCCTGCGCACAGCAGGCGGCTAAAAGAACGTTTTCGGTTGCACCAACACTTGGGAAAGAAAAGGCAATATTTACGCCCTTGAGCCCCTCTGGAGCACTGCATTTTAAGCAACCGTGATCTTCCTGAATCTCCACCCCCATCTTCCGCAGTGCGGAAAGATGCAGATCAATCGGGCGGGGGCCCAGTTCGCAGCCTCCAGGAAAAGAAAGCTCCGCCCGACCCATACGGGAGATAATCGCTCCCAAAAAGACAATGGAGGAACGCATTTCCCGCATCAAATACTCCGGTATGTCGCTCTGCTCCACACTGCGTGGATCAATCGCAACATCCGCACCGGATCGCTCTGTATGGCATCCTAAATGCTGTAAAATCTTTTCCGAAGTTTGGACATCGGAGAGAACTGGACAGTTATGTAGCACACAAGTGCTGTCACAGAGCAGCGAGGCAGCCATTAACGGCAGCGTACTGTTTTTCGCACCATGTACGCGAACCTCCCCCTTTAACCGGCTGGGTCCCTGAATCAAAAGTTTTGACATAGCCGCACCCCTTTTCCCCGGGAAAAATGCCGGTGCCCGGCGTTTTCCACGTATCACAGGTTTTTTTGAACTGCTGTATACTATGCACCGGGAAGGTATGCTGTGCACACAGGGAAAAAGGCGCAATCGCTACTTTACAATCTCCTTTATGATATGATAAATTCGTTCATTTGCATCCAAAATTGCCATCTTCTTGGCGTTTGCTGCAAAGGTGGGAATCGTGTCAGGATTGTTAAACAACTCTTCTACTTTTTGGCACAGCGCTTCTCCACTCAAATCTTTTTCCTCCAGAATGGCTGCTGCACCGCGATTCACAAGAGCCATTGCGTTATGGTACTGATGATTCTCCGCCACATTTGGGGATGGAATCAATATAGACGCGCGCCCTTGTGCCTGCAATTCACTGAGCGTAATCGCACCGGCACGGCAGATCACAAGATCTGCTGCTGCCAGACAATCCGGCATATCGTTGATGTACTCGCGAATGTCCATATTGGGGTGCCCGGCAACATCCAGACCTTTTTCTTTGAGGAGATCGGGGAACCATTTCCCCATTGGCCGTAAGCGTGAATATGCTGGAACTTGTCCGAACGGGCGCTCCAAACCAAAAGAGAGGCAACTGCTTCATTGATCTTGCGGGCGCCCAAACTTCCACCAAAGGACAAGATCAGAGGCCGCTCATCCAGTCCCAGTTTCTTGCGCGCATCGGCACGCCGGGCACGGATGACCTCCTGTCTCACGGGATTTCCCGTCAGCACACAGCGGGCCTTTGGGTCCAGATGCCGCTGTGCGTCCGCCACCGCCAACATAGTCCGGGTCGCGTGCCGGCTCAGTGCCTTATTGGTCACGCCCGGATATGCATTTTGCTCATGAACGACGGATGGAATGCCCATTTTTATCGCATCTCGGATCACCGGGCCGCTGACATAGCCGCCCGTCCCTACACAGACATCCGGCCGAAATGCTTCTAGGATCTTCCGCGCTTCTTGACTCGAGGTGAACATGCGTACCACCGTTTTGGCATTTTTCTTTAGGTTTTCCCAGCTCAGTTTTCGCTGAAAGCCGGAGATGGTGATGCTTTTAAAAGGATATCCGGCGGCGGGGACCAATCGCTCCTCCATACCGCCTTTTGCCCCGATATACAAAATTTCCACATCTGGCTCGCGCTCGCGTAAATATCCTGCAATCGCCAGTGCGGGATTGATATGTCCGGCGGTTCCTCCGCCTGCAAATAAAACTTTCATAAAATACCGTCTCCCTATCGTGGTACAACCGCCTAAAGGCTAGGTTTTTTCAATCGTCGATGTCCGTGAAATCGACAGCACAACTCCCATTTCTGCCAATAGAATCAACAGGGAGGTGCCTCCATAGCTGAAAAAGGGCAAACTGATGCCTGTATTTGGAATGGTGTTCGTCACAACGGCAATATTCAAGATCACCTGCAAGCCCACCTGTACGGTCAGACCGATACCCAACAACATGCCAAATTTATCCTTGGCTTTGAGGGATACGGTTATCCCTCTCCAAACCAGCATCGCAAAAAGAATGACAATCAACAGAGCGCCGATAAACCCGAGCTCCTCGCAAACCACGGCAAAAATAAAATCGTTCTGTGGCTCTGGCAAATACAAATACTTTTGCCGGGATTGCCCAAGCCAAGCCCCAGCAGCCCGCCCGAACCGATCGACATCAAGGATTGGCGCGTCTGCCATGTATCCACGGTATTTCCAAAAGGGTCGAGCCAACCAGAAATACGGTCGCTCGCATATCCGAATTTTGCACTAAATAGAACGACATACGCCACAGCTGCCGCCAACATACCGAACGCAATTCCAAACCAGCGCAGCTGAACGCCGCCGATAAAAAGCATAACACCTGCTAAAGCAACTAAAATCAGCGTCGCAGAAACGTGTTTTTCCAAAAGAACCAAAACTGCGATTGAACCCAAAATCAACAGATACGGAAGAACGCCAAACCGGAAGGTATTCATCCGCTTGAAATTAATCGAGATCAGATGTGCAAAGATCAAAATTAAAGCAAATTTTGCGATCTCTGAAGGCTGAAAATTGACTGGGCCTAGATAAATCCAGCGCCGTACACCGTTGCGCTCCGGCATAAACAGAACCAGAACCAAAAGCATATACGTGACCAGAAGGATGGGGATAGCCAATTTATGCAGGTGGTGGTAATCAAAGTAAGAGATCACCACCATAATAAAAATCCCTGCGACGGCAAATCCCGCCTGACGGATGATAAAGTAATAGCTGTTTCCATAATTGTAATAGGCATAAGCATAACTGGAGGAAAACAACATAATCAGGCCGATCACCAGGAGGGTGAGCACCAGAAAGAAAAAAGGCAGATCCATACCCGCGCGTACAGAAAAAGACGAAATTTCTTTCGAATCCGTCTTCCAAACGACACCTTTGGAGGCATCTCCTTTGTGTCGGATTTTCGCGCGGTTGGCAAGTGCGTCACGTTTGCTCCGCGTTTACTGTCCGCCCTTGTCGCCATAAAGCCGCCTCCTTTCAAATCCAGACAAATTCCGGAAAACCCCCTAGATTCTGTGGGGCCTTTCCTCATTTAACCACAAACCGGCTGCCAAAAATGTCATTTTAACGCTTACAGCCCAAACCAAACCGACGCTACGCTAAGCACGCCAAACAACAAGGTAATCAGGCTGAAAACTGTACAGATTTTCACTTCGCTCCAACCACACATTTCGAAGTGGTGGTGGATGGGGCTCATTTTAAACAATCGCTTCCCGCCAGTGGCCTTAAAATAGGTGACCTGTAGCACAACGGAGAGGATCTCCACAATATAAATGATACCCACTGGCAGAATTAAAACTGGCAAATTCAGGCCATAGCCCAGTGCGCAAACCATCCCCCCAAAAATAGGGAACCTGTGTCGCCCATAAAAACTTTGGCCGGGTTGAAATTCCAGATCAGGAAGCCTAAGCAGCCACCCGCCGTTGCCGCCGCAAGAATCCCCATACCGCTGGCGCCTAGAACGCCAGCGATCACCATAAAGATGAGAGAGGCGAAGAATGTCACCGACGCATTCAGTCCATCGATTCCATCGGTGAAATTGACAGCGTTCACCATTCCAACAATCCCAAGCAGGGAAATCACCCAATAAAATATCCCCAGGTCCACGCCGCCCAAGAAGGGAATCAAGGTCACCGACGAGCCTCCGGAGAGATACAAAGAAAACAGATACGCCCCTGCGACCAAAAACTGCAAAATCAGCTTTTGCTTTTCATTCAAACCGAGATTGCGCTTTTTTACCACCTTGATATAATCATCAATAAAACCCACGCCGCCAAAGCCCAACGCCATCAGAAATCCGGCTACCAGTTTTGTCTGCATGTTCATATCCTGCGGGTTCTGTCCCGAGGTCCGATAGAATAGCACCAAACTGGCAGCTGCAGCCACAAAAATACCGATGATGAACATGAACCCGCCCATCGTCGGCGTACCGTTTTTCTTTTGATGCCACTTTGGTCCTACTTCCCGGATGGTCTGTCCAAAATTGATTTTGTGCAGAAATGGCACCATCCATTTCCCCAAAAGCCCCGTCACTGCAAATGCAATCACTGCCGCCGCCAATATCCAGATGCCGTCCGCCATATGCAATATCCCCTTTGTCACCGTTTGCCGCGCCCATGCGGTTGATTTTATTATAACCCATTCGAATGGAAAAGCCGCCCATGATTGCCATACAGGCGGCTTTTTACATTCCAAATGGGAATTTTTATATGATCTTTATTATACCATCTTTTCCCCGCTGGTTCATTGGAAAAAAGCACGGATATATAGCCTTTTTCAGACCATTTCTTGGTTCTATTCTACGGAATCCAATTCCACAAAATCGACCGTCACCATCGTACCTGGCGGAACTTGGCTGCCCTCTGGAATACTTTGTAGATTGGAAACTGCATTTTTCCCAGTGAGTGCAGCGCCAGAAATACTGATATTGATTCCCGCATTGGCCGCCGTAGAATTTGCCTGTGCCAGAGTAAGCCCGGTCAGTTTCGGAACGGTCACAGTCTGCGCGGCACTCTCCTCATCGGTAAACAGCACCACCTGGCCGCTCTTCGGAATGCTCTTGCCCGGCTCCGGTACCTGCGAGAGCACCGTATCCCCCTGACCATACACTTTCACGTTGAGCTCTGCGCTCTGAATCAGGTTTTGGGCTTCTTGGACACTTTTCCCAAGGACATCCGGGGCACTGGTATCCAGCTTTGCAAGTTCTTCCTCCGTATATTTGGCTTCTACCCCGAGGTACGGCAGAATCTCACTCATGGTCTTTGCAAATGGTGGGCCTGCAATTGCACTGCCAAACACCTGTCCGCCCTGCGGCAAAGGTTCGTCAAAGAACACCAGCATTGCCACCTGTGGATCGTCAGCCGGAGCATAGCCGCAGTAAGAAGCAATGTACTTTTTTTCCCCTTGCTTTCCCTGCGCAATCCATTCCGCAATTTTTTCCGAGGTACCGGTCTTTCCGGCTACCCGATAACCTGCAATATAGCCATTTTTTGCCGTCCCAGTGGTAGCGGTTTGCTGTAAAATAGCGCTGACACGACGGGATGTCTCATTCGAGATCACCTGACGCTTCACCGTTGTATCCGTGGTGCGAATGATATTGCCCTCGTCGTCGATTACCTGTGCCACCACATGCGGCTGTACCAAATAACCGCCATTTGCGACTGCTGCAGCCGCAGTAATCATCTGAATCGGTGTAATACTGAAGTTCTGACCAAAGGATTCCGTCGCCAATTCTACAGGTCCCATCGTCTCATCGTAATAGATACTTCTGGATTCGCCAGGTAAGTCAATACCTGTCTTCTGGGTAAATCCAAACGCTTCAAAGTACTCAAAGAATGTCTGCGCACCAAGCTTTTCACCCACCTGGATAAACACCGGGTTACAAGAATTACACAACCCCTGCGCAAATGTTTCGGACCCATGGCCTCCCGACTTCCAGCAGCTGATGCGCCGGTCGGCAACCACATAATAGCCAGGACAGGAGAAAGGGGTATTTTCACTGATAATGCCCTCTTCAAAGCCCATGGATGAGGTCACCATCTTAAAAACAGAACCGGGATAATATGTATCGCTGACACATTTGTTACGCCATTGCTTTTGGCGCGCTTCGTTCAATGCTTTCGTGCGTTCCTCCCCCTGAAGCGCATCAACGGCAGCCTGTTCTTTTGGGTCGGTCAAAGTAAATGGGTCGTTGGGATCAAAGTCTCCTTTCACAGCCATTCCCAAAATGGCGCCGGTTTTGACGTTCATCACAATGCCACAGGCGCGGTTTCGGGTACCGCTGTTGGCTACGCCCTCTTCCAAATACTTTTCCAAGAAATGCTGCACGACCTCGTCGATGGTGAGAACCAAGCTGTTTCCATTCTGTGCGTCCACCATCTGCTCATAATCAAATGGCATATCGGTTCCAACGGCATTCTTAGCTGTCACGAGCCTCCCAGGAACGCCGGTCAACTCTGAATCATACTGCGCTTCGATGCCCGCCAAGCCCTGGTTATCCGACCCAGTGAAGCCCAGGACGGATGAGGCAAACTTTCCATACGGATAGTACCGCTTGTAGTCAGGAATCAAGCGAATCCCATTGGTAATTTCGTTCTCTTCCTTAAAAGCAACAATCTGATCTTTCACATCGGTCTCTACCTTATTCTTGACCACATCATAGTAGGTTCTTTTTTTGCTTCGTTCGATCAGATCGGCTTTGTCCAAACCGAGAATTTGGGAGAGTCCGTTGCAGATCAACTCCCGGTTGTCGTCGTCGATATAATTGGGCTCCAACACCACCTTCCAGACGGCGGCGCTCTTCGCTAAAACCTTCATATTGCAGTCATAGATTGTACCGCGCTGCGCGCTGATGGACGTATCCTTCAAATACTGGTCCACGGCGCGGGTCTGCATCTCTTCTCCCTGCACCAGCTGCAAGCGGAAAAGACTTACGACAACCACGGCAAAGCCGGCGATAATCAAAGCCAACAGAAAAGCGGTACGTCTCCACATACGGATCGTTGTTCCTTTTGCCATTTGCAACCTCCATATTACAAAGCGGAGAGTCAAGATGTTCTCTTAACTCTCCCGCTTTTACAATCATTGATTCCGGGATCAGTCCTGACGCATCCATATGGAACAGGAATCCCCTCTTCTGAACGGTCCCTTTTTATCTATATGAGAAATGGTTTGCTTTATGACAGCAACTGTTCGATAAAGTTCCAAATCGATGTGAGCCAATTTTCTGAAGAATCCCCCTCTAACACCTGGCCCTTGTCCCCCTGGGATAAACTGATATATTCCACTTGGCTCTGCTCCAGCTTACGCATTCCGAGCTGTGTCTCCGCGTATTCCTCCACCGTTTCAAGCGACAGCTTGGACTGCGATTTCATCTTCAATTGGGTGTACAGGCTTTCCTGTTCGGCCAGTTCTGTTGTAGAAAGATTGATCTCGTTCGTCAATTCTGAAAGACGAACCTGTCCATAGACAAAGGTCCCAACAATTCCCAACATGACGGTTAAAAAGACACTCATGGAAAGGACCTTTAACGATCTGTGCTTTGGACGGCGGTTTCTTTCCAGTTCTTCCTGCGGAAGCCGTATGATATTATTCGTTTGTTGCTGCGGTTCCGATTTTCTCTTTGGTTCAAAAAGCTCAAAATCATACGCTTCGCCTCTGGTTCGCGTCGCCATTCACAGACCCTTCTTTCCTCATCTATGTTTTATATCTATAGCTTGATACAAACCCGCAACCGCGCGCTGCGGCTCCTTGGGTTTTGTTCCAATTCTTTTTCCGTCGGAGCAAGTCCTTTTTTATAAAGCAGCTTTGCTCTCGGCTTCTTCCCACAGACACACACAGGAAAATCCGGCGGACACGTACATCCTTGACACCAGGATGCCATGCGCTGCTTGACTATGCGGTCCTCCAGGGAATGAAAGGTGATTACAGCCAAGCGTCCCCCCGGCTTTAAAATTGAGAATGCGGCATCCAATCCGTCCGAAAGAGCGTCCAGTTCGCCATTGACCTCAATGCGCAAAGCCTGAAACGTCTTACGCGCGGGATGTCCCTGTTCTCTGCGTACAGCCGCGGGAACAGAAGCCTTGATGATCTCGGCTAGTTGCCCTGTGGTTTCAATTGGTCCGCTCTCTCGGGCGTGAACAATCCCCTTGGCAATACTCTTTGCGTTACGGTCTTCCCCATAGCGGCTGATAATCCCAGCCAACTCCTGCCAAGAAAGCGTATTCACCAAATCCTTTGCACTGGGGCCCTGTTTACTCATACGCATATCAAGCGGTGCATCCGAATGATACGAAAATCCCCTATCAGGGGTATCCAGTTGATAAGAGGATACGCCGATGTCCAAGAGGACACCATCCACAGGCACCAAATCTCGCTCCTTTGCAACTTGAGCCATTTCGCTGAAATTGGCGTGTGCAACAAGGGAACACTTCATCCCCTTCAAGCGTTCTCGCACCACGGCAATCGCATCTGGGTCCTGATCAATCGAAAGCAGTTTTCCAGTTGTTAAACGGCTTGCAATGGCCTTGGAATGGCCACCGCCTCCCGCTGTTCCATCGATGTAGATTCCGTCGGGCTGAATCGCCAAAGAAGCAATCGCCTCATCAAACAACACGGGTTTATGCTGAAATTCCATCTCTGTGCGCCTCCGGTTCCCGGGGCCTGTCCTACCGCCTAAAATTCCGTTCGGAAGCGCCCACTGTGGATTCTCTCTAACAAGATACACTTAAAATTGCAGTTCTTCCATCACCTCAATCAAGCTGCTGTCATCCAACTCCGCATTAAACGAAGCCCAGCGTTGGGCATCCCAAAGTTCCGCCCGGTTTGAGGTTCCTATAAAGGCTACATCTTTTTCCAGCCCAGCGTATTCCCGCAAATGCTGTGGAAGAAGGATGCGTCCCTGCTTGTCCGGCTCCACCTCAGCAGCGCCGGAAAAAAGAAGCGTTGGATACCGCGGGCTTTTCCCATGGGCATTGCCATGATTTTTTCCTGCAATTTAGTCCATTCTGTAGGCGGAAGAACGAAGAGACAATGATCCAGGCCCTTCGTGACATAAAAACGTTCCCCCAGGTCCTCCCGGAACCGGGCGGAACGATCACGCGGCCCTTCGCGTCAATATTATGTTGGTATTCGCCAATCAACATAACCGCTGTGCCTTTTCAGGGCAAAAGATGGGTACTTGAACCACATCGTGCTATTTTGCCCCACCTTCCTCCACTTGTTGATTACGATTATACTCGATTCGTAACAAAAATGCAACTGATTTATTTTGATTATGTCAACTAATCCAACAAATACCGACTCTCTTTTGAACAAAATTCGCTTATTTAGTAGCATAAAAAAATGCACCACAATATCTTGTGGTGCATTTTTTAGGTTAAGAATTGAGATTTTCTATATTATCCAAATATTACCAAATTTTTCTAGCGGAAACTTACAAATGTTTCGATCAATTCTGACCGGAACGCTGAGTCGCTTTGATGTTTTGACGGGTCTTGCGCAGTTCTGCCAGGTTTGCCGCAAGGGCCTCATCTGTACGGCGCATCAGATCGTCCACATACTCGTTTGCTGCTTTCCGCATTTCACGTGTTTTTATCTGTGTTTGCGTCAATAGGTCGTTTGCCTTCTGCTGCGCCTGCTTGACAATCTCATCCTGGTTCACCATCGCCCGGGCCCGCTCTTCTGCGACCCGAATCTTTGTCTCGGCTTCCATCTTTGCCGTGCTGATAATCTGATTGCGATCCGCCACAATCGCTTTCGCTTTGAGCAATTCCTGGGGCAGGTTTTCGCGGATCTCATCCAAAATCTGTTTGACCTCTTCGCCATCCAGCACCGCGCGGCCGCGGCTGAGCGGAAGGTTCCACGCCTTCTCTACCATCTCATACAATTCGTCGATCAGTTCTTCCACGTTCATCGTATTGATCCATCCTTTCAGAGGGCCGCAGAGTTGCGCATGGGAAAACGGAACCGGATACACGCATTCCCACCCAGAATATGTTTACTTCTTCGCGGCATACATTCTTTCTTTGATGTCATCCAAGATACACGCTGGAACAAAGTTGGAGACATCGCCGCCAAAGTTGGCGATCTGTTTGACTATGCTGGAACTCAGGAACATGTTTTCCGACCTGGTAATCATAAATACGGTTTCTAACTCGGAATTGAGTTTCCGATTGGTCAGCGCCTGCTGAAATTCATATTCGAAGTCGGACATGGCCCGCAGGCCTTTGACAATCGCCGTCGCCCCGCGCATCTTGGCATAATCTGCCAGCAAACCGTCAAAGCTGACCACTTCCACACCGCTCATGCCATTGGTGCACTTCTGAATCAGGGCAATTCGCTCTTCCGTGGTGAACATCGTGTGTTTCTCCGGGTTCACCATTACAGCCACAATCACATGATCGAAAATCTTTCTTGCACGTTCAATAATATCCAAATGTCCGATGGTGACCGGATCAAAGCTGCCTGGGCAAATTGCAATTTTCATAGGTCTCTTCCTTTCCAAAACTCTTCCCATGTGTGGAATCCTGTATCCACACGAATCCCTTATAGATCTTTGTGCCGGTAGACCGACAGCACAATCTTTCCATAGCGGTAGTCGCGCTTTTTTTCGAAATCCCCTGCCGCCTCGGGAATCTCCTCGTCGATTGGATGTTCACAGACGAGGACGCCGCCCTTGTTCAGAATAGCCACTGTCAACGGTATCGCCTTTTGTAGTAGGCCTGTCCGATAAGGCGGGTCTAAAAAGGCGATGTCAAAGGGCTCGTTACGGCGTAAAAGAAAGGCTGCATAATCCATATGCAAAACCTTTGCACGCTCTCCCAAACCGGTGCTGGCGATATTTTTTTCAATGATCGATATGGGTTCCTTTCCCGCATCCACAAAGACGGCTTCTCGTGCACCGCGGCTGAGCGCTTCCAAACCGAGCTGGCCAGACCCCGCAAATAAGATCCAGCACACGCCGCCCCTCGATCTGAAACTGTAGGATGCTAAACAAAGCCTCCTTTACCCGCTCCGTTGTTGGACGAACATGTTCGCCTTCCAACGTTAAAAGACGTCTGCCACGGGCTGAACCTGTAATAATTCGCATATGCAATGCTCCTTCAAAAATCGAAGACGTAAAATGGTCTTTTTATTATCCCATTATCTTCCGCGTCTGTCAAGCGTGCAGCGATACACGGACTAACGGTTTCAAGGCTTTTGGGGAACCTCTTCGCCATGAAAATGCACGTAGACTTTTCGAGCGGCCGGTTTGGTCATTCCGGGGGCCGCCTCCAATTCAGCAAGGTCCGCCTCCCGGATAGCTGTCAGCGTTCGAAAATGGCGCAAAAGCGCGCGTGCGCGCGTCTCGCCGATCCCTTCAATCTCCGTCAAAGTAGAGGTCAGGGTATTTTTCTTTCGTGTCTGGCGATGATACCCAATTGCAAAACGGTGGACCTCCTCCTGAATAGAGGATACCCAGGGTAAACGCCTTGCGATTGGAATTGATTGCAATTTCTCCCCCGTCTTCCGCGATGGCTCTCGTGCGGTGCTTATCATCTTTGACCATACCAAACAGGGCAATATCCAGCCCGGAGGCTTCCAGAATAGGCCGGACCGCAGACACATGGCCCTTTCCTCCGTCCAAAAGGATTAGATCTGGAAGACGCCCAAAGCCCTCTCCACTATCCTTCTGGTCAAAATACTCCTGTAACCGGCGCCCTATAACCTCACGCATGGAACCATAGTCGTCCTGCCCCACAACGGTCTTGATTTTAAACTTCCGGTAAGCGCTTTTCAGCGGACGACCGTTTTCAAAGACCACCATACCCGCTACATTGTCTCCACCGGCCAAATTGCTGATGTCGTATGCCTCAATATAGGCCGGTGGATGCGCCATTCCCAACAGGCGGGCAAGCTCATCCAGCGCGGAAGCCTCTCTGCCAGTCCTTCCGACCGACTGTGCCAATTGCTCGGCTGCATTGTTGCGGCACATCTCCACCAGTTGCGCTTGTTCTCCCTTTTGCGGGACGTAAACCGTCACCTTCCGCCCTGCCTTCTGGCTAAGCCATTCGGAAAGCAAGTCCATATCTGCAGCGGGCGCATCCAGACTCACACGCGGCGGCACACGATCTCGCATGGAGTAATAACGTTCGATAAATTCGCTGCGGGCCGCCTCTGGTTCGCCGATCTCTCCCATCAAGTACGTTTCCCGGTCACACAGGCGGCCATTCATAAAGCGAAACACCTCAAAACAATTTCGCTCAGGGCCTTGTGCCAGTGCAATGATGTCCTGTTCCGGGACCTTTAAGGCTACCACCTTCTGGCGGTCGCTCATGCGCTTGATGGCGGCAAGACGATCGCGGATGCGTGCTGCACGCTCAAACTCAAGGTTTTCCGCTGCTTCTTCCATTTTTTTCGTCAAACTACGCACACATTCCGCACTTCCACCCCGCAAAAAGTCGATCGCTTCTTTGACTGCCTCGTTATAATCCTCCTGCGAAATCTTTCCTTGGCAAGGGGCGCTACATTGCTTGATATAATAATTCAAACAGGGACGTCCTTTCCCGATGTCCTGCGGAAATCTGCGCGAGCAGGAGGGCAGACGAAAGATCTTCAACGCTTCGTCCACCGATTCCTTTGTCGCCCAAGAACTGACAAATGGGCCGATGTAATCCGCGCCGTCGTCCAGCATCTGCTTTGCCTGCGAAATCCGCGGCCATGGTCCTCGGGTTACCTTGATATAATGATACCCCTTGTCATCTTTGAGGAGAATATTGTATTTGGGCGTATGCTGCTTAATCAGGCTGCACTCCAACACCAACGCCTCAAACTCACTGTCCGTTAGAATATATTCAAAGTATTCTACGTTACTGACCATCCGGCGAACCTTTTCATCGTGATTCTTTTCACTGCCAAAATATTGGCTAACGCGATTTTTCAGGGCTTTCGCTTTACCAATATAAATAATCTTGCCGGTCTTATCGTGCATGATATATACCCCGGGATGCAACGGCAGACGCATCGCCTTTTTCCGCAACTCGCGTATGTGCTCCAAACGTTGCTCTTGCTCTTCCATCGAAATTCCCCCCTTTGATTGGACACTCCATTGGTTCATCTATATCTCCGGACCGTAAGGCACCATAAAAAAATGGAACGCCCATCGGGCGTTCCTTTTTCATCTCGTTCCAACCATTGGACTTGACTCATATGGGAACTCTATCCCATACAATTGGACACAGCTGAAAAATTACTCAGCAAAACCGGACTTTACCAGCTCCACCAGATTTTCCACTGCCTCTTCCTCGTCGGAACCATCTGCAATGATGCGGATGGACGTGCCGCCCACAATACCGAGGGACAATACGCCCAGCAGGCTCTTTGCATTCACACGTCTCTCTTCCTTTTCCACCCAAATCGAGGACTTATACTCATTTGCCTTCTGGATAAAGAACGTTGCCGGACGTGCATGGAGACCTACCTGATTCTGAACCAAAACCTCTTTAACGCACATTCTTACTCACTCCTAAAACAAAATCAAAATCAAACCATTCCAACCAACCAAAATCTAAAATACAACACAGCATGAAAGCTAGATCATGCAGTTATTATATCACAATTCGGAAGGCCGTCAACAAATTTGAAAAAACTTTGGATTGATAACCGAATTGGGGCTTTTTTGTCCCCAACTCCTTTGTGCACCTTGCCATGTTTGTTGAAAACTTTTGTGCCGTATTCCATATTTTCAAAAAATCGAGAATGTCAAAATCAGACAGATTGTATAAGTATCTATTCTTTTTCTACATGAGTTTCCAACGAAGCAAGGTATTTTTTGTCCTGTTTGGTCAGCTCTGCCCGGGCAAACAAGTCGGGACGTTTGTGCATAGTGCGCAAAATGGATTGCTCTCTGCGCCAACGGGCAATTGCTGCATGATTACCCGATAAGAGGACGGGAGGGACGCTCCTTCCTCGCCAAGTTGCCGGCCGGGTATACTGCGGATATTCCAGCAAGCCGTCGTAGTGGCTCTCCTCCTCAAAGCAAACATCGTTTGACAGGACGCCATCCTTCATCCGGCAAACCGCGTCCGCAACCACCAGCGCAGGCAGCTCGCCACCGGTCAGCACATAGTCTCCTATGGAAATCTCTTCGTCGACATATGCCTCTAGCACGCGCTCGTCCACACCTTCATAATGCCCACATAGAATGGCAATATTCTCATGCATTGCCAATTCTTTCACTTTTTCTTGGGACAAAACATTTCCCTGGGGAGACATGTACAGAACATAGGGCTTTTTCCCCAACTGTTCTACCAAATCGTCCATGCACAAAGCGATGGGTTCCGCCATCATCAGCATGCCCATCCCACCGCCGAATAGGGTATCATCTACCCGGTTATGTTTATCATACGCAAAATTACGGATTTGGTGACAGCACACCTGAACCGCTCCACGCTTACGGGCACGTCCGATGATGCTTTCAGCCATGACGGTCTCACACATCTCCGGAAAAAGCGTGAGAATGTCAATTCGCATCGTCAAAGATCCCCCTTATGGGCCGAATTTTGAGAGTGCCCCCGTCGATGTCCACATCGACAATCACATCCGGGATAGCAGGAACCAAATAGTTCACCTTATCCTCCCCGGTCACCTGATAGACGTCGTTCGCCCCTGTGGGCATTACCTCTGTCAATGAGCCATACCGTTTGCCTGTATCCGCATCCATAACGGTCAGACCGATCATATCCTGCACGAAATAACGCCCTTTGGGCAATTTCACATCTGCTCGATCTAAATAGAGAATCCGGCCGCGCAGCGCATCCGCTTCCTCCACCGTATCGATCCCTTCCAGCTTCAGAAGCAGCAGGCTTTTGTGGACACGCGACGAAACCACCTGGTAATTTCTCGCTCCCTCGGTTCCAATATAGCGTATGGATCTTGGCCAAAAAATCCGCAGAATCACACCACGGTTCCACGCGCAGTTCTCCTTTGACCCCATGGGTTCCCACAATACGGCCTGCCTCTAAAAATTGCTTGCGCATTTTTCTTCCTCCTTCGCAGAAAACAAAAAGAGAGCGGACGCGAGTCTGCCCTCCTCTTTTATGCTCAGTCGATCTCAACAGAAATCTTGCTGTTGGTGCGGGTTGCCGCGGCACGCATCACCACACGGATTGCCTTTGCGATGCGTCCCTGCTTGCCGATCACCCGGCCCATGTCCGCCTCTGCAACGTGCAGATGGTACACAATGGAGCCGTCCTCCGCGGAATCGTCAACATCGACGTTCACGGCGGTCGGGTCTTCCACGAGGCCCTGAGCAATTGCAATCAGCAGTTCCTTCATCTTAACCTCCGTATACAACGCATTGCCTCCCTTACAGGATGCCGTTCTTCTTGAACAGCGTCTTCACGGTATCGGTCGGCTGTGCACCGTTCGAAATCCACTTCTTCGCCTTTTCTGCATCGACCTTCACTACAGAAGGCTCCTGCATCGGATCGTACGTACCGATCTCCTCAATGAAACGGCCATCACGCGGATAACGGGAATCTGCAACAACAATGCGATAGAACGGAGCTTTCTTTGCACCCATTCTGCGCAGTCTGATTTTTACTGCCATGTTGATGTTCACCTCCAAAATAGAATCATTTCTATCTCCACCAAAAGTTTTGGTAAGATCACCTTTTAAAATCCAAAGCGGCGCCTTGCGCCCTTCCCTTTGAGCTGCTTTATGAGCTTTTGTGTCTGTTCAAATTGGCGCAACAAACGGTTGACGTCTTCCACACGCATGCCGCTGCCCGCCGCAATCCGGCGCTTACGCGATGGATTGATAATGGAAGGCTTCGCACGCTCCTCTTTGGTCATCGACAAAATAATCGCCGCCATACGGTCCATATCGCGATCATCGATCTCCACATCCTTGAGCTGCTTTTCCATTCCCGGCATTTTGCTGAGGACAGATTTTAGCGGCCCCATCCGTTTGACCTGCTTAAATTGATCCAACAGGTCGTTGAGATCCATTTTGTTTTCCAACATCCTGCGGGATACTTTCTCCGCCGCTTTCTGATCCATTTTGACCTGTGCTTCCTCAATCAGAGTCAGCACATCGCCCATCCCAAGGATTCGAGACGCCATACGGTCCGGATGGAAAACCTCCAAGTCATCCAATTTTTCGCCAGTGCCGGCAAACTTGATCGGCTTGCCCGTCACAGCCCGCACCGAAAGCGCCGCGCCGCCGCGGGTATCGCCGTCAAGCTTTGTAAGGATAACACCGGTAATATCCAGTTTTTCATCGAACGTCTTAGAAACATTGACCGCTTCCTGGCCGGTCATCGCATCGACGACCAACAGAATATCCGTTGGATGAACCGCATCTTTGATATTGTGTAGCTCCTCCATCAGCTTTTCATCGATTTGCAGGCGGCCCGCCGTATCGATAATTACATAGTCGTTGCCATAATCCTTGGCCCTGCGGATCGCCTCTTTGCAAATTTTCACCGGCTTTTCCGTGCCCATTTCAAACACAGCAACTCCCGCTTGGGAACC
Source organism: Anaeromassilibacillus sp. SJQ-1 (assembly GCF_046693725.1). Taxonomy (NCBI): domain Bacteria; kingdom Bacillati; phylum Bacillota; class Clostridia; order Eubacteriales; family Acutalibacteraceae; genus Anaeromassilibacillus; species Anaeromassilibacillus sp. SJQ-1. The sequence goes on along the minus strand of NZ_JBKEIV010000044.1, from coordinate 5,897 downwards.
CACCACTTGCAGCTGCTTAATCGCAGCGGGGCGGTAGATGTCGCCCGCCACAAGCAGGGGCCGGTGGCCCCTGCTTTTCAGCATCTTTGCCAATTTACCACAGTGTGTGGTCTTACCAGAACCCTGTAATCCACACATCATGATAATCGCCGGCGGACTCGGTGGGGAAACCAAACGCGTCTCACCGCCGCCCATCAAGGCGGTCAATTCTTCATCAACAATCTTCACAACCATCTGCGCTGGGGTCAAGCTCTCCATAACCTCCGCGCCGACAGCTCGCTCTGTCACCTTTTTGGTAAAATCTTTTGCAACCTTATAATTGACATCAGCCTCCAGAAGCGCAAGCCGCACTTCTCGCATGGCCTCTTTGACATCGTCCTCGCTCAGTTTTCCCTTCGACTTCAGCCGTTTAAAGGCCGCGGAGAGTTTATCAGCCAGTCCTTCGAATGCCAAATCGTATCTCCCTCCCGCGCGCTTTGCTATTCACATAGCTTTTGCGCCAAGTCTATAATCGTCTGCGCATCCTCCGAAAGATCGTGAGAATACACATAGTGCTTATTATACTCCTGGATGCGTTGGGCCGCTTCGCGGATCTGTTCCAGCCCGCCACGCATCTCACGAAACCGCTTTGCAAGCCCAAGGCGCTGCTCCATATCGAACAATTGCGCCTCTGCCCGCTTGATGGAATCGCGCACCCCCTGGCGTGTAATTCCCTCGTTGTCGGCGATTTCAGAAAGGGACAGGTCTTCGTTGTAATAGAATTCAATCACCTCACGCTGTTTTTCGGTCAGCATGTCGCCGTAGAAATCCAGCAAAAAGGAAATTTCCAAATCCTTTGCCACGTTTGGCCCTCCCTCCAACTGTAAAGCCATTTCCTTTACAGTTGGAGATTATACAACAAAACCTTTCATCTGTCAATCCCCCGTAGCCAGAAACTGTTCCAAATATTGCCCCAGATGGCTCTGAATTCGCTCTAGATTTCCCTGTACCTGTACCTGGAATCCCTCGGGCGTTACTCGCAAATCCTGAACCTTCAGGCCCACCGCGCCGCCTAACACGGTTTCATCGAAAAAGGAATCGGAAACAGAGAGACGCTTTCCTTCGACTTTAACCTCAGAGGGAAGCAGATTTTTTGCAATTTCCAGTACCCATTCCGCCTTAATCGGCAGCCTCCCCAGGTGCACGGTTTGCAATTCTGCCCAGATGGTTTCCGCCTCCGTATCACAACCCATGGTGAAGCGGGCGCTGACCCCCAAGCGCAAACCGGAGTAAGACACCGGAATATAGAACTCCGCCGTCCCATCCTCTACAGAAACACATTGCAGATCTAAAACCTGAAAGCCGCCTCCATGCAGTCCGGCCACTTGGCTGGATAAAAGGCTGCTGACCTCCTCTTTGGTCAATAAAGCCGGCTCCCCTGTAAGCAAAGACTTCGCCAACTTGGGTACGACTGTCTCCGGCTGTGCAGTAGCTTGTACCGTATCCTCATAGGGGTCACTGACCGCCATGCCGATCGTTACGCCCACAGCGGCCAAAAACAACAGTATGAGCGTTATTCCGATAGCCACCCCTTTCTGCTTTTTCTCGTCTCATTCATTGTGATTCCTCCTTTTCCAGATACTTTCGAAAAGGTCCAGACAGTACAACCGCCTGCCTGGACCTTAATTCCTTATATATGTCGGGGAAAGTTGGATTATACAGTTACAAAATCATAACCAAAGTCCCTGCGGTAATCAGAATTCCACCTATGACGGTCTTTGCATCCACTCTCTCATGCAGGAACAAAAAGGCCAAAACCATGGTGATAACCACACTAAATTTATCAATTGGGACCACCTTGGAAACCGGACCAACTTGAATAGCATGGTAATAGCAAATCCAAGACAGCCCCGTCGCCAATCCGGACAAAATCAAGAACAAAAAGCTCTTCGCAGAGATGTGGCTAATACCGGTCTGCGCTCCAGTTGCAAATACAATCCCCCATGCCAACACTAACACCACAACCGTACGAATTGCCGTTGCCAGGTTGGAATTCATATCCTCAATGCCGATCTTTGCCAGGATGGAAGTCAGCGCTGCAAATACAGCGGAACCAACTGCAAAAATGAGCCACATTCTGTCCTTTTCTCTCCCCTTTGTCATTCGGTTTCCTCGCTTTATTTCAACTCTACGATCGTAACGCCCGCTTCCCCTTCTCCAAAGGTCCCCAGACGGAAGCTTTTTACATTCGGGTGCCTCTTAAGATGCTGTTGTACAGCCGCCCGCAGTGCTCCTGTCCCTTTTCCGTGGATGATAGTGAGCAGATTGATCCCTGCCAATACCGCAGAATCGATGAATTGATCGACATTCATCAACGCTTCGTCAGAAGTCTGTCCACGCACGTCGAGTTCCATCGCTGCACGAACATTGGCCCGGGTGACGCTTCGGGTAACAGAACCCTGGGGTTTCTTCACAGGCTTTTCTTCCAACAACCGGAGGTTGGAAACCGGTACGCGGGTCTGAATAATGCCAGCCTGAATCAGAGCTGTTTTGCCACCTTTCTCCGGAGGCTGCAAAACGGTCCCCTTCTTGTCGATGTCATAAATCAAAACAGAATCGCCTTTTTTAAGTGGCCTGGGCAAAACATACGCTTCACCGTCCTTCTTTCGGACCGGATCTGCCTCGTTTTCCAGTGCGCGCAGGCCGGATTTAAGCTTTGCCTTTTGCTCTGCGGTCAGCGCTTTATTCTTCTGCTTTTTGAGCTCCTCCATCTCGTTAAGCATGGCATCAATCTGGCCGCGCGTTCGGGCAATCAATTCTGCGGCACGGCGGCGCGCTTCCTCCATCTCACGCTCCGCCTGTGCATCAATGGAATCCTTTCGCTCCTTAGCCGCCCGACTGGCTTCTTCGGCTTCCAAGCGCTGGCGCTGCGCTTCCTTTCGCTCTTCTTCTAAGCGCTGACGGCTTGTCTCCAAGCTTTGAACAACATCCTCAAACCGGGTATTTTCGCTGGAAACCAATTCCTTTGCGTGCTCAACAATCTCTGGCACCATCCCCAGGCGCAAGCAAATGGCAAAGGCATTGGAGCGGCCCGGCACGCCGATCAGCAGGCGGTATGTTGGCCGCAGGGTTGTGACGTCGAACTCACAGCATGCATTTTCCACGCCGGGGGTCTGCAAAGCATACGCTTTCAGCTCCGCATAGTGGGTTGTCGCCGCAATGCGCGCCCCCTTTCTCCGCAAAGCCTCTAAAATCGACATGGCCAGCGCCGCCCCCTCGATCGGGTCCGTCCCCGCGCCAAGCTCATCGAGCAAGATCAAACTGGAACCATCCGCGTGTTCCAGAATCTTGATTATGTTTGTCATATGGGCAGAAAAGGTGGACAGGGATTGCTCAATACTCTGTTCATCGCCAATATCAGCCAAAACATTGGTAAAGATGGATATCTGGCTGTTATCTGCAACGGGCAATAACAGCCCACACATTGCCATTAGTGTTAAAAGTCCGACCGTTTTTAGGGATACTGTTTTTCCGCCGGTATTGGGACCTGTAATCACCAAGGTGTCAAAGTGTATACCAAGTTCAATATCGGTCGGAACCACTTTTTCCTTGTCGATCAGCGGGTGGCGTGCCCGCTTCAGCTCGATTTTCCCTTCCTCATTGACAAGCGGCATAGTTGCCTTCATTTTGTACCCCAAATTCGCCTTGGCAAAAATCAGATTTAACTCCACCGCCTCTTTGTAGCCGGAGATGATGCCGCTGGCAAAATTGCCGGCTTCTGCGGAGAGTTCCCCCAGAATACGGTCGATTTCCGCTTGCTCTTGGGAGAGCAACACACGAACCTCATTGTTTGCCTCTACAACCGCCATCGGTTCGACGAACACCGTCGCACCGGAAGAAGAGGTGTCGTGCACCAATCCCGGCACGTCACCTCGGCATTCTGCTTTGACGGGCACAACAAAGCGGCCGTCACGCATCGTGATGATCGGGTCCTGTAGGTACTTCTGCGTCGCAGGAGAACGCACCATTTTTTCCAGCTGTTCTCTTGCACGAGAAGAAGCGGAACGAATTTTCCTCCGGATCGTTGCCAACTGTGGAGAAGCACTGTCCGCCATCTCCTCTTCGGAAAGAATCGCATGGTTGATCCGTTCCTCCAGATATTTATTCGGCATAATTGCGTCAAATCGATCGTCGAGGATACTTTTGACGCCTTCACTTTTACTGCGCCAATCCACAATTCCACGCAAAGTCCGCAGAACCATCGAAATTCGCAGTAACTCGCCCATATTGAGCGTTCCGCCCGCTTCTGCACGGCGCAGGGAATTCGAAACGTCTTTGAGACCTCCAAAGGACGGCGCTCCAAAACGCGCCATCATTGTGTGGGCCTCGTCCGTCTCCGTTAAAAGGCGTTTGACCTGTGAGAGCGACGTAGCAGGGCGAAGATTTACCGCCAATTCCGCCGCCGCATCACAAGCTGTCTCTTCCGCCAAAAGATGTAATATTTTATCCAGCTCCAAAGCCTTCAAATGTCGTTGTACTGTTTCACTCATGGTAGTTCCTCTTTATTGTCCTCGCCCGCCCTTTTTATCATCGTTACATGCGGGCAGTATTCGTCCAAATAGGGTTCTCCTACGGCGTGGTAACCAATGGTTTCATAAAATCCGCGTGCACGCACCTGGGCGGATAACATAAATGAAACCGCGCCATGTTGCCGCGCAATCTCTTCCAGTTTCCGTACAACCAGCGCGCCAATCCCCTGGCCACGGTAGGGTTTCCGAACCGCCACGCGGCCAATTGTCCAAGCATGGGTCTCTCCCTGCGCTGGAAACGTACGGCCAGTCGCAATGGCATGTTCATCTTTCCATAAGACCACATGCCAAGCTTCCGCATCCATCGCATCAAATTCATTGTGGAAACCCTGTTCCTCTACAAATACGGTCTGACGGATCTGTTTCGCCTCTGGATTTTCCGTCAACCCTCTTGTACATCGATTGGTAATCATGTCATTCCCGTCCTTTGTCGGTATTCGTCCCTAGAAAAACAACGGTACGAAGTATCATTCGATTTTAGGCGTCCTGCGGTGGATTGCCCACGGCTGCCATTGCCCCTGGTTCCGCCTGGTGATAAAAATCCAGGGTTGGAAAGCTACGCCCCAAGGTGCTGAGAACATAAGCCTCACTGGCACGCGCCACCTGCCATAGACCTGCTTGTGGCAAACGAAACGCAAACAGTTTATCAAAATCTGCATATACCGTGTGCCGCAATGCTGTCAGAGCACCGGTGGAAAGCGGAAGAGCGGGTTCCGTTATCTGAGAGTAACAGGAATTGCAATAGAGCGTACCACTTCGCGGCAGAAATAAACATCGTTTCCGCCTCATAGCAGGCACAACCGGCGCAACAGACCAGGTCGGGCATGTAACCCGCCAAGGACAACATCCGCATTTCCACCGCCGCCTTGATAAGCAGATGTGGGCGGGTTGCTTTTGATAAGTAGAAAAAAGCCCGCAAAAGCAGGCGCAAAAAATCCCCTGCCCCAGCCTCCTGTGGAGCCAACGCACCGGCGAGCTCACAGAAATACTGGGCAAGGGACAGGCTCCCGATGTCGCGCCGCAAGTCAAAAAAGACCTCCACCGGCTGTGCATCGTCGATTATGTACTTGTCCCGCCCCTTATAGATGAGGAAGCGGGAATAACAAAGCAACTGGGTTGCGGAGAGCTTGCTACTGCGAAGCAGCTTAGCCCTCCGCGCAAAAGCACGCAACACGCCTTCCTCTCTGGTGAGCACCAGAATGACTGGTGAAGCGGCGCACGAAAAACGCGAAAGTGTTTCACGATAAATGCGAAAACTCACACGAGTATGGAAGTTGTTCTGGTTAATATCGGCTTCGCATAACCGAACCAGTAAATACGTACATAACA